>CALXUS010000013.1 GCA_944391745.1 uncultured Clostridia bacterium
CTTAACATTATATATTAGGTTTTTATATGTGTCTATTTTTTTACATATTTTGTTGCATTAATTTTTTGAATTCATAATTAATTATAAATTAACATCTTTTATCATCTTAAGTATTTCATTAACATCTCTAACAGCCATATCAGAATTAGTTATTTTGCAAGATAATTCCTTTCCAAACCATTCAGGTATTTCTACATTTTTTGCTTGCTCTTCACTTTTAAATTCAATTTCTGCAAAGATTATGCCTTCATAACATCCTTTAAATACATCCAATTCTATCTTTAAACCGTCTTTGTAAGGAATAATATATCTCATTTTATCTATTGTATTAAATTGTGGCTGTACTTTTAAAGCATCATATTCATCTTTCGAAATTTCCTTCTCTATCTCATTAACTGAAATTCCTTCTGCTCTAATCTTAACTGTATATACATATTTAATTAAATTATTTTCTTCTATTAATCTCTTTCTTATTGCAGTAAATTGATCTTTATATAAATAATCCTGCACAATATGTTTCTTTTTATAATTTTCCAAATTAATATTGCTTAGATTATTTATTAAGAAACGCCTTTCTATTTCCATACTATCCTCCCATATAAGATTTATTATAGCAAAAAAAATAGACTATTTCTAGTCTATTTTTATATGAATTCATATTTAATATATAAAACTCATTTAATTATTTTTTATTAACAACATCTTTTAAAGCTTTTCCAGCTTTGAATACTGGAGCTTTGCTTGCTGGTATTTTAATTTCTTCTTTAGTTTGTGGATTTCTTCCTTTTCTAGCTGCTCTTTTTCTAACTTCAAAAGAACCAAAGCCTACTAATTGTACTTTGTCTCCCTTTGATAAAGCTTCTGTTATTACTTCTATAACTGCATCTAAAGAAGCTTCAGCATTCTTTTTTGTTTCTCCTGTTTTAGCAGCTACGGCTGCGATTAATTCAGATTTGTTCATTTTTTTACCTCCTATAAAGAACGAATGTGTAGACTGTTCTTTCATCTACTATTACTATTATTCTGCAAAGACTGACAAAATCCTTCTTTTTAGTTCTACTTTTTTCGTTCTATCCTTTGTGGCTCTAAGGATTAAAGTTTGCATTTTGTATTTTCCTTTATTTCAAGCCATTTTCATCGATTTTCCAATTACTATTTTTATTGGCTTTTTGCCTTTTTTTGCCTAAATGACAGTCTTTGTAACTGTTTTGTATTCAAAATGTCAAATAAAAGTATTAATATAAAATAAAATATTATTCCAATTATTATACTTATAATAAACACAACTTTAGCATTGATTGTATTCTTTAATATTTCAAATATAATTTTTGACATAATAATAAATCCTAAAGTTGAAACAAGTAATTTCATTATATTTTTCTTATCAATTTTAATATTAATTCTATGTTTTATCCACCAACAGCCTATAACAGTTACAATTATATTAGAAATTAAATTAGAAATTGCTGCACCATTTATTCCTCCAATAAAACTATTCAATGGTATTAATATTAAATTTAAAACTATTCTAATAATTGTACCAATAATTACTGTGATTATTGGTATTGTATTATTTCCTATTCCAATCAAAATTCCTCTTATCGTTTGTTCTATTGCAACAATAATTATTGACAAGGAACTAATTTGTAAAATTAAACTTCCCTGATATGCATTTGGAAATAAGAGTTTTAAAATTTCTTCTGAGTAAAAAAAATAAACAGCTGCAGATGGCATTGCTATTAATAACCCTATAATTAAGGACTTATTAATTCTTTTGTCTAAATCTTTTAATGTATTTTTAGAATTAGCTGATGCAACACTAGGAACTAAAGCAGTGGAAACAGTTCCACTAAATGAAAGTGGAAAATTTATTAAGGTATCTACTTTTCCGTTTAATATTCCGTACTGAATTTTTGCTGTTTCATAATTCATATTTGTCTGAAGTCCATTAATAATTGTAGTTGAATCTACATTTCTTCCCATTGCACCAATAAAAGGTGTTATTGCCATCGGAATTGAAACTTTAATAATTTCTCTAACAACTATCATAGTTCTTATCTTTTCTGTATGTACACTAGTCAAAATTTCATATTTTATTTCATTTAACTGCTTCCTATAATAATAATATAAATAACAAAATTCAATTAAATTTGCCACTGTTGTCGCTAAATTTGCAATTGAAACAATTATATTTGTTCCTGTTGTTTTACTTACATAAGAAGCTATCTCTATTACAATCACAGTAAAAAAAGTTTTAGTAATTTGATCATAGGTTTGTGCCTTAGCAGTCACTTTCATATTTTCACGACCATTAAAATATCCCTTATATACAGAAATAATTGACACTAAAAAAATCGATGGAGATAATGCTATTATAGATAATTCAACTTCTTGCATTTTTAAAATACTATTAGCCACAAATTTAGCACTAAATGCTAATATATAACTTCCAATTATACCTATAATAGAAAACAAACAAAGTGAGATTTTAAAAATTTTATGTGCACCTTTATGGTCTCCTATGGCTGATCTTTCTGCTACTAATTTTGATACTGCTGCTGGTACTCCTATTGAAGTAATACTTAAAACTAATGAATACACTTGAAAAGCAGCACTTGTAATTGCATTTCCCTCATCACCAAATTCACTTTTATTTGTCAAATACAACTTATAAACTAATCCTAGTATTTTTACAATAATCTGTGAAAGCATTAATGCAAAAACACTCTGTATAAAAGTCTCTTTTCTGCTATTTGGCTTAATATTGTTTTTTCTCATTAACTAAAATCCTCATTATATTATTTTTATCTTTCTAATAATATGAATTTTTTAATAGAAAAAGAACAATAATTCAAAGTCTATTATTATGTTTACTTAAATAATAATGTTTAAATTTCAAAAATTAATTCTATAGTAAAAAAATTCCCTAAAAGCCTTGTTTTTTTCGTCATTTTGTAGGATAATATATATATGAGATTATATTATTTGAAAGGTTAGTAATATGAAAGTATTAGATAAGTTTTTAAAATGGTTAAAAACAGACAGAAATACATTTTTTACATATATATTATCACTAATCACTGTTTTTATTCTAATAGATAGATTAGTGGAATTTTTATTGATTGTATTTACTGGTGTAGCATCTTCATACTGGGGTCCAATCCAATATGCTATTGCACTTTTATGTCCAGTATTTGCTTTTTTATTTTCTGGTTCTTCAAAGTTTATAAAGAGTGATGATGACAAGCTAAAATGGTTTTATGCATATTGCATTTCCCTATATATTTTATTTATAACAATGTTTACAGAATGGATAAATGAAGTATGCTGGTTAGGATTACTATCTTTACCTGGATATCCAGAATTAGCAAGTAACTTTTCATACTTAATAAAACCAGCTCTATCATCTATAGCAATTTATTTACCTTTGGCAACAATTAGTTACTTCTTTAGAAAGATGTATACAATGGTAAATGATACTAAAGATATAGTAGATTCTATATTTGATTATGGTGGTATCGATTTATCTGATAAATCTAAAGGATGGGGCCAATATACTGATGAAATATTTATAGGTACAGATAAAGATCATGGTAATGCTGTAAAAATTCCAGAGACCAAAAGATTTGAATCTACTTTAGTCGTTGGTGTATCTGGTTCTGGTAAGACTTCTTTAATCTTTGAACCATGGGTTGCTCAAGATATAGATAAAAAATATTTCTATAAAGAATGTGCTAAAACAATGGGATATGCATGTTTAAAAACTGGATTAGCAACATTAAGTGCTCCTTATGATAATGATTATATAAATAGTCACTTCAGTTTAAATATGCTAAAACCTGTAGAATCAAGAATTGGCATATACAAAAAATACTTAAAGAATTTAATATATGCAAATTCAGGTTCAAATATTATATATCGTGATTTGGGAATTACATATATGGCTCCTGATTACGAAACAATATCAAAAATAAAAAATGTGGCTGATAATTTTGGAATTCCTGTAAATTTAATAGATCCTGATTCAACTACATCCCCTGGATTAAATCCATTTGCCTTTGATGATCCTACTCAAACAGCAATCGCTATTTCTACTGTATTAAAAGGATTATTTTCAGATAAAAATCCAGGAATGGAAATGGCTTACAGAGAAAATCAAACTTCTCAAATTATAGAAAATTTAACAATATTACTAAGATTAATTTATCCAAAAATGAATGAAGGTAAATTACCTAATATTGAAGATTTGTTTAAATTACTGAGCAATTTCGATTTAGTTGAAAAAATGTGCAAAATTCTTGAAAATGACCCAGAACTTGCACAAGAATACAATATGCAAATTAGTTACTTTAAGAAAAATTTCTTTAATGGTAGTCCAAATAGAGAAGAAATGCAAAAAATAGTATCTATTCCAATTGCTCAAATCGATTCATTATTACGTTATCCTGGTGTAAGAAATATTTTATGCAATAGAGTTAACAATTTAAATTATGACGAAATTTTAGCAAATGGTGGTGTAACATTAGTTTGTACAAGGAGAGGAGATTTAGGTGAATCAGCTCATAAAGCATTTGGATTATTCTTCTTACTACTAATGCAATATTCAGTATTAAGAAGACCTGGAACTGAAAACACACGTATTCCTCACTTCTTATATATTGATGAATTTCCGGATTTTATCTGCCCTGCTACAGAACCTATATTTACAATATATAGAAAATATAGAATTGGTACAGTTGTTTCAGCACAAAGCTTAGACCAGTTAAAAAAGAATGGTGAAAAATTAGCTAATATTATTATTTCTAACTGTTCAAATAAAATAGTATTTGGTGATAACTCTCCAGAAGACAACGAATGGTGGTCTAAAGAGCTTGGTGAAAAGAAAGAATGGGATTACAGTAATTCTTATGATACCGCTAAAGGTGAATATGATTCTAAATTAGGAAGTATATCATATAAATATAAAGAAAAATATAAACCTGGAAAAGTTCAATCACTTAAATTTAAAAACTGTATGTATAAAATAAAAGACTTAAAAGGTAAGATTGTAAATGGTACTGCAAAATTAGACTTCCTAAATTCTAAATATAAAGAAAAACAAGATATTAAAATATACAATTTTGCTAAATTTACAAGCGGTATTGCAGAAGGAGAAGAAAAGAAATCTAAAAGAACCAGTTTGAAAAATGTACATTTTTCAGATGATGAAATAGAAACGGATCCAATAAAATTAGATACATCTAATACAAACTTTTTAATAGATAATGATGATGCAATAACATATACCTTTAAAAAAGGAAAAAAGAGTGAAAACTAAGTTTCAAAAAAATTAAGAGTTCCAAATTAATAACTTGGAACTCTTATTTTTATCCAAAAATTTTTGCTTCAACATCTTTTCTTTTATATTTTCCATCTACTTCTACAAATTCATGTAATGTTTTATCTAACTTATCACTATTTTGCTCTAAATCAGTAGTATAAAAAATTCTAATTTTATCTGGTGTCAAATTATTTAATATGATTTCCTTAAAAACTTCTGCAGTATGTCTTTCATCTTCACATACTAATATTAATTGTGGCAATCCAAAGAATCCTGAATCACCTGGAACAAAATTTTTGTAGAAATCTTTATATTGATTCATTCTAACTTTTAAATCTTCTTTCCAATTTTCATTTCTTCTTATTACTTCAAATATGAAATCGAATTTTTTATTTGATAATTCAAAAGTTATACTTAATGTTGGCTTAAATATTTTTCCTGTAACTTTATCAGTTATAGGTGGTTTTAATTTATATGAAGAAACATGAGATGATTTTCTTAAAAAAGCAATAATTACCTGATTACCAGATAACTTTTTCTTAATCATTTCGACAGGTTTTGCATTATCACTAGGTTGCCATTTGCATTCAATATCACGAGAACCTAGTAAATATTTTCCCATCTTCTCCATGCAATAAATTCTAAATACTCCATCACCTTCAACAGATGTAAAATAATACCTTGTAAGTATTTTACATTTAACCAATTGTTCAAGCTTTGTATTAAGCTTATCTTGTGATGCAATATCTACATTTTCTAATTTTAATAAATAGTATAATTGTCTAGATGTTAGAAACTCAAATTTATTTACTAATTGTAAAATTTTAAAATGAATCTCTGTAATATGTCCCAAATTAATTTTTTGAATAATTTGATTCATAGAAACATATCCATCTTTACCATCAAATACTTTAATTTCTTGCTCCCTCATTGCAAAAGGAGATACTTTTGTTTTAATTTCGCTATCTTCGACCATTTTTTAATTCCTCCAAAAATTATTTTGTAAGATTAGAAGTAGTAATCTACTTCAACAACAATTATATTATAGCACAATACTTCACATAATGCAAATATTTCATATCTTATAATATCTTTAACTTTATCTTTTTCTTTTCTGGAATAATTTTCTTTATTAATACTTCTACTTTATCTCCAAATGCATAATTAGGCTTAAATTCTGACATTCCAACCAAATTAGGTTTTAACTCAACAAATATTCCCTTATTACCTTTTGCTGTCTCTCTTACTATTCCTTTATAAGTTTGTCCGACGTGAATATCTTTTACATTTTGCTCCCAGCTACCATATAATTCTTTAGAACTCAAATTAACTTTTTTATCTTTTTTATCTATTCCTTTAATCATTACTGGTATTTTTTGTCCAATATGAAATCTTTCCTCTGGAGATTTTATTCTTGCTTTAGATATATCTTCAATGTGTAATAAACCTACTGTTCCTCCACCAATTTCAACAAAAGCTCCATAGGGTTTTATATTTCTTACGATTCCGACTTACTATTTCACCTGTTTTTAGTTCATTTATTGCCCAATTCAAACTATCTTTTTGTACATTTTTTCTAGATAATATATAATTACTGTCACATTTTGACATTACTTCAAATTGTACATAGTCATTATTTTTATTATAAAATCCTAATTCTTCTTTTGGTATTATGCCTGTAACTTTATTATTTAATTTAATATAAGCATTTGAACTATCTAATGAAATTACTTTCCCTTCTAAAACACTATGTGTACCCATTGCCATATTTAATTCTTCTTCTGTATATTCTTTTTTATTTTTTTCCCATCCTTCTGGGATAAATTTTTGATAAATCATTTTCTTAAGTTCCTTCTTTTCTCTTTAGTTTATTTCGATGAATTTTTCATTAAATCATCAATTTCTTTTTGAGTTAAAAATCTCCACTTTCCCAATCTTAAATCTTTAACATCTATATTTCCTATTTTACTTCTGTGTAATGCTAAAACTTTTTTTCCTATAGCCTCACACATTTTTCGCACTTCCCTATTTTTTCCTTCATGTATTACTATTTGTATTCTTGATAAATTTTTTTCTTCATCTATTTTTAATATTTTTACTTTAGCTTTTTTAGTAATATATTCTTCACCATCATTTTCTATTTTTACGCCATTTTCTAACATTTTCACTTCTTCTTCTGTTACTTTACCTATAACCGTTACATTATATGTTTTTTCTATTTCATTTTTTGGATGAGTTATTTTATTAACAAATTCTCCATCATTACTTAATAACAATGCTCCAGAAGTATACATATCTAACCTTCCAACAGGAACAATTCTTTCTTTAATATCCTTTACTAGATCTAATACTGAATCCCTATTGAATTGATCTTTAACTGTAGTTACATATCCTATAGGCTTATTTAATAATATGTATATTTTTTTATTTTCCTCTTTTAAAATTTTATTATTATATTCAACCACATCTATTTCAGGATTAATTTTTGTTCCTAGCTCAGTAACAACAATACCATTTACTTTTACTAATCCTTGTGAAATAAGTTCTTCACATTTTCTTCTAGATGCTATACCACATTCTGCTAAAAATTTTTGTAACCTTTCTTCCATTTTTCTCTATATGCCAAAAGCATATTCTCCTTTTCTTTTTTATTATCTATTCATTATTTAATTTATCTAATATTTCCTTAAAATATTTAGGTAAAGGTGCTTCAAAATGTAATTTTTCGCCAGTTATAGGATGAACAAATTCTAAACTAGTACTATGAAGCATTTGTCCATGAACTCCAAATTCATTTTTCCCATTTGAATAAACCTCATCACCCACAACTGGGTATCCTATCTCTGCTAAATGTACCCTTATTTGGTGCGTTCTTCCTGTATATATTTTAACTTTAAGTAAAGTATAATTTTTATATCTTTTTATAACCGTAATATGTGTGATTGCCTCTTTTCCATCTTTTCTAACTGCCATTTTCTTTCTATCGGTTTTACTTCTACCTATAGGCATATTTATTGTTGCTTCATCTTCTGGAATTACTCCTCTTACTAATGCTGTATAAATTTTATTTACTTTTCTTTCCTTTATCTGTTCACTCAAATTAATATGAGCCTTATCATTTTTTGCAATTATAATTAATCCTGATGTGTCTTTATCTAATCTATGTACTATACCTGGTCGAATTTCACCGCCTATTCCTGATAAACTATCTTTACAGTGATTCAAGACAGCATTCACCAAAGTACCATCTGGATTTCCATTTCCAGGATGAACAACCATTCCTTTTGGTTTATTAACTACTAATATATCATTATCTTCATATATTATATCTAGTGGAATTTCTTGTGCCACTAAACTAGTTTCTTTAGGCTCCTCTATATTTATCTTTATCTTATCCCTTAGTTTAGTTTTATAAGAAGTTTTTGGAATTTTTTCATTTACTAAAACACTTCCATTTTCAATTAATTTCTGAGCCATACTTCTAGATAAGTCTAAATCAAGGCTTGCTATATACATATCAAGCCTTTGATTTATATTTTGTTCAGTTATTTCATATTCTTTTACCATGTTTACACTCTTTCATTATTAATTTAAATTCTAATCTTGATTAAGTCGTTCATATATAATGAAATTATCATCTTTATATATTTCTTTGTAACCATCATCTCTAGAAATTAACATTTTTAATTTTGAATTTGTCTTTGTCATTACATGAGTTATATTGTATTCATCAAATTTAGTATCATAATAAGTTGCTATGCCAGTTATATTAATACAGTCTGAGAATATATCTTGCCCTTTATATTTTCCATCTTCACCTTTTTCTCCATTAAATTCTGGTGTATATAAATCACATCTAGAATCTATAAAAACTGGAATATCGTTAAATAATAAATAACTTCCATAATTATATTCATTAAACATTCTAATATTTTTGTAGTCTAGATTTTGTTTTATCCATTCAACTGCCTCAACTGGATATGAAGATTGGCTAATATATTCTGCATTTTTGTTTGGAATATATACATAATAGCTAATTGAAAATACAAATATTATTGTTAATATTTCTCCAATTGTTGTAGTCATAAATTTCATCACAGAAATTGTTCCCTTTTTGTCCTTTTTTTCAAACAATTCTGTAAGTATCCTAGCTAAAACCATTCCTCCAAATAATACTAGCATTGAAACTTGTCTTCTACTCATAAGAGACAATAATGTTAATCCAGCTAAAAAGAATAAATCTCTTAATCTAATTTTAGAATCTGTAAATATTAATAATGCTATAGTTACTGTCAAACATAATAAAATAGGTTTATTATCAATTAATGTTAATGGTAAATGTTCATTAATACTACTTGTAGTATTTCCTTGCATTATTCTTGCAGTATAAGTATAAGGCATATCTCCTATTGGAGTTAACAATCCTGTAAATATACTTATGAACATTATAAGTATTAACCATTTTACTCTATCGATCTTCTCAATTTTTAATTTAAAAGGTCTTTTATTTCTTTCTTCGTATTTTATTAAATATTTTTCAAATTTTTCATTTATATGGTTTAATTCATTAGTTAATTTAGCTACTTTTGCTTGATATTTATCAACTTCATTTTTTTCAACTTTCTTTAATTTTTCGTTTGTTCTTTTAATCCTATATTCTAATATCCATTTATAAGCATTATGTTCTATATGTGCATCTAAAATCAATTTTATAATGTATTCACCTATATAAGGTAAGAATAGTACAAAATAAAATGGAAATACAGCTGAATGTAAATTAGCAATCAGAGTAGGAATAATAATAAGTCCAACAACATATCTTTTCTTGCCGGTTTCTAAAAACTTTTCAATAAACAATATTGTTAATACAAATAATACAAATGTGACTAATTGTGCTCTTGCTGCTACATAATCCTTCATTAAATACATTTGACCTAAAGCTATTCCAAATGACACTAGATTATTTTTAGATATCTTTTTTAATGTAAAATACAATGTAATTCCCAGTGCAACAGATAATACCATAGTTGAAATATATAGTCCTGTAAATCCACCCATAAAATCATATATCAACGACATTATTACATCATAAAGCCAATGTGGATAAGTATAAGGTAAATCAATAAATGAGTAATGATCTTGTCCATCAATTCCATGTTCCCTTATACCTTGTCCAACTTTTATTGTGTAAAATGTATCATTTTGAAAAGTTTTTGGTGTTAATGCGATGCAAAATAAAGCAATACAAAATATAGCTAAAATATTAAATGCAATATTCAATATTTTTTTATTTTTATCAGTTAATTGCGTCTTTTTTACTTTTTCTTTTTTAGTTTTATCCATACTTGTTCCTTAAAATAATTTATTTAGGCTTTTAGGTTCCTATACCTTTTCTTATTTTACCCCATAACTTTCTATTTAATAACAATGTTATAAATTCTATTAGGTACATATATCTCTTTTACTATTTCTTTTCCATCTAATAAGCTCTTAACTCTCTCATTATCATGTACATTTTTTTCTACTTCTGATTTAGATAAGTCTTTTTCTATTTGAATTGTTGCTCTAAGCTTTCCATTAATCTGAATAGGTAACTCAATTGTTTCATCTTGAATTTTTGATTCATCATAAGTTGGCCATGTCTCATAAGCAATAGTATTATCATGACTTAGTCTATTCCATAGTTCTTCTGTTACATGTGGTGCAACTGGATTCAATAATTTTAAAAATCCTTCTGCATAATTTTTTGGAACAACATATTCTTTCATACAAGTATTTACGAAAATCATCATCTGACTAATAGCAGTATTGAAATCCATATTCTCATAATCTTTAGACACTTTCTTGACTGTATAATTGTATACTTTGTCCAATTTAGGGTTTTCTTTATTCACAATTTTGCCACTCTCAGTGTATAATCTCCATACCCTATCTATGAATTTCTTAGATCCATCAATTCCATTTGGGTCCCATGGTTTAGCACTATCTATTGGTCCCATAAACATTTCATATATTCTTAAAGCATCGGCACCATACTCTCTAACCATATCATCTGGATTTATAACATTACCTTTAGATTTACTCATTTTTTCGCCATTTGTTCCAAGAATCATTCCTTGATGACGTAATTTTGCAAATGGTTCCTTAACTGGAGATATTCCTTTTTTGTAAAGATAATTATTCCAAAATCTAGAATAAAGTAGATGTCCAACAGCATGTTCAGGTCCCCCCACATATAAGTCTACAGGCATCCAATGTTTTAATAATTTAGAATCAGCTATTTCTTTGTCATTATTAGTGTCAATATACCTTAAGAAATACCAACTTGAACCAGCTGAGCCAGGCATTGTACTAGTTTCTCTTCTTGCTTTCTTTCCTTCAAAAGTAGTATTTACCCAATCTTTAGCTTTATCCAATGGTGAAGCACCATCTTTTGATGGTTTATAATCCTCAAGCTCTGGTAACACTAGAGGTAAATCTTCATCAGGTAATACATGTATTTTATTATCTTCTGTAAATACAATTGGAATAGGCTCTCCCCAATAACGTTGTCTAGCGAAAATCCATTCACGTATTTTATAATTAACTTGTTTATGACCTATTTTCTTATCTTCTAACCAATTTGTAATTTTATCTATTGCTTCCTCTTTATTTAATCCATTTAAGAAATCTGAGTTAATATGCTTTCCGTCTCCAACATAAGCTTCTTTAGAAACATCTCCACCTTCTAGTACAGGTATAATTTCTAGTCCAAATTTTGTTGCAAAATCAAAATCTCTTTGATCATGTGCTGGAACAGCCATAATAGCTCCTGTGCCATAAGTCATAAGAACATAATCAGAAATCCAAATTGGAATTTTTTTGTTATTTACTGGATTAATTGCATAACTTCCTGTAAATGCTCCTGTCTTTTCTTTGTTAAGTTCTGTTCTTTCCAAATCAGATTTAGAAGCTGCCTTTTTAATATAATCATTTATTTCATCTTCATGTTCACTTGTTGTTATTTTTTTAACTAATGGATGCTCTGGTGAAAGTACGCAATATGTAGCACCAAATAAAGTATCTGGTCTTGTTGTAAATACAGTAAACTCTTCATTAAAATCTGATATTTTAAAATTAACTTCTGCTCCTACTGATTTACCTATCCAATTTCTTTGCATGTCTTTAGTTGAATCTGGCCAATCTAATTCATCTAATCCATCAAGTAATATTTCTGCATATTTAGGTATATCCATTACCCATTGTTTCATATTTTTTCTAACAACAGGGAATCCACCTCTTTCACTTTTTCCATCTATAACTTCATCATTAGAAAGTACTGTACCTAATTCTTCACACCAATTAACTGGCATATCTATAAGTTCAACCAATCCATCTAAATATAGTTGTTTAAAAATCCATTGAGTCCATTTATAAAATTTAGGATCACATGTTGATAATTCTTTACTCCAATCAAAAGAAAATCCTAGCATTTTTAATTGTCTTTTAAATGTTTGTATATTTTTATTTGTAAATCCCTCTGGATGATTACCAGTTTTTATAGCATATTGTTCTGCTGGAAGTCCAAATGCATCCCATCCCATTGGATGTAATACATTATATCCTTGCATTCTTTTCATTCTGCTTATTATATCTGTTGCAGTATAACCTTCTGGATGTCCAACATGAAGTCCTTGTCCTGAAGGATATGGGAACATATCTAAGGCATAATACTTAGGTTTAGAAAAATCCCATACATCAGTTTTAAAAGTTTCATGTTCATCCCAATATTTTTGCCATTTAGGTTCTATCTCTCTAAAATTATACATAATAAATTTCATTCCTTTCTTTTTGTTAAGGACTTAAATTATAACGAAAATATACTATCTCCATTCCCTTATTTCCGTAATAATTTATGGAAATATTATACTACATAAATATAAAAAAATCCATACTTTTACCATTATATTTTTAAGCTTTGCTACTTATCCACTTAAAAAAATTAATTAATTTTTATCAAAATTTTCATTTTTACTCTTTATTTTTATTGTATCTTATGATAGAATAATGTCGAAGTTTGTCATACAGAGGAGGAAATTATGAAATTTAATAAATGTGTTCGTTGTGGATGTTTCTTTGCTTCAAGTGATGATGTTTGTCCTAGTTGCAAATCAAAAGACGAAATCGACAAATTAACTTTAAAAAACTTTTTAGATAATACAGAATCTCCTTTATCACTTGATAGCTTAGCTTTCAACTCAGGTGTTGAAACAAAAAATATTAACAGATATATGCAAAGTAAAGAATTTTCTAGCTACAAGAAATTACTAAGTGATGATAATTTTGAAAATGTTAAAATTAGTTTATAAAAAAAGCGAGTATTTAAACCCGCTTTTTTATTTTATATTATTTAATTTTTCTTATAATTCTTTTTAATCTTAAGCTATTTAAAGTAACAGTTATACTACTTATAGTCATAGCTATTGAAGCCATCATTGGATTAATAATAATTCCAAATGTTGAAAATGCACCAACTGCTATAGGTAACATACATAAATTATAGAAAAATGCCCAAAATAGATTTTGCTTAATATTTCTAATAGTTGATTTGCTTATATCAATTAAATCAATTATCTTTTCTAGATTGTCATTCATTAAAACGATATCACTACTATCCATTGCAACATCAGTACCACTTCCAACAGATACTCCTATATCTGCTTTAACTAAACTTACACTATCATTTATTCCATCGCCACACATCATAACTAATTCTTTATCTTTTTTCAAGTCTTCAACAATTTTTGCTTTATCTTTAGGCATTACCCCTGCTATTACATCATCTATTCCTATTGAACTAGCTATAGATTTTGCAGTCTTTTCATTATCACCAGTAAGCATTATTACCTTTATATTCTTTTTCTTAAGTTTTTTAATAACTTCTACCACATTATCTTTTACATTATCTTTTACACCAAGTAAAGCTAATAATTGATTATTTTTAGCGACAAACAAAATACTATTTCCTTCTTTTTGCAAAGTTTCTTCATCCTTTTCTATTTGTTTAGATAAAGTTCTATTTTCTAATGTTTCAATATTATTTTGTTCCATTAATTTTCTGTTACCTATAATATATTTTTCATTATTATATTCAGCAGTAACTCCAAGTCCAGCTACATTTTCAAATTTTTTTACTTTCTCTATTTCTATTTTTCTTTCTTTTGCCTCTTCAACAATTCCTTTTGCAATAGGATGCTCTGATTTTGCCTCTATGCTGGCTACTATTTTAATAATATCATCATCTGAAAGTATATTATTAGAATCTTTTTCAGCATTAGTATAATTAAATATTTTTGATAAACTTAACTTTCCTTTAGTTAAAGTTCCAGTTTTATCAAAAACAATAGTTTTTACTTTATGAGCATTTTCTAGTGCTTCACTATTTTTTATTAAAATTCCTTTTCTACTAGCTTCTCCTGATGCAATTACAATAGATAAAGGAGTAGCTAACCCAAGACTGCATGGGCATGCAACAACTAGTACAGATATAAATACATTAATAGCAAAAGATATATCTTTACCTATTATCCACCATACAATTCCAGAGACGAAAGCAATAAGCATAATAACAGGTACAAAATATCCACTTATTTTATCAGCAATTTTAGCTATAGGTGCCTTTGTAGAAGTCGCTTCTACAACTAATTTAACAATTTCTGAAACTGTAGAGTTTTTACCTATTTTTTCAGCCTTATATTCAATAGTTCCTTCGTAATTAATACTTCCAGCAATTACTTTTTTACCAATATCTTTTTTTACAGGCATACTTTCACCTGTAATAAATGATTCATCTATATGTGTAATACCGTCAACAATCTCTCCATCAACAGCAATCTTTTCACCTGGCTTACAAATAACAATATCGCCTTCATTAATTTCATCAATTGTTACTTGAACCTGTTTGCCATCTTTAAGTACTGTTGCATGCTTAGGAGTAATCATCATTAATTGACTTATGGCTTCCTTGGTTTTATCTTTATTTCTATTTTCAACAAATTTACCTATTTTAATAAAGAAAATAATTATAACTGCAGACTCATAATATAAATTATCCACATATTCAGTATTTCCTCTTAAAATCATTATAGTACCATATAAACTATAAAGTATACTACTTAAAACACCTAATCCAACTAAAGTATCCATATTAGGAGATTTGTGTATCAAATTTTTATATCCATTTTTTAAAATATCCCATCCAAATATGCAAGCTAATAAGGCTAATACTAATAATGCTATTGAATAATTTATTGGATTATGATGCATATCTAAATATGGAATTGCAGGTAATCCTATCATCTGTCCCATAGATATGTATAAAGTTAAAATAGCTAAAAATCCTAAAACTATTAATTTATATTTTTGGTTATTCTGTTTCTTTCCTTCTTTTTGAAAATTATCTATTCCTAAACTTTCAAATCCAGCTTTTTCGACAAATTTTTCAATTTGCTCCAAAGTCAACTTTTGTTCGTCATATTGGATATTAGCATTATTCATAACTAGATTAACTGATGCACTTTCAATACCGTCTTGCCTATTAAGAAACTTTTCAAGACCGCTAGAACATGCACTACAAGTCATCCCACCAATTTTTAATAAAACCTTTTTCATATTAATCTTCCTTTGCCAGTTTTTTATATTCTAATTATTCAATTGCTTCAAATCCTGCGTCAGATACAGCTTGTTCAATATCATCTAATTCTAGTTTATCATCATCATATTCAATTTCAGCATTTTTATTTTGCAAACTTACCTTTGCATCTTCAACTCCATCTAATCCTTTTAATACCTTTGTTAATCTGTTAACGCATCCATCACAATGCATTCCTTCTATTCCTAAAATTATTTTTTTCATAAATATACCTCCTTTATTATTAATAATAAATTTATATTATTTAACCATTAAAACCAAATTTATCTAAATTTCTTAAATAATCCCATTATTTCATCTGTAACTTCAGGTTTTCCCTCTTCTATTTGTTTTTTTATACATTTTTCTAAATGTGATTCTAAAATTGAATTTTCTAGACTTTCTATTGATTTATTAACTGCTAATAATTGAGTTAATACATCATCACAATATCTATCATCATCAATCATCTGCTTAATACCCTTTATTTGTCCTTCGACAATATTAAGCCTCTTCTTAATGTATTGTTTTTCTTCTTCAGTTCTATGTGTAAATTTCTTTCCTTCCACTTTATCACCTCATTTTTGATTATATACCCATACGGGGTATATGTCAATACAAAATTAATTAATTTTTTTAACATTTTCTTATAATATACTATTAATTGTTTATCGTTTTTATATATAATAAATAAAAGGGGGAAAAACAATGGACATTTTTAATTCTGAAATTAAAGATTGTATTAATTCAATCATTGAAAATAAATTACCAATTTTAAAAGAAAATAAGGATTTTAATGAAAAATATTCACAATTAAATAATACTATGGATGAATTAGAAAGAAGTTTATCAAATAATCAAAAGATTTTATTTAACAATTTAATTAAACTATTTTATGAAACAGAAGAATACTATTTTACATTAAGCTACTTTTTGGGTTTAAAATGCGGGAAAGATATAAAAAAATTATAAAAACTTATAAATTCAGCTAAATGCCAAACTTATAAGTTTTAATATTATTTTGACAAGAAATAATCTATAAAATGAAGAATACTCTCCTTATCTCTTTTACTAAGTTTTTTAAATTTTTCATCATAAATTGATATTGAGTTTTTTACATCATCATCTAGCAAATCATATAAAATAATGTCAGGAGTAATTTTATAAGCGTTACAAAGTTTTAGTAATGTATCTATACTTCCTTTGGATAAGCCTCTTTCTATTTGACTTATATGTCTAGGCTCTAATCCAGTTAACTCAGAAACTTGATTTTGAGTTAAATTATTTTTTAATCTATATTCCTGGCATATTTTTCCGATATGTGCATTTATATCATTTTTATTCATCATATACCTACTTTCCTATAATAATATAATATTTTCTGATGATTTTGAGAATGATTTTATTTTTGAATAAACTCAACCATAATGCGTTTAAGAAATATATATTGTATATTTTCCTTTTTTAGCATTTTTTATTGCACATTCACGGCAAAAAAAGACTCTCAATAAATTTAATTATTGAGAGTCAAGTTTTAATTATATTGTACAATTTTTACTAGTCCCATCTCACTATTATATACTTGTTTTAAGATAGCTTCCACACTTTGTTTTGTATGAATAATACTTAAATGCCCTCCATTTGTAAGCTCATGATATGGTGCTTCTACCATAATTTTCTTTTCTTCATCTAAATCTTTTTCTATTTCAAATGAAGGTGTATACATTTCTTTATCAGTAACATTTTCTATTTTTCCAAAAATTATTCTATCAAGCTCAAGAAATTTCTTAGCTATTTTTAAATTATTTTCCCCAGCTAATTCAAAATTCAAATTATATTTTTTTGAATAATCATCTAATTTTCTTTTCATCATTTCTATGATTTTAAGACCTAATTCTTGTGACTCAGGACTTTTTGCATGACTTTTTCCCTTTAAAATTATTAAACATTCATTTAATCCTAAAAAAGATATTCTCATTATACCTTGTTTTAATGGTTTCTTTACTCTATCATCCATTTTTAATTTTTCAGAGTCTATCCAAACATGTTCCTTCATTAAAAATGGAAAATTAAACACCTTTTTATTTCCCTGTATTTCTAATCTTTCTAATAATTGGTCTTTAACTAAGTCTATTTTTTGCTTTAATTCCTCAAAAAAGCCATTTAAATCTTCTTTATGCTTTAATGCAATTCGTGGCAAATTGATTGTTGTAGTAGAAAGTGCACCTCTTCCAGGTGATATTTCTTTTTCTCCATCTAAAATATTATCAATAATTCTAGTTCCATTTTCAAGGTAACCAACTTCTGTATTAAAATCACCTTCTTTATATTTTTGTGAATTAAATGACGTATCTAAAAATGAAAATAGTATTCCCTTATTCTTTTCGGCTAATTTGCAAGCTTTTAACAATAAGTCATGATTTACATCTTCCTTATTATAGTTAATTCCACTTTTTACCTTAAATACAGTTATAGGCGTTATTGCATCTTCTTTATTACCTATACCTTCATCTATGCACTTTAATAAATTATCTATTACCATTCTACCTTCCATACTTGTGTCTGTACCTAGATTAATAGTAGTAAATCTTCCATTAGGATTTTCCGTGCATAAACTATTTAAATTATGAACAAAAGCTTCCATTGCTTGATAAACAAGGTTATTAGTCTTATCCAAAGCACTTTTATATGTAATTCTAAACATTCTTTTTAGTTCTTCTGCATCTCTTGTAAATTTATAAAACTGTTCTATATCAAAATCTATAGTTGATAATTTATCTATTTCCCTTTCTATTCCATTAATAGCTATAAATTTATCATAATCTGTAAATTCTAATATATCATATATAGTTTGTCTAAATTGCTTTTTAAAAGTTTTTAAAACACCTGGTGCCATATAATAATCAAAATTAGGAATGCCCTGCTCTCCATCTTGATCTTTTTGATTTCCTGCAATAGCAATTATACTCAGAATAGAATAAGTAAAAATATTTTGTGGTTCTCTTATAGAACTATTCTCAGTTGAAAAGCCATTTTTAAATAATTTTTCTAAATCTATTTGTATACTCTCAGTTGTACCAGTTGAATAAAAATCTAAATTATGAACATATATATCACCATTTTCTTCCGCTTCTGCAAACCTTTTCTTTAATAGATATGACTTAGCAAACTCTTTTGATACAGTACTTCCATAAGCAATCATTGTTTGCATCGCATTTTTATTTTCTAAAGTTGTTTCAGCATTTTCTTTTGTTTTCAATCCTAACTTTTCCAAAGCTTTTAAGAACTTATGTTTCCTTCTTTCATCTAAAAATATTTCTCTTGATTGTGCTCTATTTTCTCTATATTCTGAAAATGATTTATATACATCATAATAATTGTTTTCTTTTAATTCAAATTCTATTAAATCTTGAATTTCTTCAATTTTAATTTTCTCTTTATTTAACTCTATTATTTTTTTAATAACTTTATTATATATTTTATTTACATCGTCTTCTGAATAATTCTTATTATCAAGATCAGACTCTACGCTATCAAAACCTTTTTTTATAGCTATAGCTATTTTTGTTCCATCAAAAGAAACTTTTTTACCATCTCTTTTTATAACCATAATATTAGATAAATTATCCTCAGTCATGTCTAAACCTTTCTATAAAATCACTAACTAATCTCATAAATATTTTCTTTTAAAACATTAATAGCCTTTTTTTCATCGTTAGCATGTACATATCCTAATACTTCACCATTTTCAACACTATCACCTATTTTTTTATTCAAAACAAATCCAACTTCTGGTTCTATTTTATCTTCTTTCTTTATTCTGCCAGCTCCAAGATATACAGATAATTTACCTATTGTTAATGCATCTAGTTTAGAAACTATTCCTGATTTATTTGCTATAATTGGTAGAATAAATCTTGCTTTATTAAATTTGTCTGTATTTTCAATATATGAAATATCTCCTCCTTGATTTTGAACTAGCTGAACAAATTTTTCATAACCTTTTCCATTTTTTAAGTTTTCTAATATTTTAGCTTTTCCTTCTTCTATATTACTTACTTTATTAGCTAACAAAAGCATATTAGCACCTAATTCAGTAATAATTTTTTCTATATCCTCCGGTAATTCTATTCCTTTTAAAATTTTTATTGCCTCTATAACTTCTAATATATTTCCTACAGCATGACCTACAGGTTGATTCATATCTGTAATAATACATTTTGTTTCTTTATGAGCAAGCTCTCCTATTTTAGTCATAACATTGGCTAATTTCATTGCACTATCTACATTTTTCATAAATGCACCACTTCCAGAAGTAACATCAATAACTATTTTATTTGCTCCTGAAGCAATTTTTTTGCTCATAATACTTGAAGCTATAAGAGGTATGCTTTCAGTACAACTTATTGTATCTCTTAATGCATAAAGTTTTTTATCAGCAGGTGCTAAATTTAGTGTTTGCCCAATTAAACTAATTCCTATTTTCTTTACATTGTCTATAAATTCTTCAACGGGTACATTAGTATTATAACCTGGAATAGATTCAAGCTTATCAACTGTTCCTCCAGTAAATCCTAGTCCCCTTCCAGACATTTTAGCTACAGGAATTCCTAAAGAAGCGACTATGGGCATTAAAATAAGTGTAATTTTATCTCCAACACCTCCTGTGCTATGTTTATCTACCACTTCTCCTAAAGTAGATAAATCTAATACATCTCCTGAATAAGCCATAGCTAACGTTAGGTCTGTTATTTCTCTTTCATTCATACTATTAATATATATAGCCATAGTTAAAGCAGCAGCTTGATAATCAGTAATACTTCCTTCAGTATAACCTTTAACAAAAAATTCTATTTCCTCTTTAGTTAATTCTTTTCCATCTCTTTTCTTTGCTATTATATCTAAAATATTCATTAGTTCTCCTTTTCTTTTAAATAAAATGTTTAATAAAACTTTTTCTATGTAATGGACATGGTCCATATTCTTTTATTGCAGCTATGTGTTTAGCAGTTCCATATCCTTTATGAGAAGCGAAACCATATTCTGGATAAATTTTATCCCATTCTTCCATAATTCTATCCCTTGTAACTTTAGCCAATATAGATGCTGCTGAAATAGAATAACAAGTTGCATCACCTTTAATAATAGATTCATAAGTTATACCAAAAGTATCTATTTCCCTTAATGCATCTACTATTACTATATCAGGTTTTTCGCCTAAGCCTTTAATTACCTGTCCTAAAGCATCGTGTAATCCTTTTTTTGTTGCGTTTAATATATTTATTTCATCTATCTCTTCTTGTGAAACAATTCCTATTCCATAAGCTAAAGCTGACTCCTTTATTTCATCAAATAATAAATCTCTTCTTTTGGGAGTAACCTTTTTTGAATCATTCATAAACTCTAATTTAGAATCTCTAGGCATTACAACAGCTCCGACTACAACAGGTCCAGCCAATGGACCTCTTCCTGCCTCATCTATTCCACATATATATTTTAAACCTTCATTATATAAATTTTCTTCATATTTTTTTAAATTATTAAGTCTCTCTTCTTCTTTTTCTTTCATAACTTACACATTCCTATTATTAATCTAATTGATAAAATATTTCTTTACTATTATCTTTAGTATATCCCTTTGTAATAAACACTGTATTATCCTCATAATTAACTATATAATATGAATTTTCCTCATTCTTTATATCTAATTCCATTGATGATAAGTCTTCATCGCTAAGTGCGTAATATTTATCTAACTTTGTAGAATCTAGTATATTTTTTTTTAGAAACCCAGAAATAATACCATCATTTTGCATATCAGATATTTTAGTTCCTTTAAGTGCATCCTGATTATTATTTATTTTAGTAGATTCTTGTAAAATTTTACATTTTCCTTGTATCAAAAGCATATTAGCCCTTATATCTTCTATTTTCTGTTCATCAACAGTATTTTCAAAAAATCTATAAGCCCAAAAAACAATCAAAGCAATAATTAACACAGATATTATAATTGCAATAATTCCCATTCCATTTTCGCTTTTCATTTTATACCTCTCTTTATTCTAATATCCTTCTTAATTTTTATTCTTTTGTTTATATAGATTTATAAGATTCTGAGACAGTATATCATAAATAACTCTAAAAGTTAATAGCAAAAGACAATGGAATATAAAAAAGTTAATAAATTGTAACATCTTTTTCACACTTTTTTCACAATTACGTTGTATCATATATATAAATTAAGATATCTTTATAGCATATCTTCTAGAAAGGAAGTAATTATCATGGATAATCAAAATAACAATAATGCAAATAATAATTTTAATTCTAATCAAACAGGTAGTTTTAATACTGAAAATAAAGGCAATAATTTCAATTACGTAAATACAAATGCTACAGAAACTAACTATTCAAATGGTTTTAAAACTACAAAAAAGGATTCAAAAAAGAATAAATCACAAAAGGTAAAGAAAATTTCATCAGGAAACGGCTTTGGTAAAACTATAGTTTTACCATTTGTAAGTGGTATATTAGGAGCTACACTTGTTTTAGGTGTTTGTTTTAGTGTTCCAACTATAAAAAATGTTATTGTTGGAGATGATTCAGTTTCTAGAACAAACGATAATTCTAATATCGATTACAATAATGTTAATATGAATTTAGTTTCATTATCTAGCATTTCTGATACTGGAGTTTATGTAGCTCAAAAAGTATTACCTTCTATTGTAGGAATTAATGTAGAATATTCTGTAAACTCTATATTCTCTCGTAATCCTACTACTGCTACTGCAGAAGGATCTGGTGTTATAATTAGTGATGATGGATATATCCTTACAAACAATCATGTAATTGATTCATCTAGCTCAAGTTCATATTATGCAGTTGGAGACGCAAGTAAAATTTCTGTTTACTTATATAATGATGATACTCCTTATGAAGCTAAAATAGTAGGTACTGACGAGCAAACCGATTTAGCTGTTATAAAAATAGATAAAACTGGATTAACAGCAGCTGAGCTTGGAGATTCAGACACTGTTCAAGTTGGTGAATGGTGTATGTCAATTGGAAATCCTTTAGGAATGAGAAGTACTGTTTGCCAAGGTTCAATTAGTGCATTAAATAGACAGATTACAGATTCAGAAGGAAAAACATATAATGTTATTCAAACAGACGCTGCCATAAATGAAGGAAATAGTGGTGGTGCATTAGTTAATAGTCAAGGTCAAGTAATAGGAATTAATACTTTAAAAGCTTCTGGTGAAGGTGTTGAAGGATTAGGCTTTGCTATTCCTATTAATGATACAAAAGATATATATAGTGATTTAATACAATACAGTAAAGTTAAAAGACCATACATTGGAATTACTGGAAGTGATATTACTGAAGATACAATAAATGCAAACCCTACTTTTGATTTAAGAATAGGTGCTTATGTTAGAAGTGTAGATGACTATTCACCTGCAGAAAAAGCTGGGTTAAAAATTGGTGATATAATTATAGAAGCTGATGGTAAAAAAGTTGAATCTATGAATGACTTAAATGAAATAAAAAATTCTCATCAAATTGGTGATAATATGACATTAAAGGTTTATAGAAATGGTGAAGAATTTACTGTAGATTTAACATTAGCAGAACAACCTTAATAAAATTTATTTTTCAAATGTATCACACTTAGTTCACAAAATGGACAAATTTCATTATTATAATATAAGCATAGTCAGTAATTAAGTTACTCCGATTACTGATGTAAATAAAAAAACATCCCCTTTTATTTTCAAAAAGATGGTGCCATAAGCACCATCTTTTAATTTCTTATTTAATTTTATTGATATACATAAGATTGAGGATTTACTTGCTTTCCATTTAATCTTATTTCAAAATGAAGATGGTTTCCAGTTGAATTTCCTGTAGAACCAACTGCCGCAATTTTTTCTCCTGCCTCAACTGTATCACCTGCAGAAACATACAATTTACTGCAATGTCCATAATATGTTTCTACATTATTACCATGATCAATTTTTACAAGGTATCCATATCCACTACTCCATCCAGCAAAAGTTACTTTCCCTGAAGCTGTAGCTAATATTGGTGTTCCTCTGGTTGCTGCTATATCAATACCTTTATGAGTATGGTCTCTAATACTCTCATTAGCTCCAAATCTTGAAGAAATTCTACCTGTAACAGGAACAACAGCCAAATAAATTCCATTTACTGTTCTACTATCAATCTTTTCTTTTTCTTCTAATTCTTCTTGCAAATTATCAGTTAATTTTGCCTTTGCAAGTTTTATATTTTCCTCATTCACTTCGTCAACATTATCTAAATAAATTTGATTGATAACTAAATCTGGTTCTATTTCACTATATTGTTCTTTTAATGTTGAAACCATTTCTTCTGCTTCTTCCATTGAATTTACATATACTTTAGTCTCTTCATTATTTAAATCTGCTACCTCATATACTCTATAAACATTTTGAGCATTTTCATCAAGTGTCGCTAACACTGTATTTTCATCTATTTCATTTCTTGATACTAAACTAAATGAATAATCCACATCACCTAATTCTACAAACGCAACATTAGTTGAATCAGATGTAAGTATATTTTCATTTATTTCAGCCTGAAATTTATTTTTGTCCCCTACGTATCCTATTTCTTCTCCATTTAGACTAACACTATAGGCTGGTCTAAATTTGATAAAAATCACAACAAATATTATTGCTAAAGCAATAGCTATTATCTTAAAGAGCTTTATCGTTCGTTTCGTATAATATGCTATTCTTTTTATTAAAATATATGTTCACACTCCTTTTTTTTGTGACGACAATTATAATTATACCATATATTTTAAACAAATTCAACCAATTTATGCAAAAACAAGCAAATTAAGGCTTAAATACATAGTTTTTACAAGAAAAAAACACTAGTTTAAACTAGTGTTTTCCTGTTTTATTACATCTTTAACCATTATATCTACTCCATCTGCATTCATTATTCTTAAATTAGGAAATACTGAAGACATTATATCATCGTTAAATATTTTGTCCCAAAAAGTTTCATTTACTGGTTCATTATTAAATATTCTATTTGCCCTATTCATATATACATTAATTGAAAAAATAGTTAACACAACATCTAAAATTAGAAATGTTGTTATTATTGCATCCCAAGGTTTAGTAGGAATTTTTTCTATTAATTTGTCAAAATTAGGTTTAATTAATTTCATTAAAACAATAGCTAAAATTCCCCAAAATACTGTATAAGTTAGTGAAACTCTGCCATTAATCTGAAAATTTGTATATGAATAATCCCAAAATCTACTTCCATAAATTACTTGGAGCATATAACTACTAATATATTCAAAAATTGTACCTACAATAGCTCCCATAATAAATAATTTTACTTTACTATCTTTATAATCACTAAGAATTATTATAAAAAATGCAGCTCCTATACCATAAATAGGACAAAAGGGGCCTAAAATCAGCCCTTTTCTGCTTTCTAGTATACCAGTAGTCACAAAACAATAAATTGTTTCTATTATTAATCCTAATATACTAAATAAAATCATATACCATATAATTTTATGAAAATCAAATTCTTTTTTATCCATATATTGCTCCATTTTATATTATATTTCTATAATATCCATTTCAGAAGTATAATTATTATTACCATAAGCAAATATAATATACAATTCTCCATTAGGTCCTTCTATAAAGTTAGAAATGTTATCAATCTGATACATTTCATCATCTAAATTTCTTTGATAAACTGTATATCCTGATTCTGCCATAACCTCAGCGTCTTCACTTGCTTTTTGTACTACAGACCTTATTCTATTTTCAACTACATTTTCATCTATATCTCTGTATTCAAGAATTTCTTTTACAGTAACACTTTTATCATTTTGTAAATCATAATTGTAGGTTTGTACAATTATTCTTTGAGGATTATCCCCTTCTTTTATTGTTGCTTTAATTGCAACAGATAAAATATTTTCATTTACATAGGCAATATAATCTAAATTATATATTGTGTAAACATCTGTACCACCCATTACGGAATTTATTTTATCCACAAATATGCTTTGAGTAAGGCTATTAAACTCAGTTACAACATCACTTTGAATATTTATAAGTGGTATATTTACATTCATACTATATTGACCATCCACACTCTGATTATCTGAATAAAATGTATACACTAAATCTCTGCTTGCATCTAACTTTGCAATATTACTGTCATTATAATTTGAATAAAACTCATTTGTAAATAAATCCATAAAAGATTGATTTACATCTTGAGAAGTAATAATATTGCCTCCTGCATCAATATCATTTTCGTAAGCATTACCTACATCTTCTTCCATAAAGAATTGTGCATATACACCTAATCCTATAGATATAATACATATAATGATTATTATTGCATACATCACATATCTTATTGTTTTAGATCCCATAATTTTCTCCTATATATAATTATCACTAATACTATTATATCATTTATTATTTTTTTAGTAAATAGAAAGTTAAACCATTATAGGACAAATATTATTAGCAATAAGTCTAAGTACTTGTATTATATTTAGAGGAAAACTGCTAATATCTATATTACAATTTGCAACTCCATCTAAATATTTAGTATAGACTGACAAATCAAAAGGAACTATAAAATATTTTATATTATTTTTATTAAATAATTCTCTCATAAAAGACATTGTAGGATCATTATAAAAAGCCATACCACTAATTATTTCCCTTTCAGAAATACTTTCTAAGTTTACAAACTTATTTATTATTATCCTAGCTTTATAATCTAAAGCTACACCAGAATTTCTCATTTTAAGTAAGAATTCAGTCAAAGGCTGTATAGTTAATATATCCATTGTTTGAATTAAATATATTTCCTGTGAATAATTAAAATAGGTCATTGGTGTATCAAAATCGCAATCAACTAATATAATAGTATGTTTTTTTAACAAAGTTTGCAAAATAGGTTCTACTTTTTTTATATTATCATATTTTGTAGGTGAAGAAGTATAAACAGTCAATTTATCATTAACTTTTAATCCATTAGCTATTCCATTAGTTAAATTATCTATACTTTCCATAGCTACTCTTCTCAAAACTTCTTCGTTTTTTGTATAAATATAATATGAACTTTTATTTTTTGTAGTATCTAATATGGCAACTTCTAATCCTTGTGATGTCAATAGAGTAGCTACATTATTAACCATAAAAGAAGTTCCGCTTTTACTTGATCCAACAAAGGTTATTAATTTTCTATTTTCCTTTAATAAATCATCTATTACTACACCTTTATCATCATATTGTTCAATATTTTTTTTAGTAATATTATCTAAGAAATTCATTTTATTCCTCCATTATATCAATATAAGTTCTGTACCATTTCTTATTGTAGATTCTTTTACAGTAATATTTATATCAAATTTTTCTGCAGTTATTTTATCATATAACTCTGGCATTCTTTTTGGTGCATAATACCCTTCGTTTATTTCATTAATAGCTTTAGTCAATAAAATTATAATATTATAAATTTTTTTATGTGCGGGTATCCATACACTATATACTTTTTCTAACATAGGTACATATAATTTAATAAATACTCTATCCATATTATTCCCTTTCTTCTTTCATTCCTATTAGCTTAACTTGTGTTGGCTTTTCTCTCCAAATTTTGTAGCCAAAAGACTGACCACAATTATTAACAATGTCTCGATTACTATTATTAACGCTAATCAAATATTGATCTGTAACTCCATTTCCAACCCAAATAGCACAATCATTAGAAACATAACTTTTATACCATGAGTCGTATTCTCTATTTTTAAACTTAGATGAACTATCTACTAATATAAAAGAGTAATTATTTAAATCATCAGCCTTTTTAAGCATTTCTCCAAAATCATTTTCGTTTTGAACATCTTTAATGAATTTATCAATTCCTATAATTATGCATACAACTTTTTTATTTTCATTTACATTATTATCCATTCCCAATTTAAAATTATTGAAATTTAATTCTAATACTCCACTTTCTGTTTGTATTACTTTTTCTGCATCTAAGATATAAACCTCAACATTTTTCATTAATTTAAATACATCTATTAAATTAATTATCAATTCTGAAGTAATGTCTATATTTTTACCAGTAATAATATTAAGTAAATTACTACTAAAATCATAGGTACAAACTTCTAAAGTCTTTTTATCTAATCCAATTGGCACAGAAGATAAATCTTTAATGTAATCTTTAACATTATCAATAGTTACTCTAGTTGGTAAAACAGGTATCGGCTTAGCAAATACTTTAGTTTGACTGCGTAATTCATTAATCTTAGATGATATAAATGTATTCCATTCTTTTGGTTCACATATTCTAGCTGTTTGGAACTCATATATATCTTCCATTTTAACCATACCTCTTCCAAATAGATGAGAAGGTCTTTTCTTTCCAACTCCATCAAAAATATTCAAATAATCATCTGGGTTATTTACTTGTAAAGCTAATTTTTGTCTAAAGTTTTGAGATAATCTATATCTTACATCATTATAAGTACTAGCAGTAAATACAAAAGATATTCCACATTTACTACCATCTCTAGTTAATGTTAATAAATCATCATCATATTTTTCTCCATAATTTTCAGAAAAAGCTTCATAATTATTTATTACTACTATCAACATAGGCATAGGCTTATTACTTGATGTAATATATAAATTATAATCTCCTCCATAATCAGAAATAATTTGAGTTCTCTTTTTAAGTTCCTTTTTTAACAAATCAAATAATCTATTTATTTTTTCACTATCATTTTGAAAAACCACATCGCCAACAGAAGGACTATTTCTAAATGCCTTTAAAGCTTCGCTTCCAAAATCTAATAAATACATTTGTGCATCTTCTGGTGAATAATTATTCATCACATCATATACCAATGTACTAATTAAAGTTTCTTTTCCACTTTCTGCATTACCATATATAATAATATTTCCTTGTTTTGAAAAATTAATTGTAACAGGTCCTTGCCTTTGATTATATGGATCATCAAATTCTCCTATTACTGGATTTATTTCAGTTGGTTTATTAATAATATGATATTTTTTTCTAATATCATCCAAATAGATTACCTCTGGAATATTATCCATCCATAATGGTTTTTCCTTGATATTTTCTCTATTAGCTAAATCGAATAAATATTTTACTACATTAGTTAATTGTTCTCCATTATCATTTAATTGAACCTTTTTCGTATCATCTACTTCTTTAATTACTGTCCCTATATCAGAAATAAATTTAACAGAATTATCTATATTCTTTTTTATTGTATCTGAAGGAATATAAGGCGCTCCAGACCAAGCAGATTGTCCTAAAGTAAAATACTCATTATTACCAACTAGCATATAAAATTGACCTGCTCCTTTTAAATTAGCAGCATCGGGTCTTTTAATAACATCAATGCTATCTTGTGAGTCTTGAACTTTTAAACAAATTCTAAATCTACTATTACTACTAATTTGATCATTAACTACACCAGCAGGTTTTTGAGTAGCTAAAATTAAATGAACACCTAAACTTCTACCTATTCTTGCAACACTAATAAGTTCATCCATGAACTCTTCTTGTTGTTGTTTTAATTCAGCAAACTCATCACTAATTATTAATAAATGAGGTATTGGTTCAGCTACTTGACCTTCGTGATATAGTTTTTGGTATTTATATATATCTATTGTACCTTCATTTATTTTATCTCTTGCTTCATTAAATTTTATTTGTCTTCTTCTCAATTCACTTTGTATAGATGCTAAAGATCTTTGTAATCCTACTGTTTCTATATTAGTTATAGTTCCAATTAAATGTGGTAATTTAATATTTCCTTTTTTAAATGCTCCTGCTAGACCTCCACCTTTATAATCTATTATAATAATATTTACATCATCTGGATGATAATTTATAGCTAATGATAAAATATAAGTAATTATAAGTTCACTTTTTCCAGAACCTGTACTACCAGCTATAAGTCCGTGTGGTCCATGAAATTTCTCATGTATATCTAATACTATTGGCATTCCTGCTGGATCAATTCCTATTGGAGCTTTTAAAGAAATTGTTGAATCATTAGTTCTCCATCTTTCTAAAACATTTAATTGTTCTATTTTTCCAGCATCATACATTTCAAGGAATGTATATGTTGATGGAAGAGCATTTTTACCAGCCTTTGTAGCTTTTATTGGTATATTAGATAATTGTCTACCTATATTTTCAAAGAAGAAAGTATAAGTACTATCAAACTTAAACTCTTTTCTGCTAGTTGAAAGCATTTCATTTTCGTAAATAGTACCTTTTTCTTCATTTAAATCAATAAAAATTTGACACTCATTTGGTAAGTGCAACAAACTATCAGTAATACAAAAAATACTAAATCCTAAATTTCTTTTTGATGCCAATATCATTGTAATAATTTTTAAATTTTCTATTTTCTTATAATCATCTGTTATAATTAAATAATAAGGTTGAAATGCTCTATAATCAGCATCTCTTACATTCATTCTATTGTTAAATTCATTTTCCAAATATGAAGAAATTTCTTTCATATCATCATAATCATCAGCCCAAAACTTTATTTGCTTAGATTCGTCCCAAATATGTGGTAATGTTTCTAAATGCTCCCATTTTTTTGCAGTATCTTTTTTTAAGAAAAATATTATTTTCAAATCATTATAACTATGTAATGCTACAAGTTGAACTAATAGATTTTGAGTAAATTTTTCTACTAATCTCGGATTATTTTTTACTATTAATGCTGATATTTCTTTTTTAACCATTGAATAAGTTATAGGTACATCTTTTAATATTTTTGATTTATTAGCAATTGTATTAAGTATCTCTACTAAATTATCATCTTCCATAGTGAATTCTTTAGCTGGATATTGAATTTCAGCATCTAGTGGTAAATTACCTATTCCTAATCTTACTGTTAAAAAGTCATCACTCTCTATTTTTCTTTCCCAAAGCCTTTGCCCTCTTTCAAAAATAGTTCTAGCACATTCTTCAGCTGATATATAATTATCGAAGAGTATATTTCTTTGTTTATCCATTATTTCATCAACTTGGTCTATTTTTGAATTTATATATTTTTTGTACCTTTCTTGTCTAAGTTTCTCCATTTTTTTCTTATGTTGTTTATCATAGCGTCTATTTAGTATAGGGAATAAAATCATAGATACCATCATTGCCAAAGATATAAGTATAGAAAAAATTGAATCTCTCATTGTAGCTTCACCACTAGCAACTCTATCTATTGTTGAAGCCATTGTAATTAAACTTATAAGCCCCATGGTCATACTAGAACCCAAAACATATATTAGTGGCATTCCTTCTTTGTCTTGACTTTGTGGTGGTGGATCTATTTTTATTTTTTCATGTTCTATAAGATTAATAATTCTAGGTGCCCTTGCAAAGTAATCTTCATCAGAATATAATTCTAATTCCTCATCATTTTCATCTTCGTCTTCTTGCCCTTGCTCAATTATTTTTTGCTGAGAATTGTCAATTTCAAAGACATTCTTATTATATGCTACTTTATTAAATGGATTATTAATATAAACATTTCTACCTACAATTATTATTCTAAGTCCCATAATATAAATAATATCACCATTAAACAATAGCTTTTGTTTTTTGCCCACAGATGTATTATTTATAAATGTTCCAAAATCATAATCATAATTTTCAATCAACATTTTCCCATTACTTAAAAAGATTCTAGCTTGCTCTTCTTTTACAAGTGGATTTTGATAAATAATATCATTCTTAGTACTGCTTCCAATATTAATTTCTTGTTGATTATTTACTTTTAACCTAAAGAAATCATCTTCATATAAAGGAGCACAATAAAGTATAAAAACATTATTTGATAAATCGCTCAAATAAACATAATTAATACTATACTCTGATAAAGCTATAGTTTTAATAATGTTTGTCTCTTTTTTAGCGATTTTAGCAACGTTAAATGTTTTTATACTTTGTGGTTTAAGTATTTTTGCATGTGATGTACTATTAACCATCCATTTTCCATCTCTAGCTTCTATATTTATTAATTTTTTATCATTATCCCCTGTAAGCCAATAATTACCCATGGCTATTTTAGGTAATCTAGTTTTATATATAGTATCTTTACCAATTAACGTAACAATCATTTTACTCCACTCTCTTTATCCTTTTGCAAATCTCTTTTTATTTACTATATTATACTAAAACTAAATCTATTTGTATATATTTTTTCATTTTTAATTATATTTAATGTATTATACTTGAAAATACAGAAAAACCTCCATTTAACAAATCTGAAAATGGTACTATCATTTTTTCACCCCATGAACTTACTATAATTCCTATATCACTTATTCCTGTGACAAATACAGCATGAGCTGATACTTTATTATTAAATGTCATTAGAGTTTGTTGCAAACTACCATCTGCTTTAATTAATCTAATAGGTCCATTCACACTACTTAAATACATACTTATTAAATTTCCATTCTGCATTTCTTGTTCTATATCATCTATCAATTTATCCAATTCCATCTCAGTACAACTACTATATGAAATTTGTTTTATTGTTTTTGTATCATAAGTAGCTGCAATATTTTTGGAAAATAAATAGCTTTCTATAAGAGTTTTATTCATTCCATCCGAAAGTTGCATATATTGTTGCATATTACCATCTTTTAGTTTTGCATCACCAAAGAATTTATTTTCTACTTTAGTCCAATCTATAACTTTAGAGCCATCTGGTAGAGTCTTAATAATTTGTCCACCATATTGAGTATCATTTATAGTAATATATAAATCCATTAATAATTTTTTACTATTCACTTTTATAGAACCATCAGACATAGTCTCCAATAATGGAAATCCAAATTGCTTTTCAAAGAAGTCCAACCATGCATCAGATTGAGAAAATGTCAATAAAATTTCATTGCAAGCATCTGCATAAGAACAAGCGCCAATGCTATCTAATATGGACATTATTTTGGTTGCATCTTTTGAAGATAAATTATATCTTTGTTTTATCCACTTTTTCATCTCATTATATTCTTCCATATTAGTTTTTAATTTCTTGAATGTTGCTTGATCAATGCCATAATCTCCTGTCCAATTTTTAAGTATACTAAATCTAAGGTCATTATAATAACCGAATTCCAAACTTTTATCTAGCCCTAATATTCTTATTGCTTCACCTGAAATTAAATTAGAATCATATACTCTTCCAACTCCGCTTATACCTATACTTTGTTTATAATTATTTACAACTTCATTTACATATTGTAATAAAGTATTTGCTACATAATTTACATCTATATCATCTATGCTAATTTTCTCAGAGAACAAATCTTTAATTACTCTTACTAAGACAGTATCACTTTCATTTTTATTTAAAGCATCTAAAATTCCTGTATCATTTATAGCATGAATTCCATCACTAATCTTCTTTAAAACAGTATAAGAAGGCTCAGTAGCACCAGAGAATAATGTATTTAGAACAACTTGTACTTGCTCTTGTATATCTGCATCAACATTAAATACAAGATTGCCATATTTTCTCATTTTATTGTATGTGTCTTCTAAAACATTATAAAAATCCTCTCCAAATAACTCTTTAATGTAATATAATCCGGTTTGATCTTTAAGCATTTTCAATTCATTAAAATTTGCAATTATCTCATGAAATTGACTTACAGGACTAAAATTACTATTTTTATAATATTCTAATCCATGTCTATAAGTTGTAACTAACTGATTGCCTAATAAATCCCTATCTGCTCCCAAAAATACAGCATCAACTATATCTGAGAAAGCTGTATATCCAGGGAAGTCCGAACGAGCTATTCTATCTGCTATTGTTGATATTTTATCTCTAACATACATACTAGCCATTTCTTTAAAAGAAACACTTTGGTTATGCAAAATTTGATTAATAACATTATCACTCATTCCTAAATTTTTCAAGAAAGGCTTTATACTACCTGTAGGATTATTCCAAAATTTTTCTATAGCACCAGCTATGACATTTACATAATCGTCGATTGATTTATATCCTTTATTTACAACAAAATTTTCCATTTCTCTTGTAGCTTCATTATAAATATAGTTTCTTACATTAATTAATAAATTATTAGAATCTACGGTTGTATATCCTTTTTTAGTAGCATTTTTTGCATCATTAATTATGTTTGACCAATTATTTGGTAAACTTTCATTTTGAGTCATAGACCATAATAAATGACCTAACTCATGTTCAAAAGTTCCAATATCATTAATACTTATAGTCCAATCACCCAAAAATATCGCAAATTCACTAGAACGCCAAAATGATCCGGTTAGGAGTTATATCAAAGTGCAATTTAGGCTCTTCTATCTTTAATTTTATAAGAGTTTGCAAAATCTCTTTTGCATCATTACTTCCATTTGCCATTGACTTCCTAAAAGCATCTGTAGCCAACAAAAGACTATTATAATTACTTTTTTCTCCAGTACCAAAAACAGTATTAAATAAGTTTAATATTTCATTTGTTGACATAACTGTTAAGTCTTTATTTTTTATACTATCCCAATATGTGAAAAAATTCACGCTTTGCTTTATATGACTATATCTAATATCTGCTGGATTAATGCTTCCATCAACAGAAAATGCCACAAAATCATTAATTACCTTAGTTGCTATATTATCATCCACACCTTGTAATGCACCTGAGGAATTTATAATATTTAAGACTTCTCTAATTTTATTTTTTATATTTTCTGATGTGTTTTGACCGTCAAATAGATAATCACAAACTTCCTTTAATTGATCATCTATAGTCTTTACACCATTTCTTATATTATTAGTAGGTTTTGTATCAGTTAGTACAGTATTATTTGTATCACTCGTTTTTGAGCCAAACTTATAATCAAAAAATTCACTTCCAGCAGAGAAAATCAATCCTATCAATACATTTTCTATTACTGATCCCCAAGCACCATTATTCTCGAAAGCTTCTCCAAAATCAGTACCAAATGTTAGTGAATCAATACCTGCTCTTGCAAAAGTATCAGCACCATTAAATAATGTATCAACACCAACATTAAGGAAAGACTTAGCCAATCCAGTAACCTTATTCATACCAGACATTTTTGAACCTATATACCATTGAATTCCTTCCCATGCTCCATTTAAAACACCATAAGAAGTTCCGCTAGCAAAATTCTCTACATTTCTCCAATCTCCTTCAGTCAAATTACGGTAACTTTCTAACATTTCAATTGCATATTCAGCTTCTTCTTTATTCTCAGCTTGATTCAAAATCTCAGCTTTTGTACTTTCCCATTCTTCATCAGATAATTTTCTTATTTCAAGAACGGTATTATATAAATCATCTGATATTTCACCATTTTCATGCATTTCTTCAAATGTAGACCATGAATTATCTTTTAATTCTACCCATTTCTGTTCAGTATATTTTCCTGTACCTGCCATAAAAGAAATAATGGCTCCAACAAGACTAGAATTACTTAATATACTTGTTATTCCAGATGCAGCACTAGCAGCTCCACTACCTCCAGCAGCAGCTGCTCCTCCTATCCCCATTGTAGCAAGAGTAATTAAAATAATTCCTGTTATATAACCTATGCCTGATATAAAGTTATATACTATTCCATCTGATCTAAGCACTCCTATCGTATGTTCATCATTCCATTTTCCGAAAGGTGTATCATATAGCATATCATATAAACCATTTACAACTTCATTTGAAACTATGCTCATAGTACCTTTCATAATCTGAGCCGCAAGCCCATCTTCCGTTAAATTTTCAAACCATTCTCCTATACCTTCATCAATAATCATTGGAGTAGTAAATATAGCTTCAAAAAATCCCGCAATTAAAGTAACACCTATCCCACCACATAGAATTATAAAATCTATTATATTTTCTACTAACAAAAGAATTCCTTTTAATAATGCAAAAACGACATTAACTATACTAGCAACAAAAGCACAAGTTATAGTTGCTATTCCTTCGCCCACAAAAGCAAGTGCATCAGCGACAACATCAACCACAGGTTTTACCTGTTCAGTAAAATTATGCCAGGCATCACTTGCCACATCAGCAGCAGAGCTAAAGAAATCTGTAACAGCATCCCAACCATTACTTACTACATCTAAAAAAGACTCCCATCCTTCTGCCAACTCAGCTCCAATATCTGTCTTTTTCACAGAAGTTTTATCAGGTTCTAAAACCAAATCTACGCATAAATTTCCTAAAATTCCAAAAAGTGAATTTTCCACCTCTGCTATAGCACCTGTAGAAGACATAGTATTAGATGAAGTTAAAACAGAAGTAACATTTGCTAATGAATCATTTAATTGATTTATAACAGATTTATTGCTTTCTTCAGCATTAGTAAATTTATTTACAACATCTGAAACCCAGCTTTTTAAACTTTCTATAGCATTATTACTATTATTAACTTCATTAGGAATATTAGATAATTCTCCTTTAAGTGAAAAACTACTTGGAATAGAAATAGCAGAGATAATATTTGCACCTTCTTCCAAAGTTGATAAAGCATTAGTTAAAAAATTTTTCACAGTTCCATCTAATTTATCAGTATCACATTTAATTACACTCATTTTTCTCCTCTTTTGATTATTTTTAATTTTATCCTTTATTTATCATTTATTTATAAACTATTCATCTTTTATGCCTTCTGTAACATTTAAAATCTTTCTTTTAATATTTTCAAAATGATCTTCTTCTTCATCTTTCAAGCCTAAATAGCAAACCTCTTTAATATTATTTTTATCAAAAAGAAAAATCTGATCAGAAGATAATAGTCCTTCTGGAAAAGGACAACCAGCAAAGTCCCAAATTTTATTTTTTTTGCTTTCAGCAACAATATTAAATCCAACTATCATCAACTTTTTTTTGCCACCATTTAATAACACTACTGTTCCAATAGGTAATTTTCCGATTAAGTTCGATAGAATCCATTCTATCTATCCTCCTTATCTATTTCACTTTTTTTTTCCGATTTTTTAATAACACTAAATTCATTATATTGTAAAACATTAACATTACATTTCATTTTCTGATTAGCTTCACTTTCTAAGTCAGTTAATGTATCATTAATAAATATCATCTGTTTATCATGTTGTTCATCCCATGCATCATCACTTAAACCATCATCTGCAAACTCATCATATCTAAATCCAATTATAAGATTACTACCTAAAGCTCTATAATTGCTTGAATCAGGCCCATATTGCACCATAGTTGCAATATCATTATCATCATTTTTTACTGCGATAACATCTCTAAAAGTTCTATCTATCAATTCTTCATCTAAATCGGTTAATTTACTATCTCCATTCTCCAATTTTGTCATTAGAGCTTGGTAATCCTCTTTATTTAATTTTTCTAACTGTAAAGAATTTCTTAGATAAAAAAACTTTAAATAATCACTACATACAAATTGGTATGCATCCATATCACTCTCTTTAATTTCTTCAAAATTTAAATCTGACTCTACTAACTTCTTTTCATAAGAACTTAGCCCTGTTTTTTTATCTATATATTGAATTAACAAATTTGCATATAAAGAATATAATCTTGCATACTTTTCCTTTTCATTATCTGATAGTGTAATAACTTTATCTAAATTTAGACCTGGTACTAAATTTTTTAAGTCTTTAAACTCTAATTCTTTCATTTTAATCCTTTCTTTAGCTGTTTTTGGGGACACCTTCCAAAAACATCTTTTGAATTTGTGTATCTTCTTTATTTTTTATTTTTTTCTTGGTTTTCTTTTGCTTTTTCTAATGCTAAATTTAATTTATTTAATGTTTCTTTAAATTTTTTTTCTTCTTCGTCATCTAATCCCAAATGATATATATGTTCTATTTGTTCATGATCAAATAAACATGTTTGTTTAGATGTTAAAAATCCTTCCGGAAACATACATCCACTATAATCCCACATTTTATTTTTATCATTTTCTGCTATTGCACAAAATCCAGTTATCATTACTCTTTTTGTGCCTCCTTTTAACATAACTACTGTCCCTATAGGCAAATATTTTTCTCCTCCGTTTTCCATTTATCTTCCCTCCTCATCTGTTATTACTCTTTCTTCAAGTTCCCTATAACCTGAAGTTTCTGAGATTTTACATTTTTTTTCAATGGCTTCTTTCAACACTTTTATTTTAGCCTTCGTATTTGAAATAGAAGACCAACCTGAAGGGTATAAATCAGCATTTTTTCTTATATCCCACGATACTTCCCTTCCCATTGCTTTTACATATTGAACATCTACTGCCAAATAAGCAATTTTTTCCTCGTTCAAATCTTCATTAATATCTTTATCTTCCACATTTACCTCCTGTTTTATTTAATTATACATATTTTTCATATATGCTTTCCTAAATAATTTAATATAATTATTTAGGAAAACACATATATTGTGTTTTCCTTTTTTATTATTGTACTGTATTTGCAGTTTCTGCATTTTGTATATCTTCTTTTGTTTGATTCATCAATTTTGTAAATTGACTTTCAATTTCATTAAATGATTCTGTTATGCTTGATTTTAATTTTGCAAATTTACTCTTAAATGCGTCTGCTGCTTCACTTTCCCATGTTACTTGATTGAATATTGATTCTATTCTGTTCATTTGCTCTACTGATTTTTTGAAGTTTGTTTCTACTTGTTGTTGTACTCCTTCTACTGCTGATGTCATGAATCTCATTCCTACATCTTCAACTACTGGTAAATTTTCAATTTTCTTTGCACTAGTATTATCTACAGTTGTTGCATTTTGTCCTCTATCTGCTTGTGAATAGTTATTTGCTATTGTTTCTAATGTAGATGGTATTTCTTTTACTACTAATTCTAATAATTCATTTAATTGTGGTATCATTTCATTAAATGATTTTACTAGTTCATTATATCTCTTTCCATACCATGACTCATGCATCTCCTTTACACTATTGTATGCTGTTGTCATTTCATTGTTTAATGTGTTTGCCTCCTGTCTCATTTGTTTTGCATCACTTGGTAGTTTTTCATAATCTACGGTTTCAATTTTTGCCATTTTCTTTTCCTCCTATTTTTTATTTTATTTTTTATTTTTTTATTTATTTCTTCTTTTGTTCTTATTTAAGTTTTTTCATTTGTTACTGTTTATATTTTATCTTTTGTTGTATCTATGTTGTTTTTACATTGTTGACTAGTTATTTTCTTCTACTGCTGTTGTATTTTCTTCTTTTTTAGTACCTTCTGATTCATTATCTGTTTTTTCTACTACTGTTTTTGCTTTTGCTAATACATCATTTAGTTTGTTTAATGTTTCCTTAAATTTCTTTTCCTCATCATCTTCTAATCCCAAATGATATATGCGTTCTATTTGATTATGATTAAATAAACATGTTTGTCTTGATGATAAAAATCCTTCTGGAAACATACATCCGCTGTAATCCCACATTGTCTTTTTATCATTGTCTGCTATTGCACAAAATCCTGTTATCATAACTCTCTTTGTGCCACCCTTTAACATTACAACTGTACCTATTGGTAAGTATTTTTCATTTTCAGTTTCCATTATCTTTCTCCACCTCCTATATTGTTAGTTTTTTTTTTCTTCTATCGCTCCTTCTAGTCTGTCTATATCTACCAATGTATATTTTCTACCAATTTCTTCTTTTAATAATTTTTTATATGAATCCTTCAAACTTTCTTTTGGCACACCAATATCTGTTAGTATTGCAAATGCTACATCTATATTTACTTTTTGTAAGAATCCAAAATTTGAATTAGATAATAAATTTCCTACTTTTTTTAGTCTTGCTATATCAGCTTTTATTTTTTCAGATGTTATAGTATCATTATTTTTTTGTAAATCAGAAATTTTCTTTTGTATCATCTCATTTATCTTTTCATGCTCTGTAGAATTATTTTCTTTCATCGCAATACTCCTTTCAATACCGGCTCTATATCATCTGTAACTTGTAATGCCGCTTCATTAATCTTATATAAGTAAGTTTTATTACCATTCGAATCAAATATTGTAGTAACAACTATAATTTTATCTGAACTTGTAAAAAATTCAACACTAGTATTTTCTCCAAATAATTTTTTGCCATAATCACGCATAACTGTAAAAGCTTCTAATGCTCCCATATTTTCATCTAATACTCCCTTAAATATTTCTATTTTTTCTTCTGTAGTCGACTGATTTTTTAAAGGTATATTAGAATAGTAGTCAATTACATCGTTAAATTCTTTAATTACACTATCAGATTCATAACCAATTTGATTATCTATATCTTTTAAAGCTATTGAACTGTCTGCATTTTGATTTAATATTTTAAATACACTTGACCATTTCCAAGGCTTTCCACTCATTTTAACAGTATTATAAGCATCATTATATTTATCCTTTGTAGTAATTATAAATCCTCTTGTATCCAAATTCAACTTACTATTTGCTATGTCTGTCATTCCACCAATATTATTTGTCGCATCTGCCAAAATAATTTTTCCACCGCTTAACTCAATTATGACAAATTTATGTGCGCCAACTTTATTACCACCAACAATTTGAATATTTTTAGGATCAACTCCCACTTCAATTAGCAAATCTTTATATATTTGAGACCAATTATTACATACAACTCTATTAGTATCCATATTTTTTATATCAAATTGTTTATAATAAATTTCAGCTAATTGCTGTGAGTAATTACCAGTATGTCCATTTTCAAATTCCAACGCAACATATTCATCTGAATAAATCAAAACTTGATTTAATTTTATATATGCAGCTCTTGCCTTTTCAGCAATACTTAACTCTTTAGGAATATTATCTGCAATTCCTTCTACCAGATTTTGCTTATTTGAATCAGACTGTTGCATAAATGTTTTCAGCTGATCATGGAGCTCATTTAGTTTTGCAGTACTTAAATGTCAAGTAGAATATTTTCTATTTGAGCTATATTCTGCTAAGTTCATTCCTAAGACTATTTATTTGATTTTGTTTAGATTGAATTTCACTATTTAATTGATTTATTTTTTGCTCTATTGCTGGTAAAATTGAATTATTCAAATCATTAATTATATTTCCAACATTAGTTATTACTTCTTGAAAATCAGCATCTTTCTTTACAGCTGTTTGACTAGTGTATGCATTTTTCAATTCATTACTACTTTGATTAACTTTAGATTTACCTTCAGTCAATTTAGGTAACGCTTGATTTATTTTATTTTTCATTTCAATATATTGATTTTTTTCATTATTCAAATTATTTATTTGCCCATTTAAATTATTAATTTGGTTATTAATTTCATTTCTTCTTGCTTGTTTTCTTGCTTCCTCCTGTCTTCTGGCTTCTTCTTCTGCTGCTCTCCTCGCTGCTTCCTGCTCTTCCCACCATGTTCCCATATTTTTTATCCTTTCATAAAAATAAAAATAGAATTTGCACTAGTAGACACTAATAGCTTTATTCTATCTTTAACTTTTTTATTAAATTTATACAAATATTAAAACTAGCTTTCATTTTATCCCCCGTAATTTTAAATTTACTCCTATTATCTCATTATTTTTTTATTTTCAAGTATATTTTATACATAACATTTTTTATTTGTCAATCTTTTACTTCACTTTTTATAAATTCCATTACTATTTTGTACACAAAAATTTCACAATAATAAACCTTTAAAAATTTGACTAATTATTGATTTTAATGTATTATATTATAAGTATATTTTTAAAATATTATTAATTAAATCTAAGAAAAATCAATATAAAATATATAGATTGGAGAAATAACTATGTTATGTTCAGATTGTAAGAAAAATACAGCTGTCATTTTTGTTAACAAGCAAGATGAAAAAGGTGTTATGAAGACCGAAGGTTATTGTTATGAATGCGCAAAAAAAAGAGGTATAAATCCATTAAATGCCTTTTCTAATACTTCAAATCTTTCAGACAAAGATTTAAACAATATGACAGAACAATTAAATTCAATGTTTAAGGATTTATCTGGTAATTTATCTATTCAGGGTTTATCTTCTGAAGATTTAGATAAAATTTCAGAAGAAATGAACGATCCAGATAATATAGATTCAAATAATGAAGATTCACCAAAAGGATTTGCTATACCTTTAGGCTCTATTTTTTCAGGAATGTTTGGTGGCAATAATAATTCAGATAATAATTCTCAAACGAGAAAATCTGTTAAAGAAGAAAAAAAAGCTAATAAAAAACTAAAAACATTATATACTTTTGGTACAAATTTAACTAATAAAGCTAGAAATAATGAAATAGATAAAGTTATTGGTAGAGAAAAAGAAATTGCAAGAGTAATTCAAATATTAAATAGAAGAACAAAAAATAATCCATGTTTAATTGGTGAACCTGGTGTTGGTAAAACAGCTATAGCTCAGGGCTTAGCCATAAGAATTGCAGAAGGAAATGTCCCTGCTAAACTTTTGAAAAAAGAAGTCTTTTTATTAGATATGACAGCAGTAGTAGCTGGTACACAGTTTAGAGGACAATTTGAATCTAGAATGAAAGCAATAATTGATGAATGCAAAGCTGCCGGAAATATAATTTTAGTTATAGATGAAATTCATAATATTATAGGCGCTGGTGATGCTGATCATTCTATGAATGCTGCTAATATTTTAAAACCTTCATTAGCAGATGGTTCAATACAATTAATTGGTACAACTACACTTAATGAATACAGAAAATATATTGAAAAAGATACTGCTTTAGAGCGTAGATTTCAACCTGTAATGGTTGAAGAACCAACTGTTTCTGATAGTATTGAAATCTTAAAAGGTATAAAAAATTATTATGAAGATTACCATAAAGTTCAAATACCAGATGATATAATTCGTCAATGTGTAATAATGTCTGAAAAATACATTCATGATAGATTTTTACCAGACAAAGCTATAGATGTTTTAGATGAAGCTTGCTCTAGGATCAATTTAAACAATAAAGATTTATATGACCTAGAAGTTTTAAAAAATAAATTAGCAGATGTACAATCACAAAAAGAGGCCGCTGCTGAAGCTGATTCTACAGAGGATTATAAAAAAGCAGCTGAATTAAAAACACAAGAATGCTCTTTAACAGAGCAAATTGAAACTATAGAAAAAAGAATGAAGCCTGTAGTTTTAACAACACAAGATATTGCTAGAGTAATAGAAAGTTGGACTAAAATTCCAGTTCAAAAAATTACTGAGGAAGAAACTCAGAAACTATTATCATTAGAAGATAATTTGCATAAAAGAGTTATTGGTCAAAACGAAGCAGTATCTGCAGTTGCTAGGGCTATTAGAAGAAATAGAGCAGGTTTAAAGAGTACAAAAAGACCACCTTCTTTTATATTTGTAGGACCAACTGGTGTAGGAAAAACTGAACTTGCTAAAGCTTTAGCTTGTGAAATATTTGGCAGTGAAGAGGATATAATAAGAGTAGATATGTCTGAATACATGGAAAGTAACTCTACTGCTAAACTTATTGGTGCTCCTCCAGGATATGTAGGATATGACGATGCTGGTCAATTAACAGAAAAAGTTAAAAGGCATCCTTATTCAATAGTTTTACTTGATGAAATTGAAAAAGCTCATAGTGATGTATTTAATATCTTATTACAAGTTTTAGATGATGGTAGACTTACAGATGCTCATGGAAATACAGTAAGTTTTGAAAACACTATTATAATTATGACTTCTAATGCTGGTTCTAATCAAAACATGAATTCTATAGGATTTGGAACTAGCACTTATGCTAAAAATAAAGTTTATGATAGTCTAAAAGAAACTTTTAGACCTGAATTTTTAAATAGAGTAGACGAAATAGTTATATTTGATTCTTTGAATAATGAAGAATTAACTAAAATAGTTGAATTAATGCTTTCTGATACACAAAATGTTTTAAATGATAGAAATATAAAGATGTATGTATCTGATGAAGCTAAAAAATACCTACTAGAAAAAGGAACAGATATCAAATATGGTGCTAGACCTCTAAGAAGAGCTGTTCAAAGATATGTTGAAGATGAACTTTCTGAAATGATACTAAGAAATGAACTAAAAAACGGACAAAAAGTATATATAGATTTTAAAGATAATAAACTTTCTTTTGATGTTAAAGATGTTTAATATTTTATAAGTAATAATTGCTTTATTGAAAGGAACGATAAATAAAAATGATGAAACATATTCCAAATATTTTAACAATTATAAGATTTATATTTATACCAACAATTATATTAGCTCTTGTATGTGACAATTACTTACTAGCATTAATATTATTTACTCTTTCCTCTTTAACAGATGTTTTAGATGGAAAAATTGCCAGAAAATACAATGCAATTTCTGACTTTGGAAAATTAATGGATCCTTTGGCAGATAAACTTACTCAATTATCAGTGCTTTTAACTCTAGCTATTAAAAATGTTATTCCATGGTGGATAGTTCTTGTTTTAGTTTTAAAAGAAACTGTTATGATTGCAGGTGCATCTTTCCTTTATGGAAAAAGTTTAGTAGTTTCTAGTAAATGGTATGGAAAACTTACAACTGTTTTAATCTATATTGCTGTAGTAAGTTCATGTTTAATTAAAATATTTGACTTATTCAGATTTGATATTTATTTATATGCATTAGCAGTTATTTTTGCTATTTTCTCACTTATTAAATATTTTATATACTTTTATGGTAGAGGTTATTTACCTAATAAGGAAGAACTAAAAAAGCAATCTAAAACTGTTCCAGAGAAAAAGAGCTAATACAGCTCTTTTTCTTATTTTAAATTATTCATAATCTTCCAATTTTCTAGCTAGTTCATTTTGACCATAAGCGCTTATTCCTTTTTTTAATAATTCCACGTCTTCCTTTGGTAAATATTGTACAGCTATATCTGTAGTCTCTTTCAATTTTTTATTTCCTTCATCATCAATAGAATAAACAATTATATTTTCATCATCTGTGGTAATTAGATAATGTTCATCACAATTACTATCTATTGTTTTAGATAATCTAACTTCATCAGAGCTAAAACTTTCAATATTCCAATCACTATAAGCGCTCTTTATATAATTTTCATCTTTATTTACTTCATCATCTTCAATTTTTTCTTTTTGAATAACTGTATGACCACATTTTGAATAATGTTTTTCAAATATTATAAAAGCATTTGGTGATAATTTTATATCTTCAGCATTTGCTTCTATAACATCTTGTACAATATAGTTTTGATTTGAATCCATCAGCTCATTTGCTTTAATTATTTCATTTATTTGAGCTTGTTGCATTTTCTCCCTATCCATGATGCTTGCTAATATTCCCAAACAAATTCCAGATATCATCGCTATAATAACTAATAAAATTAATGTTGATTTTTTCATATACTCATCTCCATTTCAGCTTTTATGTATAGGTTATAAGTATATTTTTTCCAAAATTAATAGTTTTATTCCTATTTTTAATGCTTTAATTCACATTCAATATCAATATCTCCATGTTTATTAATTTTAGCTGTTATTTCCCCATTTTTATCAGTTCTATAAATCTTACATCCAATATCATTTAATCTCTGTATAACGCCTTCATTTGGATGACCAAAATTATTATCCTCTCCTACGCCTATTAGAGCAATTTTAGGTTTAACAATATCTAAAAAAGTTTGTATAGAAGAAGTTTTTGACCCATGGTGTGCTACTTTTAAAATTGTACATTCTAATTCTTTTAAATTACTCTGATATAAATCCAAAATTTTTTTCTCTGCTTTTTCTTCAATATCTCCTGTAAATAGAATTGAAATATTTTTGTAATTCAGTTTAAAAACTAATGCATTATTGTTTTTTTCATTATCTGGTATAAGTATTTCATCAGGAAATAATATTTTAATTGTAGCACTTCCAAGTTTTATTAAATCTCCTTTTTTAACATATATTATATTTGATTTTTGCTTTTGTGCTAAATTAATAAATTCTGTATATTCATTAGATTCTTGACCTAATGGTGATACAATTACATTTTCCACCGTCAAATTTTCCATTACAAAGCTTAACCCCTGACAATGATCAGAGTCAAAATGAGAAACAATCACATAGTCTAACTTGTATATTCCCCTATCTAATAAGTATGGAACTACTGTCATTTCCCCTACATCATAGGAATCTGAATAAGAACTTCCTCCTCCATCTATTAAAATAGCCTTATTAGAAACTCTAATTAATGTACAATCGCCTTGTCCTACATCTATAAAATTAAGTTCTAAATTATTGCTTTTAGAAATAGTTATCTGAAAAATAAAATTAAATAAAATCAATAATAAAGTTATACTTCCTATAAACTTAAATTTATATTTCTTAAGTTTTATAATATATAAACAAATATAATAAGCCATTATGAAAAAAATACTTGGTGTTATCAAGTAAACTTTTGAAAAAGGAATTTTGCTACAAAAATGAGCTATAGATAATAATATTTTAAGCATTATATTTAAGATATAAAAAAATGGAATCAAAAAATTGCCTAATATTATAGATAGAAAAACAAGAACAAAACCATAAATTACTATAACTCCCAATATTGCTCCTGCAAGTAAATTAGAAATTATAAATGAAAAGGATATTGTATTAAAATTAAACATCATAATTGGAATAATTACTAAGTTTGCAGATATTGTTACACTAATTGAATCAATTATATATTCTATTATTCTAGTGAAAAAATTTAACTTAATTTTCGTATTATTTGTGCCAGAAAGACTTAATTTTTCCATTATTAATCCACTAATCTTCCCCATAAAGTCAACAATTTCCTTGTTAAATAATACAATTCCTATTACACCACCATAAGACAATTGAGTACCAATATCAAATATTATGTATGGATTTAGTATTATTTGAATAATAATACTAATTGCCATACTATTCATTATGTCAGATTTTCTGTAAAAAACACTTGATAAAACAGTTAAAATTGCCATTAAACCCGACCTTACAACAGATCCAGTATTGCCTGTCAAATTCATAAACAAAATTATAACTATAATCATTAATAATTGACCGAGTCTTTTTCTTTTTAAAAATTTGTTTAACCATTGTAACCCTATAATTATATATACAAAATGAGACCCTGAAACAGCTAACAAATGAGTTAAATTTGATGTTTTGAAATCTTCTTCTATATCATCACTTAATTCAGTTCTATCTCCTATTAGCAACCCAATACATAAATTTGCTTCATCCTCACCTAAATTTTTATTCAAAACTTTTCTTGTGTATTCTTTTAATGAATTTAAAGATTTTTGCAAATAACTAATATTATTTTTGGAAATGAGTGAAATATTCGTTGCATCAATTATTCCATAAATTTTTTGAGTTTTTAGATATAAAGAATAATCAAATCCTCCATAGTTTCCCTTCTCATTAGGCTTATTGTATATACCATTAAGGCAAACCATATCACCATATTCTAAAAGCTTATCATAGTCTTTTTTCTTAACATCTAACAAAAATTTTTTCTCATTAAAAATATCATCACTTATAATTTTTATATTATAAGTAATTTTATAATCAGTTTCCTTTTTTACATTTAATATAATTCCTTCGTATGATTTATCTAGCCCATCTAGGGAATAAACTTTATCATAATCAAAAAGGACCACACCTAGATTGTGTAGTCCCACTATTATAATAATTAAAATAATAGCAAGAACACAAATTGGTCTATTCATAATAACCTCTCTTTGCCCCCACTATTAATAAATATTATTGTCTCGTTTCAGATAAATATTGTTTCATCATATATCCACTACCATCAGTAACTGTAACCCTATACCAATCTCCTTCTTCACCATTTACAGTAACAGGAGTATTTAATCCTATACTAGCTACTGCTTCAGAACTTGTTGTCGCTTCTGCCCTAATATATACAGCTTCAACATTAACATACATTGTTTTAGGATAATTTCCTGAAGTTTCTTCAGTTGTATCAGTATCATTTCCTGAATCATTTGAATTTGTTTCTTTATTTGAAGTATCATCATCAGAATTTTTATTGTCTGTAGTGTTATCTTGTTCTTCTGATGTATTATTATCTACTGTATTAGTTTCAGTATTAACTGAATTATTGTCTTGATTTTGGTCATTAGAATTAGTTTCCTCTACACCATTAATATTATCTGTAAAAATCCATCCTGAAAATGAATCTGTTTGAATAAAAGACCATTTACCTGTAATAGATACTATTAAAACTTGAGTTCCACTATTTATTGTTCCTATTACAGTAGAATTAACCAAAGGTAATACATATATATTAGAATTTGATTTAACAATTCCATTTGAATTTGATTCAGCAGGAATATTTGTATTCACATTGGTATTTGTTTCTGAAACTGTAACATATTGCTTGCTTACATAACCTGTATAACTTTGATATTGTATTTGATACCAATCGCCTTCATCTGAAATAATATTAAACGATGCATCACTAGGTAAAACCGTTAATAAGTTTGAACTAGTTGAAGGTGACTCTCTCATATTTAAAAAATCTGTATTTTTTAAAGTTCCTGTATCTGCAAAGCATATATTTGCAAATACTATAGCTAATATAATAAAAATTGTTAATATACTTAGCAATCTTTTCATTAATTTCCTCCTATATACTATATACTTTTATTTAAAACAATTTACTTTTTATATCACAAACTAAAAATCAATTATATAATATTTTCATAAATATATTATAACTTATACCCTCCAAAGTCAAGATATATGTAACAATTTTGTAATATTTGTTTATGTATTATCTTTTATTTCTTAAATATATTAACGTTTTATATATTAAAACTTGTTATTTAAAATACTATTATGTTATAATTTTTTATATTGATAAATTTGGAATGAAAATACTTTTTCATGGCTTTACTTGACATCTTAAGGAGGAACACACCATGATAGCAGTAAAAGAAGCTTTTGTAACGCCTGGAAACTTTGAAGAATTACTGTCACTTATAGAAGAAACTTTGTTAGAGAACCGTAAAACTCTAGTTTTTATTGAAAATCAAATTTATTCCGACTTATGTGAAAAAGCCAACATCGGTATAAGCGATGATGGTAATTGTAAGTTTTACTTTGTTGGAGAACGTATTTTGATTGAAACATCATCTTCTTCAATAACAGCTTTAGTAAGTTTCAACAATGACTGTGGAGATTTTAAACAGTTAGTAGTTTTTCGGTCAACCAAAATTCATTATTACATGCGCGATATAGATACTAGTATAGGTCTTCGGTGGTTACTTATCCATTATAAAGCCTAATAATTGAAAGGTCATCACAAGAGAGTCGTTAAAAAGCGACTCTCTTGTGATTTTATATATTTAAGTAAAAGTAAAAATAGCAAGGTATTACAAACCTTTGTAATCCTTGCTATTTTTATATTATTACTCAATTATTTCTGATACAACACCAGAACCAACTGTTTTTCCACCTTCACGAATAGCGAATCTTAATCCTTGTTCGATAGCGATTGGAGTAATTAATTCAATTGTCATATCTACGTTATCACCAGGCATTACCATTTCTGTTCCTTCTGGTAAATCAATTAATCCTGTAACGTCTGTTGTTCTGAAATAGAATTGTGGTCTATATCCATTGAAGAATGGTGTATGACGTCCACCTTCTTCTTTTGTTAGAACGTATACTTGTGCTTTGAATTTTGTATGTGGATGTATAGTTCCTGGTTTAGAAAGAACTTGTCCTCTTTCTACTTCTTCTCTTTGAATACCTCTTAATAGAACACCGATGTTATCACCAGCTTCTGCTTGATCAAGAGTTTTTCTGAACATTTCGATACCTGTAACAACAGTCTTTTTCTTTTCTTTTGAAAGACCTACTATTTCAACTTCATCAGATAATTTTAATGTTCCTCTTTCAACTCTACCAGTAACAACTGTACCTCTTCCTGAAATTGTCATAACATCCTCAATTGGCATTAAGAATGGTTGATCAACTGGTCTTTCAGGTGTTGGTATATAGCTATCAACAGCATCCATTAATTCTTTTATGCATTGATATTCTGGAGCATTTGGGTCTGTAGATGTTGACTCTAATGCTTTTAATGAAGAACCTTTTATAACTGGAACTTCGTCTCCAGGGAAACCATAGCTTGTTAATAAGTCTCTAACTTCCATTTCAACTAATTCTAGTAATTCTGGGTCATCAACCATATCACATTTATTTAAATATACAACGATGTATTTAACACCAACTTGTCTAGCAAGTAATATATGCTCTCTTGTTTGAGGCATTGGGCCATCAGCTGCTGAAACAACTAATATAGCACCATCCATTTGAGCAGCACCTGTAATCATGTTCTTTACATAGTCTGCGTGTCCTGGACAGTCAACGTGAGCATAATGTCTTTTATCTGTTTCATACTCAACGTGAGCTGTATTAATTGTAATTCCTCTTGCTTTTTCTTCTGGTGCACTATCGATTGCACTGTAATCTTCGAATTGAGCTTGTCCTTTTAAGCTTAGCCATTTTGTAATAGCTGCTGTTGTTGTTGTTTTACCATGGTCAACGTGTCCGATTGTACCAATGTTAACGTGTGGCTTACTTCTTACAAATTTTTCCTTAGCCATTTTTTAATCCTCCTTATTTTTATTTTATTAATTTAAAACATTAATAACTAATTAAGACAATGCTAAATTTAATAATTAATAAATCTTTTATTTATATAAAATTATATAAATTTAGCATTTACATTTTATAACATTTTAGTTAAAAATGCAAGTCTTATTCGTTTTTTATTTAATTCTTTTAATTAGTCTTGTTTCTTTGTTCTTGAAGAAACTATTTGATCTAAGATAGATTTTGGTACTTCTTCATAGTGAGAAGGTTCCATTGAATATGTTCCTCTACCTTGTGTTTTTGAACGTAAGTCTGTTGCATAACCAAACATTTCAGAAAGTGGAATAAATCCTCTTATTATTTGGTTACCGCCTCTGGCTTCCATTCCTTCCATTCTACCACGTCTAGCATTTATATCTCCGATAACATCACCCATGTATTCTTCTGGAACTGTTATTTCAACTTTCATGATAGGCTCTAATAAAACAGATTTTGCTTGTCTACAACCTTCTTTGAAAGCCATAGATGCTGCTACTTTGAATGCCATTTCTGAAGAGTCAACTTCGTGATATGAACCATCAACTAATGTTGCTTTGAAGTCTATAACTGGATATCCAGCAAGAACACCACTCATAGCTGCTTCTCTCATTCCTTCTTCTATTGGTTTAATATATTCTTTTGGTACAGCACCACCAACAATTTTGCTTTCAAATTGAACACCTGAACCTGGCTCTAATGGTTCCATTTCAAACCATACATCACCATATTGTCCGTGTCCACCAGATTGACGAACAAATTTACCTTGTACTTTAACCTTATTTCTAATTGTTTCTTTATAAGAAACTTGTGGTTTACCTACAGTACATTCAACCTTAAATTCTCTCTTTAATCTGTCTACGATAATGTCTAAGTGTAATTCACCCATACCTGCTATAATTGTTTGACCTGTTTCTTGGTCTGTCCAAGTTTTGAATGTTGGGTCTTCTTCTGCTAGTTTTGCTAAAGCTACACCCATTTTTTCACTATTTGCCTTATCTTTTGGCTCAATAGCTATATCTATAACTGGTTCTGGGAATTCCATTGATTCTAGTATAACTGGGTGGTCTATATCACATAATGTATCACCTGTTGATACATCTTTTAAACCAACTGCTGCTGCAATATCACCAGCATATACCTTTTCAACATCTTGTCTATGATTTGCATGCATAAGTAGAATTCTACCGATTCTGTCCTTCTTATCCTTTGTAGCATTTAATATAGTAGAACCTGTTGTAATTGTTCCTGAGTAAACTCTAAAGAAACATAATTTTCCAACAAATGGGTCTGTCATAATCTTAAATGCTAAAGCTGAGAATGGTTCATTATCATCAGTCTTTCTTTCTACTTCATTTCCATCTTCATCAACACCTTTGATTGGTGGAATATCTAGTGGAGATGGTAAATAATCTACAATAGCATTTAATAACTCTTGTACACCTTTATTTTTGTAAGATGAACCACAAGTTACTGGTACTAATGTATTTGCAATTGTTCCTTTTCTAAGACCTTTTTTGATTTCGTCCTCAGTTAGTTCTTCACCTTCTAAGTATTTCATCATTAATTCGTCGTCTTGTTCAGCAGCTGCTTCAATCATTTCTGATCTGTATTTTTCTGCATCTGCTTTCATATCTTCTGGAATATCTTGTTCTTCAATAACTTTTCCTAAATCATCTTTATGAACAAATGCTCTCATTTTGATTAAGTCAACTATTCCTTGGAAATTATCTTCAGCTCCTATTGGAAGTTGAATTGGAACAGGATGACATCCTAATCTTTCTTTCATTTGGTCAACACAAGCATAGAAGTCAGCACCTGTAATATCCATTTTATTTACATAGGCCATTCTAGGTACTTGATATTTATCTGCTTGTCTCCAAACAGTTTCTGATTGTGGTTGAACTCCACCTTTGGCAGCTAATACTAAAACTGCACCATCAAGAACTCTTAAAGATCTTTCAACTTCAACTGTAAAGTCAACGTGACCTGGTGTATCGATAATGTTTATTCTATTACCTTTCCAGTGACATGTTGTAGCAGCTGATGTAATTGTTATACCTCTTTCTTGCTCTTGAACCATCCAGTCCATAGTAGCAGCGCCGTCGTGAACTTCACCTATTTTATGTGTTCTACCAGTATAGAAAAGTATTCTTTCTGTTGTGGTAGTTTTGCCCGCATCTATATGGGCCATAATTCCTATATTTCTTGTTTTTTCTAAAGGAAATTCTCTTCCGTCTCCGGCCATATATTTTTCCCCTTTCTGTTAATTTTTAATTAAGCTAATATTATTAAAATTAACTTGTATTGTTATATTATGCACATTTAATATTAGAATTTGTAATGAGCGAAAGCTTTGTTTGCTTCTGCCATTTTGTGCATATCTTCTTTCTTCTTAAATGCTCCACCATTGTTAGCAATAGCATCTAATATTTCAGCTGCTAATTTTTCAGACATTGTTTTTTCATTTCTTGTTCTAGCATATCTTACTAACCATCTTAAACCTAAAGTTTGTCTTCTTTCAGGTCTTATTTCAAGTGGAACTTGGTATGTTGCACCACCAACTCTTCTTGCTTTAACTTCAAGAACTGGCATTACATTATTTAGAGCTTCTGTAAAAACTTCTAATGGATCTCTTCCAGATTTTTCTTTTATAATGTCAAATGCATCATATACTATTTTTTGTGCAACTGTTTTCTTACCATCAAGCATAACATTGTTGATTAATTTTGTAACAACTTTGCTGTTATACATTGGATCTGGTAAAACATCTCTTTTTGCTATAAATCCTTTTCTTGGCACTATTCTTCCCTCCTTATTATTATTTGATGTAAACCTTACATCTAGGTACTCTGAAACGTTTATCGTTTCCGCATAGTGCAATCTATGTATAATTTAAGTCCTAAATTATCAATTATTGCACCTTGCTTTTTGCTAAATCTAAATATTTAGCTATAAATCATTATATTTTCGATTTATTTCTTTGGTTTTTTAGCTCCGTATTTAGATCTACCTTGCATTCTGTCTTTAACACCTGCTGTATCAAGTGTTCCTCTTATAATATGATATCTAACACCTGGAAGGTCTTTTACTCTTCCTCCTCTAATTAGAACAACACTGTGTTCTTGTAGATTGTGTCCTATACCTGGAATATAAGAAGTAACTTCATAACCATTTGAAAGTCTAACCCTTGCTACTTTTCTTAAAGCTGAATTTGGCTTTTTAGGTGTAACAGTTTTTACAACAGTGCAAACTCCTCTTTTTTGTGGTGCTCTAGCTGATGTTTGTTTATTTTTCATAGAGTTAAAACCATGTTGTAAAGCTGGTGACTTTGATTTTGCTTTTGAAGATTTTCTTCCTTTTCTTACTAATTGATTAATTGTTGGCACTTAAATTTCACCTCCTACAAAAATAATACTGTTATTATAAGAGCCCATAACGGCATCTTAAATAACAGTATTATTTTACCATGATTTTAATCCAAAGTCAATGGATTTTTTATTGTTTTTTAGGGTTTTTAGCCTTTGTCCATTCAAAATTCTATTGCAACAAAAACCTAATATATATTTTACTATTAAGCTGCATCTTTTATTTTATTTA
>CALXUS010000014.1 GCA_944391745.1 uncultured Clostridia bacterium
GTTAGTTCTATGTTATGTGCCTCACATACTTGCACTATTTTTTCTATTTCTTCTGATGTCTTTAAAAATACACTTCCTGTTAGTTCTATGTTATGTGCCTCACATACTTGCACTATTTTTTCTATTTCTTCTGATGTCTTTAAAAATACACTTCCGGTTACTTCTATGTTATGTGTCTCACATACTTTTATTATTTTTTCTATTTCTTCTGATGTCTTTAAAAATACACTTCTGGTTAGTTCTATATTATGTTTCTCGCATACTTTTACTATTTTTTCTATTTCTTCTGCTGACTGTCTAAATACATTTCCAGTTAGTTCTATGTTATGTACCTCACATACCTGTATTATTTTTTCTATTTCTTCTGATGCCTTAGAAAATACATTTCCTGTTGGTTTTATTTTATGTGCTTCACATACTTTTACTATTTTTTCTATTTCTTCCGCGGACTTAAAAAATACACTTCCTGTTAGTTCTATGTTATGCGCTTTACATACTTGCACTATTTTTTCTATTTCTTCTGCCGACTTAAAAAATACACTTCCGGTTAGTTCTATATTATGTTTCTCGCATACCTGTATTATTTTTTCTATTTCTTCTGCTGACTGTCTAAATACACTTCCTGTTACTTCTATGTTATGTACCTCACATACCTGTATTATTTTTTCTATTTCTTCTGCTGACTGTCTAAATACACTTCCTGTTACTTCTATGTTATGTACCTCACATACCTGTATTATTTTTTCTATTTCTTCTATAGAAAATCTTGAACAGGCAGCTTGTAAAAAATTCTTTGGCTTGAATTTATCTTGAAATCTTCTTTCTATTTCTTTAATTCTTGATGTTGGTATGCTTAATATAGATGTAATTGCATTTAAATATCTTATTCCATAATTATCTATTACATGTTGGTATGTTTCTCTCATTTGACTTCCATCTGTATTTAATACATGCAAACAGGTTTCTACATTTGATATAGCAATTTCTTTTCCTTTTAAAAACTCCCAATTATCTCTTATCTTTTTTGTTGAAAAATATAAAATGCTTGGACATTTCTCTATATTCTTTGATGATATTTTTACTTCATCTCTTAGATAATCTAATGTATCACATATTTCTCTGTATTCTCCATACTTTAATACATTGTTATTAGTTTTTATTAATTTTTCAAAATCTATTCCATATTTATCACAGATTTCCTTTAATTTTTCATAAGATATCATACAATCTTTCTCCTTATTTATCAATATTTTCTAATATGTCCATATTGCTTTCTATAATATTTACAAAATCTTCTCCATAAGTTTCTTTAAGTTTTATTATCTTTTCTTCAAATTGTCTGGGAAAATTCATAAATAAATTTGGATATCTCTCAAAAATGTTTTCTATATCATTGAATTTATATCTTTCTAATGTTCTAGCATTTTCTTTAATAAGGTCCTTATTATCTAATATAACTTCTATTATTTCTTCACCATATATTTCTTTCATATTTTCTAAATTGACTTCAAATTCCATACTTTTTTCCTTTCTAAAAAAACAGAATACATTCAATATTATTAAGATAACTATTATAAATTACATTTATCTCTTTTAATCTGTTTTGAATACCTATCTTCCTCACTAAAAATGCAACCACAATATTTTTGCATATACAGACCAATATCGTGTGCTTTTTGATGTCCTTCACAAAAACCAACTCTAAAATCCCTATATAAAAAATCTATTCCATATTCTTTACTATACTTCTCCATCAGTTCTTTTATAAAATCATGTTTTTGATAAATACTATATAGAAGAGTAGTTGTAACAGTATCATATCCATTCTCTTTTGCATATTCAAAAGTCTTTTTTAATCTTACTGGATAACAATAATTTGTACATCTATTATTTAAATCTTTTACTGCTTCTTTGCAAAACGCATCTAAACCATAATCCTCTTCAAATATAGCTTGTATATTTATGCTATTTGCATATTCTTTTAAGCAATCTCGTCTTGCCTTATATTCCATATAAGGATGTATATTAGGATTATACCAATAAAGTACTGGTTCAATTCCTTCTGCTCTCAATGTGTCTATACAATAAACACTACAAGGAGCACAACATGTATGCATTAATAATTTCATTTTTATTTAATTCGTATTCTTTTTATACGAATTTCTCCTTTCTTTTTGTTTCTTCTTGCTGCTTTTGGTTGCTTTTGGGGACACCTTCCGAAAACAGCTGTTTTCGGAAGGTGTCCCCAAAAGCAACCCCAAAAGCAACTCCAACTTATAATCCTAAATGTTTATATGCCTCTGGAAGAGCAATCCTTCCTCTAGGAGTTCTTGAAATATATCCTATTTGAATTAAATATGGCTCATAAACATCTTCTATTGTTGAAATCTCTTCTCCTAATGTAGTAGCTAATGTTTCTATTCCTACTGGTCTTCCTTGGTATTTTTCTATTAATGTTCTTAATAATCTTCTATCTATAGAGTCTAATCCCATATCGTCAATATCTAGTTTATTTAAAGCTATTTTTGCAATGTCTAATGTTATAGTTCCATTACCTAAAACAGCTGCATAATCCCTAACTCTCTTTAATAGTCTGTTTGCAATTCTTGGTGTTCCTCTTGAACGTTTTGCTATTTCAACTGCTGCGTCATTTTCTATTGCTATTTCTAATATGTTAGCAGAACGTTTAACAATTGTTGTTAATTCTTCACTATTATATAATTCTAGTCTTTCTACTATTCCAAATCTGTCTCTAAGTGGAGTTGTTAATGAACCTGCTCTTGTAGTAGCTCCAATTAGAGTAAATTTAGGCAAATCTAATCTTATTGACCTAGCACTTGGTCCTTTTCCAATTATTATATCTAATGTAAAATCTTCTAACGCTGGATATAATATTTCTTCAACACTTTTATTTAATCTATGTATTTCATCAATAAATAAAACATCAAATTCTGAAAGATTTGTAAGTAATGCTGCTAAATCTCCTGGCTTTTCTATTGCAGGTCCTGATGTGATTTTTAAATTAGAATTCATTTCATGTGAAATAATGTTCGCAAGTGTAGTTTTACCTAGTCCAGGAGGTCCATATAAAAGTACATGGTCTAATGGCTCTCCTCTTTTTTTGGCAGCCTCTATATATACTTTCATATTTTCTTTAACTTTGGTCTGTCCTATATATTCACTTAATGTTTTGGGTCTTAACACATTTTCTTGTTGTGATTCCATTTCATCAGAAACATTAGGGCTAATTAAATTTTCTTCATCCATTTTTGTATCCTTCAACTATAATATTTTAAAATATAAATTAATTTTATTTTTTACGCTTTTTATGTTTTTTCTTATTTTTATTTGCAGCTTTTGGTTTTACATTGTTATTTTGATTTTTGTTTCTATCTGCATCTGCTTTATTTTCTTTCTCTTCATCTTTTTCATTATCAACATTTTTGTTTTTTACTTCAGCCACAGCTTTATCTATATTTTCTTTTTTCTCTGTTTCTTCAGATTTGTCTTCGACCTTAATTTTATCTGTCTTTTCCTTTTTCATTTTATTTCTATTTTCTCTGATACTTTTAATTTCTTCATTTTTAAAATTCTTAAGTTCTTTATAACCTATAGCTATTATAGCAATTACTATTAAAGCAAATGATAAAGCTTTCCAAATCCCATCATCTATTAATATTACTGCAAACATTCCTAGTGTTGCACTAGCTCCATATAATATCGCTACTGCCTGCTTTTGAGAAAAACCTCTTTTCATTAGTCTATGATGTAAATGACCTTTGTCAGCTTGAAAAACTGCTTTAAGAGATTTTCCTTTTACTATTCTTCTTATTATAGCAAATAGTGTATCAAAAATAGGTAAGGCTAAAACTAAAACTGGTGCAATTAAAACAACCAAAGTTACTGTTTTTGCAACACCTAAAATAGAAATTGTAGCTAGTCCAAATCCTAAAAACTGAGCTCCTACGTCTCCTATAAATGTTTTTGCTGGATTTATGTTGAATGGTAAAAATCCTCCTATTGCTCCAGCTAGAGCAGTAATTAGTATAATTGAAATTATTGGTGATTCATTTGTTGCAAAAATAATTAATAAACTTATACAAGATATTAATGAAACTCCTGAAGATAATCCGTCCAAACCATCAATTAAATTAATTGCATTAGTTATACCAACAATCCAGCCAACCGTTAATATAAAACTTAATGCAGGGTGTATTGCTACTTCATTGATTGTATCTATTCTGATTCCAAAGCTATATACTACTATTGCTGCTAAAATTTGAGCAATAAGTTTTTGCCAAGGTTTCAAAGATTTTACATCATCTAAGTATGCAAAAATTGATAAAACTATTATTCCTAGCAAAAAACCTAAAAGTTTCATTCTGTAATTTTCAGGTCCATTTAGGTCTAAATTTCCTTCTATTGACATCACAATTATTAAATAAATTGCTGATACTAAAAAACCTAGAATAACTGCTAGTCCACCTAATCTTGGTATTGGTCTTTTATTAACTCTTCTATCTGATGGATAATCTATTGCTCCTACCTTTTTTGCATGCTTAATTGTATATGGTACCATAACAAATGATGTTATAAATGCTAATAAAAATGCTATTGCAATATCTCCCCACATTTGCTTTTCCTCCTATTATTATTTTTTTCTTATTAATTTTTTCTATTAATTCATTTTCATTATCTTTCGCATTATTCATCATTTTCTTCTCTTTTTCCATTATATTCGTTAACTAAATATAATGGTCTATTTTTAGATGCGTTAAATATTCTTCCTAAATATTCTCCAATAATTCCAAATAGTAATATTTCTACTCCTGAGAAGAATAGTACTAGTAGTATTATTGCTTGATATGCTTGTATTGCAACACTTAATTTAATACATTTTATAATTACATATATAAAATATACAAATAAAGCCAAAAATGTAGGTATAGCTATATAAGTTGATATTCTAAGTGGTGATGTTGTAAATGATGTTATACCATCAATAGCTAAATTTACTAGTTTCTTATAATTCCATTTTGTTTTTCCTGCAACTCTTGCATCTCTATCGTACATTATTGCTTTTTTCTTATAACCAATCCAACTAAACATTGATTTTGAATTTCTATCTGTTTCTCTAAGCTTTCTCAATGCATTTACACATCTTCTATCTAATAGTCTAAAGTCTCCTGTATCTTTCTGAATTGGTACTGATGTAAGCATTTGTAATACTCTGTAATACATTTTTGAAGTGAATTTTTTTAAGAAGCTTTCTCCTGCTCTTGTCCTTCTTTGTGCATAAACATCATCATAGCCTTCTTCCCAATATTTAATCATTTCTGGAATTAATTCGGGTGGGTCTTGCAAATCTGCATCCATGAATATTACAGCATCGCCTTTTGCATAATCTAATCCTGCAATCATTGCCGTTTCTTTTCCAAAATTTCTTGAAAAATCCACATAAGAAATTCTTTTATCTTTTTTTCTATATTCTTTTATTAAATTTATTGTATTATCTTTAGATCCATCATTTACAAATAGTATTTCAAATTCATAATTTTCTATACTATCCATTAATTTTTCAAGCCTATCGTATAAAAATGGTAGAGACTCTTCTTCATTGTACGCAGGTACAATTATTGTTATTTTTTTCATATTAACTACGTTCCTTTCTATTATGAAACTATATTTTAAAATCTACAATAGTGAATTGTATCATCAATTATCTTTATTTGATTTTGATTGTAATTGTTCCAATCTTGATTTAAAAATTCTTTTTCCAAATCAGGATTTTTTTCTCCTTCAGTAAGGTTTAATCCATTATAGTAATTAATCATTTTTATTATTGACCAATCTGGGAAAAAGCCTGTTATATTTATATCTCCTATTGCTAGTATTCCATTATAAGTATAACTTATATTTTCATCATTGTATATACATATTTTTGTAACCTTTATACCAGTATCTTCTTCATATTTTTTTATTTGCTCACCTATACTTAGTGAATTTATTTTATCTAGATAGTTCATATTATAATGATCTGTTTCTATTTTGTTAAATGAATAAAATTCCATACTTAATATTATTATTGAAATTATTAGTATTACTGTACTATTTATGTATACTTTGCTTTTTAATATATTTATATCTTCTGTATTAAATAAAATATATAAACTAATTATTCCTATAATTGAAGCAAAGGTATAAGTAGATCTTGGTACAAACCATATTGACTCAGTATTTTGCATAATTTGTGGAACAATTGTAATTCCAATTGTAGCAATTACTACATAAGCAATTCCAAGAATTTTTAATATTTTTGTATTAATTTTTTCTTTTTTATTTATGCATATCATTACGATAGCCAAAATAACTAATATTGATAATACTACTATTACTGTATATTTTGGTAAAATATTATAAGTAGCAAACATACTTTTCGAACCATCTATTATTTTTTTAATGGATTCACTTAAAACTATTTCTCCATTAACTCTATCATTTATAAAAAATAGTCTTACTGTTAATAAATTAATTACTGCTGGTATTCCATAGCACAATAACATTACTACATTATTTTTTATAAAGTCTTTTGCGTTTTTTGAATAAAAAACTATAAAAACTGCAGATAATGCTATAAATAAGCTTATAACCCCTTGATAGCAGAATGTGGCTATTAGCATAAATATAAATGTAAATATTATAGATTTTTTATTGCCTTTTATAAAATCTATAAATTTAATTGTTGCTAATACCGATAGCAACACAGTAAGTGCTAATACTCCTTTTTCTATATACATAAATAATTCTATAGAAAATGGATTAATTATGATTAAACTACTAACTAAAAAACTTAATCCTTCACTTTTTATTTTTTCATGTATTAAATTAAACAAAAGGTAAATTGAAAATGTTATGGTTATTATTGCTAAAGCATAAGAGCAAAAATATATTAAATGTTCTCCAAAATTTAATACATTCACTGCTCCCCATAAAAATGCTGTAACAAATCTTCCTGAAAGCATAAAATGATTAAAAATTTCTTTTGCCGGGCTTCCTAAAACGGAATATGTATCTGTTGCAAAGTCCATTCTTAGAAATATTCCAAAAAACGCCAATGAAATTAGTAGTGAAATATATAAATTTTTATCTTTTAATTTTTTCATAATTTAGCCTCCTTTATACTAATTTTTCAAAAATTTACTATTTTCTTACTTTTTTTAATGCTTTCATAATACCTAATTTTTGAAGTAATCTAATTATTCCTCTATACCATTTATGTTGCCACATTTTTTCTTTAAATAATTCAAATTTATAACTTTCTGTTTCTTCTGTCGAGAAACCATAGTAATTGTTATATTCTTTAGCTTCCCAAATATACTTTTCTTCAATATTAATCAATTTATTTGTTATTAGTTCTTTGCATATATCTAAATTATTTATAGAAATTCCTTTATTTTTATTTGGATTTTTAACAGTGTTTTCAATAATTTCAGTCATGTTTTTTACCATCTGATCAATTGTAAATCCATTTAGTATTTTATTTCTGCAATTTTCTTTGTACTTTTTTAAATTTTTTAATATCTTATTTATTGCATCTACATAATTTTGAATTTCTTTATCACTATAGTTGAAATCAAAAATATCTTCTTCTTTTTGCATGCAAGGTACTATAATTCCAGTATTTTTATCTATTAGTTCTCTTTGACCACCTACATCGCTTGAAACAACTGGTACTCCCATAGATAAAGACTCATAAGCTGTAAGTGCTAGTCCTTCTTTGATTGAACAATTAATTGTCATATCACTTACACTATATATTTCATCTGTTTTATTAGTTCTTCCCATGAAAATCATATTATCTACAATTTTATACTTTTTTGCTGTTGATTTCATTTTGTTTAATAAATTTCCATCTCCAACAATTAATACTATAAAATCATCTCTTTCTTCTTTTAATTTTTTAATGACTTCTAATAATAGGAATGGTCGTTTTTGTTCAGATATTCTACATATAAAGCTTAATATAAATTTATCTTTAGGTAAATTATATTTTTCTTTTAATTTTTCAGTATCATATTTTTCTGGATTAAATTTTTTCTCATCTACACCTATATAAAATGTTTCTACTTCTTTTTCATTTCTTCCAAAATAATCAATTAATATTTTTCTACTATTTTCATTACATACTAAAGTTTTGTCTATTACTGAAGCTACACTACTTGAATCTCTAGAATATCCCCCATTTCTATTATACCATTCTTCCATGTGAACATAATCAATTATAGGTATTTTAGGATTTTTTGCTTTTAGGTAAGGTAATATTCCATATCCTAATTCACTATTTGTATTAACAATTAAATTAATATTATTTTTGTATATAATATTATTTATAAATGCTATCCAATATTGTTGATCTAGAAAAGTTGTTAAATCATAAACTGTAGCATGCTCTTCAAATTGTTGCCTAAATGTATTAATTGCAGGTTCTGTTGAAATTATTGTTATATCAAACTTATTTTTATCTAATCTTGAAATCAAGTCAAAATTAAATTGATCTGCTCCTCCCATGACCATCCAAGGAATAATCATAAGAATATTAATTTTGCCATTATCTTTTCTTTGAACCTGCTTAATTGAATCTACATTTTCTTGTATTAAATTCCAATCATAATTAAATCTAGGATATTGAATTGCATTTACTTCTTCTTTAATAGTCTTTGCAGTAGAATTAACTATCTCCATTGCTTTTTCATTATTTTGCCTTGCTCTAGTTAGTTCACTCTCTTTTTTCCTTCTATACCAAGATCCATAATAATTAATATGAACAGGAAAATGTCCTTTTGCCATTAGTTTAAGCCAAAAGTTCCAATCTTCATATACATTTTTTTCACTAATATTAAATCCATTAACTTCAAAAAAGGCATCTTTTCTTACCATTGATGTAATAACTAAATCATTTTCCTTTTTCATTTTTTTACTATCAAACCATTTATTCCATGTATATTCTATTCCCTCGAAACCAATTGAATCAGTATAAGCAAAACTAGCTTTTTTATTGGTTTCTAAAGTCCAATAAGCAGTTTCTAAAAATGTTTTATTTAATAAGTCATCACTATCACAGAATAAAATGTATTTTGATGATTTAGAAATATGCTTAGCTCCATAATCTCTTGCTAATGAAGCTCCACCGTTTTTCTTATGAAACACTTTGACTCTATCATCTAATTTTTCTATTTCTTTAAGTTTTTCTAGACTTTTTTCATCTTTTGAGCCATCATCAACAATGATAACCTCAAAGCAAGGAAATGTTTGATTTAAAATACTGTTAATTGATTGTTCAATATGTTCTGCATCATTGTAAAATGGCATAATAATTGAAATTATAGGTTCTTCTTTAGTTGTGAATTCTTCTCTTTCAAGCTTTTTTCCTGGCTCTTTTGAAAAGTCAAAGTTCATTTTGTTTCTTCCTTTCTATATTTATTTTATAGTTCTTCAGCAAATTTCTTTTGTAATTTATTAAATACTAAATATCCTGTTATGCAAAGTACAATTCCTATGGCAAGTACTACTAATAATGTCATTATATCTGGTGAAGTTTGACCCCAGAAAATATCTCTATATCCTTCTATTATGTATGTCATTGGATTGAATTTTAAAATCCATTGGAAATTTTCTGGTATTACGTCGACTGCATAGACAATTGGTGTAGCATAAAAGAATAATTGTAAAAGTACACCAATAAAATGTTGTAAATCCCTAAAGTATACTGTAATACTAGATACAAATAAAGATATTCCTAGTAATAAAACAAATTGTACTAATAATACTAATGGGTAAAATAATATATTAATAGTTAATCCTAATCCATATCCAAATGTAAATAATAATATTAAAATTGATGAAATTAGAAAATTTACTGTTTCACTAGTAACTAGAGATAATGGTAATATTTCTCTTGGGAAATATACCTTTTTTATTATGTTACCATTTTCAATCATTACAAAGGATGCTCTATTAATAACTGTTGAAAAATAGTTCCATGGTATAAGACCACAAACCATAAACACAACATAATTTTCTATATCACTTTTCATTATCAATGGGAAAATTATTGCATAAACTAATATTTGAAGTAATGGGTTAACAAATGACCATAATACTCCTAAAAATGAGTTTTTGTATTTTCCACCTATATCTTTTTTTATACTAGTTTTTAGTAATTCTCTATAATCGTATAATCTTTTAAATATATTCATATATAAGCTCCTTCTGAGTTTTATAATTTATTATTAAAAATTAAGTAGTTTCCTTAATATATTCATCTATAACTTTATTGGTTTCTCCATCCATCTGAATTACACCTTTGTTTAGCCATATTGCTCTATCACATAGTTCTCTTGCAGAACCTAGGCTATGTGTAACAAATACCATTGTTTTTCCTTCTTTTTTAAGCTCTTTCATTTTATTTAAGCATTTTTCTTGAAAATGTTGATCACCAACAGATAAAATCTCATCTACTAGAAGAATATCTGCATCTACATTTATTGCAACGGAAAAAGCTAAACGCATATACATTCCTGAAGAATATGTTCTTACAGGATTATCTATATAACTTCCTAATTCAGAAAATTCAATTATTTTTTCTAAACGATTATCTATTTCTTTTTTTGTTAGTCCAAATATTGAAGCATTAAAATAAATATTTTCTCTTCCTGAAAAATCTGGATGGAAACCTGCTCCTAATTCTAATAAAGAAGTTAATTTGCCATAAGTAGTAATTTTTCCTTTATTCGGATAAATTATTTTTGTCATTAACTTTAATAAAGTAGATTTTCCACTACCATTAACACCTATTAATGCAACCGCTTCACCATTTTTTATTGTTAAATTAATATCTTTTAATACTTCTCTAGTCTCTTTTCTATTCCTTTTCCAAAATAATAATTTTTCTTTCAAGCTGTTAGCTTTATCTAAATAAACATCAAATGTTTTATATACATGTTCAACAACTATTCTATCTTTGTTTTTGTCTTTTTGCATTTTTTATCTTTCCTTATTTATATTTAGGTTTTTAGTTTTACCTATAAACTAACTCCATATATAATAGTATAAAATGAAGATAATGTCAAAACTTTTAAGTTGTAAATTATTTTTTTCTTCTATATAAATTAGCTATTTTATTTACCACTTTAAATCTTTTACTATTATAAACACTTTTTAGTTCATTAAATGTATTGTCATATTCAATTTTTAAATTGTTAATTTCATTTTGCTTATTCTCTAATTCATTTTTTAAATTTTCAATTTGACTTTTTTGTACTGCATATTCTGACAATTCTTTACTTTTCTCTTCTTTTATATTTTCTTCTTTTTGCTTTATTATTTGAAATAATTCTAATAAAGCATTTTCATAATTATTTTTATCAACTTTTTCAGTAAATATATTTTTTTCTATACTTAAATTTTCTTTTACATAATTATAATTTTTCTGTAGGTCTATTTCTCTATTTTTTATTTGAATTGCCAATTCTCTTGGTTCTGTGCTTTCTAATTTTTTTCCACAGAATCCTTCATTTGCTTCTATTTCAATATTCGTACTATCTATTATTTGTTTAGGCTTATCATATCCTATATTTACAGCTATTCTTTTCATACTAATAGCTTCAAGTAAAACTCTATCTAATCCTAGTACAATATCATTTTCATTTATTAATTTTATTATATCATTTTGTTGTCCGATAAAATTAATTTTATCCCCACTATTTTTTGAATTAGCATATTTTTTTGTTTCTTCTAATTTATCCCCATCACCAACTATTATTAATTTTTTGCTATCAGATTCATATTCATCAAAAATATCTATTCCATTTTTGATTGATTGTAATTTAGATTCTGAAATTCTAGAAATTAATATAAAATTATTCTTTTCTTTTATGTCTCTTGTTGATTTATATTTATCTAAGTCTATGCTATTATGCATAACTATTAACTTATTAGAATCTATTTTATATCTATTTTTTATATATTTTTTTGCATCTTCAGATATAGCGATTATTTTATATGCATTATTGTAATAAAATTTTAATAAATCTTTATATATTTCAAAATTATTTTCAAACCAATTAAGGGTGTTATGCTCATCTTCCTGTATAGTAAAAAGTGATTCATGAACATAAGCAATATAAGGTATGTTTTTAATTATGCATGCTGGAAGAACTGATAATAGACATGGTAATTGATTAATTATAACTAATTCTATATTATATTTTTCAATTATCTTTACGATTAATTTAGCTTTTTCCATATTTAAATTATCTTCAACAGGAAACTCTATATATTCTTGAATTATATTAAGTTCTTTTAGCTTTTCGCTAAATATACCTTTTCCTGCAACAACAATCGGATTAAATCCTCTTTTTTTATATTCAAAAGCTTGATTTAATACAGATGTTTCAACTCCCCCTATGCCCATCTTTTCTAGGCAAATTAATATATTTTTCATTTTTACCCCTTATATTATTTACTCTTTCTTTTATTTTTCTTCTTATTGTTTTTCTTTACTTTTTCTTTTATTTTCTTGTTACTTATTTTTTTCTTTTTATCTTTTTCTTTATTTGTGTGAAAACTTTCATAAACATCTTCTGTTTCAACAAAATCTTCTTTTCCTGTTTTATTAAATAATTTCCTTGTTTTTATAACTCCTGGTATCCACATTATTGCCACTATTATTTTATTTATAACCCCAGTGACATTCATAATTGCATGCTCTCTTTCTGCTAAAACAGAAAATAATATATAATGTTTATAAATATATAATCTCTTACTTAAAGTTACCCCTTCTAAATCCATTTCTAATATTTCTTTAAAGTATTCATAATATCCTAAAGGATTTTTCTCAAATACTTTTAAAATATTCTTTGTATAACCATCTTTTTGATATTCACAAATCATAATAGGTTCATTTATACAAATAACATCATACTCTAAATCCATTTGATGATACATTCTTGATTCAGTTACAAATTTTTCGTCCGCTTCTAATTGATAATGAAATTTTTTTCTAATTTTGCTATTGAATACTAGTGCTTTTTCGCCAGTAATGCCTTCTCTAAAATATAGACTGAACATATCGCTTCTATATGAGTTTTCTGGAAATTTATTTCCCATATTATTTCCATCTTGGTCATATTTTAAAAATACCAAAGCATATATTTCATCAGTAAGCTTATCTGCATATTCAGCTATTGTGTCAAATGCTCCTACTTTAAAATAGTCATCTGAATCACATTCTATTATAACATCTCCTGTAGCATAATTTACTAAATTATTTAATGCAGCCATTTTTCCTTGGTTTTCTTGATAATAATATTTTATATCTATTATTCCTTGTTTTATGAAATTAGTAACTATATATTTAGTTTTATCAGTAGAGCCATCATCCATTACTAGCCACTCTATTTCAACATTTGAATTATTATTAACTAATAAACTAGTATATAATTTATTTAATTTATCTCCTCTATTGTATGCTGGTGTAAGTATTGAAATTTTCATTGTTTTTACTATAATATCTCCTTTATTTTTCTTATGATTAGTTCTTCATTTTCTTCATTTGAAATATTCGAATTATTTTTTTCTGTATCTCTCAAATGCTTAAAATTATCATTTTTTAACTCTTTTTCTAGACCTTTAACAATTCCGTCATAAGTATTATCTAATATGATTGCTTTATTATATCCCACAGCACATTCTCTAGCTGCTGTATTTGTTAATATAATAGGCTTATTTAATATTTTTGCTTCTTCTAGAACCATGCCATATCCTTCATAATATGAAAGTAAGCAAAAGTAATCACATTTCTTAATATAAGGATATGGATTTTCCTTTTGTCCCAAAAGAATAAAACTTTCTGTTAGACCAAGTTCGTCTATTTCTTTTTGCAAATGATATCTTTGTGGTCCATCTCCAACTATATAAATTTTTGTGTGAATTCCATCTGTTTCTAGCTGTTTTTGAACTTTTATAAATCTATCTAATGCTTTTTGTTCTACTAATCTACATACGGTAAGTAAGTTTATATCTTTTTCATTAAATGGAACGTTTTCTTCTTTTTCTGATTTTTCGAGTACTTTTTTATAATCAATATAATTTCTAATAATTTCTTGGTTATTCTTTTTCGCCCATTTATATTCTTTATTAAAATCATCTTGGTTTTCTTTACTAACAAAAATTAGCTTATCGTATTTCTTATACATTTGTCCATCAACTAATTTCTTTATAAAAGCTTTAATTCCATTTCCATAAACTTTAGAAATATCATTATGTATCCATGCAATTTTAGTAGCATAAGATTTTGATGCAAATAATCTTGTTACTGGTCCTTCCAAGAATGCTATTTGTGTGTCAAAACCTCTTTTCATTATTGCTTCAAAAATCTTATTTTTGTATATCATTAATTTTAAAGAAGCTTTAATTTTCTCTATTTTACTTAATTCTGCATAAGGTTTTCTATATAATGCTATTTTTTTTATTTTTGAGTTAAGTTCCTTTTTTAATTCTCCTCCGTCATAAATAGTGAAAATAGTAACATTATATTCTTCAGAAAGTCTATTAGCTAAATCAACTAATACTCTTTCTGCTCCTCCAATTGTTAAACTAGTAATTCCAAATATTATTTTTTTCAAAGATATCACTTCCTTTTTGATTAATACTTCTATTTTTCTTTTTCTAGTAAACTTATACTAACTGTAGAAATTATTGCTATTAATGAAGAATTAAAGAATATATATCCAGATAAATATGAAAGTCCTATTATTAGAATCATACTTGCAATTGACATTAAATACTGAGTTTTTATATTTTCTTTTGCTTTTATTTTTTTCAAGCATCTAATACAACTGTATATTAATATAGTTATGAAAGGACCAGCATATAATATAAATCCTAATATTCCAAAATTCAAAAGTAGGCTAGCTAGTTCATTTTCCATTACCATTTCTCTAAAATTTGTTTCAAACCCATTTCCAAATAATATTCCTACAATACTTTTTTGCTCAATTACTAGATAAATATTATACATTAACTGTTGTGTTCTAGTGTCATTTCCTGCTAAATTATGTGCTAAAGCATAATCGTATAAGTCTAATACAGCATTTTTTTGAGCATCAGACATATATCCTGCTTCCAATGTATCATTTAAAATTGCATTTTTTATTTTTAACATATCTCCTGTCATGTTGCCTACTTCGCCAGTTGCTTCATCTATAATTTGATATTGTGATTCATTCATCTGATTTCTTCTTTTTAAAGTATTAGAACCTACAAGTCCAACAGTTATAACAGCTATTGCAAGTATTATTAAACCGACTATCGCTATTTTATTTTTGCTAAATATAACTTCTACTGCCACAAAGATGGCTATAGCTAAAAAGAAACCTATTAATCCTGTTCTAGTACCAATAAGAGCTACTAAATATAATCCTACAAGTAATAAAACAATAATTGAAGGAATTCTATATTTTTTACTTTTTATTAAAGGTAAGATTAAGAAAGTTGATATACATAAAATAGCACTTAAACTATTTCCAGATTCTATCCATCCTTTATATCCTATTTGCTCATAAGGATATGTATAAGAAGAAGTTCCTGAAAGTATAGCTATGTAAATACTTACTATGTATATAGCGCACATAATTAGTATTGATATTCTTAATTTCTGTACTTTATTATTTTCTAATTTTTTCTCATTATTTTTTATATTATTATCTTTATTTTCTTCTTTTAATCTAGGTTGTTTTCTCCAGTTATTATTTATAAATACATAGTAAAATATTACTAAATTAAAAATTAAAAATGTATAATTTATTACATATTGTAATTCTTGCCAAACTCCACCATAAGAACAACCTGTAATAAATCCTTTTGTAATTAATAAATGTATTGCTCCATATAAAATATAAATTAAAGATATTGATAATAATATTAATTTATTTTTCTTATTAGCTTTAAAGAAAATATATAATGCAATTATTATTGGAATAATTGGTCTTATAAAAGTTGAAATGGAAATATTAGTATCAAAAGTGTTTCTGAATGTGAAACTCGCTATATCTAATATTGGACAAATTATTATGTAAAAGCATAATATATTTTCTAAAGTAATTTTTTTGATAAATTTTTTCATGCAAAATCATCCTTTATATTTTAGTACTATCTCCAAACAATTCCTAAAATTTTTGTATAAATTTTGAAAGTAGTATTATTCATACTTTTCATATATAATCCATTAATAGAGTTGTTTTTCTTTAGTATTTCATTTTGCTTCCAATTAGGAAACTTTCCATTTAAATTTTGCCACGTTTCACTTAAAAGTAATTCTCTAGTAGTTTTGTCAGGTATTTGAATCATTCGTTTTAAAGAACTACATAGTAAAATTCTTGCACAAGTGTATTCTATTTCTTTTTGATATTCATCATAAATTCCATTTGCCTTATAATAATCAATTACATTATCTAATATTTTAAAAATTTGTTTAGTTCTAGAATCTTGTTTATTAACTATTGAAGTTTCTCTTTGAACATAATAAACAAGTGGTTCTTCCACAAAATCAAAACTATTAATATGTGGTAATAATTTATAAAAGAATTCCACATCTTCATAATATAATCCTACAGGAAATTGCAATTTATTTTCTAAAATAATTTCTCTTTTAATTAATTTATTCCATGCCACAACTCTGGCTGTTACGAACATTTCTTTTTTATTAATATATCTAATTCCTGTATCTATTTTTTGGTGATCATCATATTGCCATAAGAAATCACATTCTACATAATCACTATTATGTTCTTTTGCTTTTTCATACATTTTTTTATACATATTTCTATCAACATAATCATCAGAATCTAAAAAAGCTATATATTCACCTGTAGCATATAAAAGTCCAAAATTTCTTGCACTTGAAAGTCCACCATTTTCTTTAGTTACATATCTAATATTGTTATTCGCTTTTTTATATTCTTTAATAATTTCATCAGATTTATCAGTAGAACCATCATTTACTACAATGATTTCAAGATTATCTATTGTTTGATTTATTAATGAAGTTAAGCATCTAGATAAGTATTTTTCCATGTTATAAACTGGAACAATTACACTTACTTTTGGCATAAACTATTCTCCTTCCATTTTAATATTTATTTAGCATACCATTTTATATTAATCATTAAAATTAGCTTTTTTACTAGCTGTTTTAAATTTCTTATTTTTATATTTTTGTATATTTTTCTTTTTTTAAGTTCATTAATATACCAATTTTGCTTTTCTCCATGAAGTTCTTTAACCTTAAGTAATATAGCATTAGTGCAATAGATTCTAATATTTTCTTTAGTTCTTTTCTCTAAATTATAACTATCAGTTTGTTTTAAAATATTGTCAAATTGATAAAGCACATCTTCAGCCTTTTTTATAGTTTTATTATAATTATCTTCTCTCATAATGCTATTTTCAGATTGAACATAATAATACACATATTGATCTAGTGATACCATTGATTTGGCTTTTAATATAAGTAATGGAATAAGAGCGAAATCTTCATGGTATTTTCCTTTTTCAAAAAACAAATTATTTTTTTCAAACAAATCTTTTTTGAAAATATAAGACCACAATGTATCTAAATATACATCTGTAAAGCATAATTTATTAAATGCTTCTTCTCCAGAAACCTCATCAAATATTGCTCCAGTTATTTGTATTTCTTGATTTTGCTTTTTTATAATTCCTTTTCTTTTAATAATGTCAATATTATTATTAATATATTTTTCTACATTATCAAAATAATTACTTGCTACATAATCATCTGAATCAACAAAGGCTATATATTCTCCACTTGCTTTAGAAATACCAAAGTTTCTTGAATCAGCTACACCTGTATTTTCTTTGTAAAAGTATTTTATTTTATTTGAAGCAAAAAGTTGTACTACTTCTTCAGTTTTGTCTTTTGAGCCATCATTTATAAGTATAATTTCATAATCATCATATTTGGTTTCTAATATTGAATTCAAACATTGCTCAATTGTTTTTTCAGCATTAAATGCTGTTATAATGATACTAATCATTAATTATACCCCTTATTTTTTTAGTAATTTCTTCATTAAATTCTTTAGGATTAAATTTTTTAACTTTAATGCCATTATCTAAAAATTCCTTCATACCAATGTATACACCATCTTCTGAGTTGTCTACTACCATTCCATATTTTCCATCAATATCTTTTTTACTATCTGAAACATTTGTTGTAACAATGGGCACACCCATAATTTGAGATTCCACAAAAACTACTGGATAGCCTTCAAATTCAGATGAAAGTATAAAGCAATCACTTAATTTAAAATATGGATAAGGATTTTTCTTAGCACCTAGCATTATTATATTATCTAAATTTTTCTCTTTAATTGTTTTTTTGTAATCTTCAGTATTTGGACCTTTTCCTATAAGTAATACTTTAAATTTATATCCTTGCTTGTTTAATTTTTCTGTTGCATTTATTATTCTTGAAATCTTTTTTTGTTTTTCATCATGTCTTCCAACATTTATAAATATAGGATTATTATCTTTTTGTATTAAATTTAATTCTTCTCTCTTTATTTTTTCATTTGATAACTTTTGTATTTTTTCATAATCTATTAAATTATTGCATACTAATGTATTTTTTATTAGTTCCGGAAACTGAGCAATAAATATTTTTCTATCAAAATCAGATACAAAAACTATTTTTCTAAAATCTTGTATTCTCAATGATTTGAAAAAATTTCTATATTGGCTAATATCATTTTCATAAAAATCCATATAATTATTATGAATCCAAATTGCATTATTTTTGCTTGCTGTTCTAGCAACAAAAGATGCAGGAAGACTATATGTAGCAAAATCTGCAGAAAAATCAAATTTATTATTATATTTTATTTTGAAAATAGTTTGTTTTAAAAAATTAACTGCTTTCCTTATAATCGAAAATTTAAGTTTACAAGGAGCATAAGTAACAATTTTTATTTCTTTAGGTAATTCATCTAGAAATATACCCTTTTTTTCTTCTAAAACTAATGTAATATCATAGTCATTTACTAAATGTTTTAATAAGGTAACTAATGCTGTTTCAATTCCTCCAACATCTAATGAATAAGCTGAAAAGAGTATTTTTTTCATTACTTCCTCCTAAAGTTATTCTTTAAAATTTCTTTCAATAATATATCAAAAAAGCAAGAAAAATACAAGTATTTCCGATAAAAATGGAATACTTGTATTTTTACTTTTATTATGATTTAATTAATTATTTCTATGTTATTATATTTTAAGAATAATCCTGATTCTATTACTCCTGTTATTAGCTTAACTTTGTCTTCTAAAGATTGCTCTATATTTTCAAATTTTACATCTAAAATTCCATTGTTGTTCTCTGTTAATCCTCTATATGTAATTTCTGTTGCGCCGAGTTTCTCTAGTTTTTCTGATACATATTTAAGTGCAGATGGGAAAACTTCAATTGGAACTTTGCATTTTTGTCCTAAATAATCAACTATTTTTGTTTCGTCAACTAAAATATATGTAATTGGTGAAGAGATAATATTTAATTTTTCTTTGAACATTGCAGCTCCTTTGCCTTTAATTAGCCACAAATTTTTCAAATCAACTTCATCTGCTCCATCAAAAGCCCAATCTATTGAATTCTCTATTAAGTTTCCTATTTTTATTCCATATTTTGTACATACATCTTTTATTAAATTAGATGTTGGAATAGCAGTTATATTTAAGCCTTCATTTTTTACTTTTTGACCAATTTTTTCAGCTGCTATATATGATGTTGTTCCAGATCCAAAGCCAATAGTTTGTCCATCTTTAACTTTATCTAAAATTTTATCAGCTAATTTTTCTTTAGCTTCTCTATTTACTATTTCCATTATAACCTCCTATTTTTATTAATATATCAAATAGGCTAGAAAAAAACAAGTAAATTTTCGTTTTAATTTGTTGTTATATGTATGTTTTCAATTTCAGTTTTTAATTCTCTTTGAACTATATTTTGTACCTGTGCAATTTGTTCTGTTGTTAAATCTTTTCCTTTTATTACAACATTAACGCTTGGACTATTTACAAATACTATTACATTTTCAAAGTCTTTTGTTTGTAGTAGATTTTCCACTATCATTATTGCATTTTTTGTATCATTTATATTTTTTATTTCATTTTCAGCAATGTCTTTTTGCTCAGAAGAAATCTTTTCATTTTCTAAAATTCCTGTATAAGTTTCGAGCATCTGAGAATACATAGTTTCTCTTTCAAGTTTTGAACGAGTAAAATAATCATCATTTGCATTATTGCTTACTTCTTTTACTGTATTTTCTTCATTAATTTGTTCTTGATTTGTATTATTTTGTGTGGTGTTGTCACTATTTATTTCATTAGTACTAGTTTCTTCTATTATTTCATTTTCTGGAATAATATTTTCGCTATTTTCTGATTCATTTATTATTTCATTTGATATGTTTTCATTTATTACTTGATTTTGTATTTCTTTTTCATTAATTACATTTGTACTTACTAATTGTGCATCTCCTAAGCTCGCTAATAAGAAATTCTCATTTTCATGATTATTATTATAATTTAAATATCCTGCAGTCATTAGCATTAGTGCTAAAGCCAATAAGACAATTTGGTTTTTCTTAACAATTTTTTTAAATGAACTATTTTTCTCACCTATTCTTTTAATCATAAATTTTTCCTTATTTCAAATATTTAGATTTTTTGGATTAATCTATAAACCATCAATTATTCACTCATTTTAAAAACTTGTATTTTATGCGTTGCTAGTCCAGTTGCAGCTTCAACAGCTTGAATTATATTGGTTTTTACATTTGCATCATTAGCTCCTTGTGCAGTTATTATTGCACCTTCAATTTTAGGACTAATTATGCTTTGCGTAACTGGTTCTTTTTTTCCACTTTCATCTTCTTCATAAACCACTTCTTTTTGACTGTCAGTTTCTTCAATTGTTCTTGTTCCGCCAGTTGAATCAGTCTCTGTTGTATTGCTTTCTTTTGTATTTTCATTATATATTGGTACATAAGTACTTGTTTGAGAATAAGTTAATAGAACTTTAACTTTTCCAACGCCTTCTATATTAGACAAAATATTTGCTAATTTTTCTTCATTTTCATCTGTTGTTGTTTTAGAATCAACTTGCACAACATCATTTCTATTTTCCGCTTCTGGTATTTCGTTGCTTCCTTTTTTTGTATCTCCATTCATTATGTAATTTATTGCCACTATAGTTATAATTAGTATAATAACAAAAACTACTGTATTTTCAATTTTTCTTTTATTATTTCCATCGTTATTTGAAAAAGTTTTCTTTAGTTTATCTTTAAGCATTTTTTCTCCTTTCTTAAAATAGTGTATTAACTTATTTCTATATTTTTTTCTTTTACATTATAAGTTTCACTTAAAAATTCTTTTAATTTCTTTTCTTCACTATTAGAAATTCCTTTTACAACTTGCTCTTTTATATTATTATCTTTTTCACCTATAACAACTTCATTTATTTGTATATTATTTGAATTAGTTTGTGTTTCTTCAGAATCTGGTAACTCATAAATACCTTCAACAACTATTTTTTTAATTTCATAATTCTCATTTGTAGTTAGTTCTATATTTTCACAAGAGTATCCTTTGTTAGCAATTTTTGACTTTATATCTTGTGTTAAATTATTTAAAAAAATTTCATCTATATTGTGTTCATTTGTATTATCTAATTCTATTGCTGTATTTTCCAGGCTTAAATTAAATTCTTCTAAATCCATATCAATATTTTTTCCTATTACAGGATTTATAATTGCAAATAATACATAAACACCTATTATTACTTTTATATATTTTTTATTTTTTCCCTCTGGTAAAATCATCTGTAAAATTACACCTATAATTACAGCAAAAATTACTTGTTGAGTCCATGAACTTATAAAAGAAATCATTTTTTGTCCTACTTTCTTCTAACCATACATTAATCCACTATTTGAAATTTTCATTACAATAGCTACGCCTATTATTACCAATACTGTTAAAGCTACCATTACTGCAAGGAAAATTTTAAAAGTTCCTCCAAGCTGTTCTAGTATTCCAACTATTTTTGTATCAGCTATAGGTTCGCACAGCGCTGCCCCTAGGTAATAGATAATTGATAATATCGCTAATTGAATAATGGGCCTTATGCATATTGCTAATATTACTATTATGCCAACAATCCCTACAGCATTTTTTATAATATTACTACAACCTACTATTGTATTTACTGCATCTCCTAAAATACTTCCTACTATTGGTACTACGGAAGATATAGCCGTTTTTGCAGCTTTTGCAGTTACTCCATCTATGCTAGATGTTAGCCCTCCTTCAAGTGATGTAATACTTATAAATAAAGTTAATATTGTTCCAAGTAGCCATATCATTCCTGAATTTAAAAATTTTGAAATTTTTTCAACTTGTACTTGGTCAGAAATTTTAGAAATAATTCCTAATGCAGTTGACACTAAAGCTATTGGAATTAATATATTGCTCATAAAATTACTTATAAATGTAATTAATAGTAATAAAATAGGTTGTAACATACTTGAAGAAGCTATACTCCCTGTTGTTATCATTAAAGTTATCATAAGAGGTATAAGTGTATTTGCAAAGCTAGCGAGGTTTTGTACTGCTTGTTTCATTTCTGTGATAATATTTGAGAAATTAGCCATAACTATTGTAACTATTAGAATATATTCAATATAATAAGCAATTTTTGAAACATTTTCATTGCCTAAGTTTTCACTAATTGCTTTGAGAATACTGTGAATTATAACTATTACTAATACACTAGCTATGCTTGCTAATGCAGTTTTAACATTTTCTCCTATAAGAGCAAATAATACATTCATTATTGTACTATTATCAATTTTTCCACTTAAGCTATTTGTAAAAATTTCTGTAAGATTAATATCACCATAAATATCTTTTGTATATTTTTCTGAATCAGATAAAAAAGTGGAAATTCCTAATGCATCAGTTTGAGATGATAGTACACTTTCCTGTTCTGAAGTGCTTGATACCAATTTTATTTTACTATCACTATTTTGCAAAGAGGCCTGCGAAGTTGATGGAATTATATATGTAATAATTGCTATTAAAAGTATTATGTAAAACTTTTTCAATTTATCACCTCTTAAATAAACTATGGCAAAATTTTTACAACCGTATCTATTAATGCATTTATTATTGGAATTGACATTGAAATTATTATTATTTTTCCGCCTATATCAACTTTGCTAGCAATTGCACTTTCACCCGAATCCTTGCTTATACTTACTGCAAATTCTGTAAGTATAGCTATACCTGTTATTTTTATAAGTATTACTAAGAATTCGCTATTAATGTTGGTTTTGCTTGATATACTTTTTATCATTTCTATTATGCCTGAAAGTGTGTTAAAAGCTAAGCTCAATATTAATATTCCTGCAATTATTGATGCGTATATAGCAAATTCTGGTCTGTATTGCTTGAGAATTACTATAATTACAATTGCTAAAAAAGCTATTCCAATTATTTTAATAATATCCATATTTATTCCTCTATAAATCAAACATTGTTCTTACTGTTGTGAATAATGAGCTTACCTCTTTTATGACCATTGAAAGTACAATTATTAATCCAGCCAGAGTTGTCATCATAGCTTGATCCTCCCTTCCTGCCCTTACCAAAACTTGATATAAAACTGCAACCAATATTCCTATTGCTGCTATTTTAAATAATAAATCAATGCTCATTATTCCCCTCCAACATTAACATAATTTTTTTATTGCAAACCTAATTATCATATTAAAATTATTACTAATGCTAGTCCAATTGTTGCTCCAAGAGTTTTATATAATTTTTCATTTTTTACTTTTTCATTTTCAGCATCTTTAATCTGCACATCTAAAAACTTGCATGTAAGTTTAATTTCACTTACCTGTCCATCAATATCTGTTTTTCCAAGCATTTTTGCCAAACCTTTTATTATATCTTTATCTTCTTTAGTAAAATTTGTATTCGAATTTTCTATTGCATTTTCAAAAGCGACACCTGCAGATTCATTATTCATAGATATTGAGGCTTCTTTAAAAATATTTCCTATGTTTTCATTTACTTTACAAGATATTTCATCAAAAACGTCAGGTACTGGCTCATAGGTAAATTTAATTTTCTCTTCAAAAAAATTAAGAGCTTTCCTCATTTCTTTTAAATCTCGTAATCTGTTTGAATATTTTTTTGACATGAGCACCCCTATAAAACTTGTCCCGAGTAGAATTGCTCCTAAAAATATGTATTTAATTAAAATCATTTTGTATATTCCTCTTTTCTTTTGTTTATAATATATATATTCTGGAATTATTAATTTAGACCAATTTTCCATCTACAGTTTTGTACATATTTCTGTCTAAATAATAAACCTTTCCCATTTTTCCTCTATTTTCCAGAAAAATTATTCTTTTAAACAATTTTTCTTCATACAATTTATTTAATGTTTCATTTTGTCTTAAGTCGGCAATATCTGAACCATGTGCAGTAAAGATTCCCTTGACTCCTGAACATATTCCATAATTTATTGCTTCTAAATCACCCTCTGTTCCAATTTCATCTGCAACTATTATTTGTGGTGCCATAGTTCTTACAGCTATTTTCATTCCTAAACTTTTTGTTACATTATCCATCACATCAGTCCTTAATCCTATATCATTTTGAGGAATTCCTTTATACATAGAAGCAATTTCTCCCCTTTCATCAATAAGCGATATAGTAAATCCCATATTACTTAAATTTCTTACCAAATCTCTTAGTACTGTCGTTTTTCCGCAACCAGGCTTAGATACTATTAAAGTATTGTTAATTTCCAGTTTGTTATCATTTATTTTAGATACAACTTCTTTTATAACTTCATCACTAGCTCCAATTATTTCTCTTGCTATTCTAAAATTTAAAGAAGAAACATAGTTAACATTTATGATTTTTCCATCTTCCATAGCTACATTACCGGTTATTCCTACTCTGTGTCCACCTTGAAGAGTTATGTATCCATCGCAAATTTGACTTTGATAAGAATATATTGAATTGTTGCAAAGAGATTGTAAAATATTTATTATTTCAGATTGAGTAATAATGTGTTCTAAGATATCTTCTTTTCCATCCGGATATTTTAGTATTACTGGTCTGTCCACTCTTATTCTAATTTCTTCTATCGAATTTTCATTAATGCTATAGCAAATATCTCTTGATAAAACTCTTGTAATTGAACGTAAATCTACCATAATATTCTCCTTTTGATTTATTAGGCTGTTTTTGGGGACACCTTCCAAAAACATCTTAATTTCTAAAATAGTTTTTAAATTAAAATAAGCTGTTTTTGTTGAATATGTTGGAAAGCTGTTTTTGGAAGGTGTCCCCAAAAACAGCCCCCCGAGCAAAAAAATAAGTAGCCTATATTAAATATATGCTACTTATTTTTTATTTATTACTATTCAATTTTATTATTCTTCCCAGTTAGTATATACGTTCATTACATCATCCAAGTCTTCTAAGTTATCTATTAATCTTTGCATTTTTTCTGCAGCTTCGTCATCTAATTCAACTGTTGTTGTTGGTACCATTCTTACTTCTGCTTGAATAAATTCTAATCCATTATTTTCTAAAGCTTCTCTAACTTTTGAAAAATCTTTTGGATCAGTTGTAATTTCATAACATTCATCATCTGCTGTGAAATCTTCTGCTCCACTATCTAATGCAAGCATCATCATATCATCTTCTGAAAAGTTTGTTGTAGTTCTATCAATAACAATTACACCTTTTTTGTTAAACATATATGATACACATCCAGTTGTACCTAAGTTTCCTCCGGCTTTGTCAAAAATATGTCTTACATCAGCTGCTGTTCTATTTTTGTTATCTGTACTAGCTTCTACTATTACAGCAACACCATTTATTCCATATCCTTCATAAGTAATTTCTTCATAATTTTTGTTACTTCCTTCTCCTGATGCTTTTTTAATTGCATTGTTTATTGTATCATTTGGCATGTTATTAGATTTACATTTTGCTATTACATCTTTTAGTTTAGAGTTACTAGTCGGATCAGGTCCTCCTGCTTTAACTGCTAATAGTATTTCTCTACCTAATTTTGTAAATATTTTTCCTCTTGCTGCATCTGCTTTTCCTTTTTTGGCTTGTATGTTATGCCATTTTGAATGTCCTGACATGACTAATTCCTCCTTTTTAATTTTTTCCATTATTTATTGTAACACATTTTTTTGCTTTTGTAAATTGTATTCGCGTTATTCTCATACAAATTTTGATATACTACTATTTTATTTAGGAGCTGTTTTTGGAAGGTGTCCCCCAAAAACATCCCCAAAAACAACCTCCAAAGCAGCTCTTCATCAACATTAATTTAATTTACCATATTCCTCATCTGACACAGGTTCACACCATTCATTTGATGTTTCTTCTCCTGGTACTTCAACAGCAATGTGTGAAAACCATGAATTTTTCTTTGCACCATGCCAATGTTTTACATTTGCTGGAATTACTACTATATCTCCTGGTTTTAAACTTTGTGCTGGTTTTCCCTCTTCTTGATACCAACCTTCTCCTTCTACACAAATTAGTATTTGTCCGCCACATTTTGTAGCATGATGTATGTGCCAGTTATTTCTACATGCTGGCTCGAATGTAACATTTGCTAGTGAAACAACTGATGAACCTGGTTTTGTTAATGGTTTTAAGTATGAATTCCCAACGAAATATTGTGCATAGACTGTATTTGGTTCACCCATACCAAACATTCCTCCATGTTCTTCTTTTGTTGTGTCATCTGCATATACTTCTTTGGCCATATTAAATACTGCCCAAGCATTTGGCCATCCCGCATAAAATGCAGCATGTGTAATTATTTCAGCCATTTCTTCTTTTGTTATTCCATTCTTTTTTGCATTCATTATATGATATTTTAATGAACTATCTACTAATCCTTTTCCCATGAATATACATATTGTAACTAAAGATCTATCTCTTAAAGATAGTTTATCCTCTCTTGACCATACTTCGCCGAATAATACATCGTCATTTAATTCGGCAAATTTTGGTGCAAATTCTCCTAATTGATCTCTACCTGCAGTTTGCTTTACCATAAAAATAACCTCCTTTTGGTTAACAAAATTTTTTATTTACAATTTATTTTATATCACTTAGAGTTCACTTTAAGTCAAGTATTTTTCCAAATTTAATTAAAAAAATTTGAACTATGAACTTCAAAGATTTCTCTTTAAGCTCATAGTTCTTTACTAAAAATAAAAGGGGTTTGTGCCAATCGTTGCACTACAATTGGCACAGCTTATTTTTAGATTAATCCATCTAATTTATATAAGTCTTTTAATGGTATATTATTTTTTTCAGCTATTTCTTTTATACTTTCATACTCAGGATAAATATTTTTTTCTCCATTATGAATTACTTCTTTAGCTTTTATTACACCATATTTTGTGTCAATATCTACTATTTTTCTTTCAAGTACAGTTCTTTTTTCAAAACGATATCTAATTCCTATCGTAGTTGTTTCTCTAAATATTATACTTTGAAGCTTTTCCATATCTTCTTTCTTACATGCAACTGTTAATCTGTATGCAGGTCTATTTTTCTTCATAAATATTGGTGTAAAAAATACATCTAAAGCTCCATTTTTAAACAATTTATCTTCTGTGTATCCTAATATTTCTCCTGAAGTATCATCTATGTTAGTTTCCATAACTGCAATTTCATCTTTATTATTCAATGTATTTTCTTTACCACTCAAATCTGATTCTCCTAAATATACTTTTAATACATTCGGAATTTTTAAATCTTTATATCCTGCTCCCCAACCTATTTTTTCTATGTTCATTGTTGGAAGAGTTTCAAAATTTTCAGCTAATTCGGCTATTATAGCAGCACCAGTAGGGGGTAACTAACTCTGTATCTATATCTATTTGTCTAAATTTTACATTTGAATTGGCAAATATTTCACTTGTTGCAGGTACTGGCACAGACATTGTTCCATGTGCACATTCAATAAAACCATAACCATCATTAACAATGCTAGAAACTATTTTATCTGGATTTATTTTCTTTATTAATATAGCCGTTCCAACTATGTCTATAATTGAATCTATTGCACCAACTTCATGAAAATGTACTTCAGATAATGGTTTATTATGGACTTTGCTTTCTGCATTTGCTACTCTTAAAAATATTTTCTTTGCTAATTCCTTTACATCATCTGCAAGTGTGCTATTTTCTATAATTTTATTTACATCGTCCAAATTTCTGTGTTCATGATGGTGAGTATGTGTATTTTCATCATGATGATGACCATATTCATCTGCTTCATCAAGAATTACATCTACATAAGTTCCAGTGATTCCATTTTTTACTTTTTTTGAAATTTCTATTTTGTATCCATCAATGTTTAGTTTCTTAAGTTCATTTATTAAATAGTTTTCGTCTCCTATTATCTTTGTTAATGCTCCAAGTGTCATATTCCCACTTATACCACTTGAACAATCAAAATATAATGTTTTCATATCTTCTCCCTTTTTAATATATATTCAATATATTATATTTTATCTTTTTAGTTATTTTATATATATCACCTAGAGTTAACTCTAAGTCAATATTTTTTTAATAATTTTTTTGATTTTATTGCTGCTTTCGGGGACACCTTCCAAAAACAGCTTCATCTTTTGAAAACATATTTTTCGAATAGATGAATTATCTGAAGCTGTTTTTGGAAGGTGTCCCCGAAAGCAGCCTCGAAAGAAACCCCGAAAGTAGCTTAATTCCCCAATAACATTTACATTTTTTTCTTTAAATGTTAAAATAATAAAAATATTTAATAATTTAGGAGGTTTTATGGAAAAGAATGAATTAATATTAATATTAGATTTTGGTGGACAATATAACCAATTAATTGCACGTAGAGTAAGAGAATGTAATGTTTATTCAGAAGTAGTGCCTTATAAAATTTCATTAGACGAAATCAAGAAGAAAAATCCTAAAGGAATTATCTTTACTGGCGGACCAGCAAGTGTATATGGTGACAATTCACCTAAATGTGACAAAGAAATTTTTAATTTAGGTATTCCTGTGCTTGGAATTTGTTATGGGATGCAATTAATGTCTTATACTTTAGGTGGTAAAGTTGCTTCTGCATCGACTAGAGAATATGGAGAAACAAAGGTTAATATAAATAATGACTCTCAGTTATTTAAAGGTTTTGAAAATACTAATATTTTTCTAATGAGCCATACAGATTATGTGGAAACTTTACCTAGTGGATTTAAGAAAATTGGCTATACTGACTCATGCCCTAATGCCGCAATGGAAAATGCAGATAGGAAATTATATGGAATTCAATTTCATCCTGAAGTTAACAATTCAGTAAATGGCATACAGGTTATAAAGAATTTTCTATACAATATATGTAATTGCTCTGGGAATTGGAAAATGTCTTCTTTTGTAGAAGATTCAATAAAATCTCTTAAAGAAAAAATTGGAGACAAAAAAGCTTTATGTGCGTTATCTGGTGGTGTTGACTCTTCAGTCGCTGCAGTTTTATTAAGTAAAGCTATCGGAAAAAACTTAACTTGCATTTTTGTTGACCATGGTCTTCTTAGAAAAAATGAAGGTGATGAAGTTGAAAAGGTATTTACAACTCAATATGATTTAAATTTTGTTAGAGTTAACGCAAAAGATTTATTTTTAGAAAAATTAGCAGGTGTTACTGATCCAGAAACAAAGCGAAAAATTATAGGTGAAGAATTTATTAGAGTTTTTGAAAAAGAAGCTAAGAAGATTGGCAAGGTTGATTTTCTTGTTCAAGGTACAATTTATCCTGATGTTATAGAAAGTGGATTAGGAAAAAGTTCAGTTATAAAAAGTCATCATAATGTAGGTGGTCTTCCAGATACTGTTGATTTTAAGGAAATTATTGAACCATTAAGGAATTTATTTAAAGATGAGGTTCGTAAAGTTGGTCTTGAATTAGGAATACCAGAAAAGCTAGTTTTTAGACAACCTTTTCCTGGACCTGGACTTGCTATAAGAATAATTGGCGATATTACTGAAAATAAATTAAATATTTTAAAAGATGCTGACCATATATTTACTGAAGAAATTGCTAAAGCCGGATTAGATAGAAAAATTAATCAATATTTTGCAGTACTTACAAACTTAAAATCTGTTGGAGTTATGGGTGATGAAAGAACTTATGATTATACAGTTGCTTTAAGAGCTGTTGAAACAACCGATTTTATGACTGGAGTTTGGAGTCAAATTCCTTATGAAATTTTAGGAAAAGTTTCTAATAGAATTGTCAATGAAGTTAAACACGTAAATAGAGTGGTTTATGATATAACATCAAAACCTCCTGCAACTATTGAATGGGAATAATGATTTTGTGGCTGATTGCTTGGTTGCTTTTGACTGCTTTTGGCTGCTTTCGGGGACACCTTCCAAAAACAGCTTCATCTTTTGAAAACATATTTTTCGAATAGATGAATTATCCGAAGCTGTTTTTGGAAGGTGTCCCCGAAAGCAGCCTCTCCGAAAAAAGCCTCTCCGAAAGCAGCCTCATCATTTCACACTCTTTCAGCTTTAACAATATATCTATGGCTATTATGTCTGTATGGATGACAAGTTATAAGGGTTATTATATCTCTTCCTTCTTGAATTGCTAGTTCTTCAATAGCATCTGGAGTAACTACTTTTATCTCACATACTTCGTATACAAGTTCTTCTCTAAAATTTTGTATGTATATTTTATCTCCATATTCTAGTCTTTCTATGTTTCTAAACATTGGTAGCTTGCTGTATCCTCTATGTGCAGCTAAAACACAGTTTGTATTATTACCCCCTATTGGAAAAGATGTTTCTGAAAGATGTGCAGCTCCCAATTTCATATTATCTGTATTAGCACCAAGTAATATTGGCAAATCTATTTCCATTTTAGGTATTTTTAAATATCCAATAACATTATCTATTATTCCATATTGAGATAAATCTATTGTAGGCTGTTCATAAGAAAATGGGTCAACTAAATTTGCTTGCTTACTTTCAAATAATTCTTGATTCCTTCTTTGTAATTCTTGATATAATTCATCAAGTTTTGTTTTATTATTTTCGTCAGATATCTGTTCAATAAAATCTTCTTTTCTTGTTTCAACATCTTTTTCATAAAATAAATTATTTATATAAGGGAAACAGAAAACAAATATTCCTACAATTATAAATAATACAGCAACTATAGTTATAATATGTGCATGCTTTTTTATCATAATTTTCCTCCTAATGATTATATTATTTGTCTTCTTCCTTTTTCTTTTTTCTAATTACTACAATTATTATCATTAATAAAATTATTGCTAGAACGGCTAAACCTATTTTTATACCTTTTAAATAATAATTTTCTTTTGCCTTTTCTTCATTAGTTGTGTCTCCTTCTTGAGTTTCTGTAGTTCCAGTTGTTTCAACGTATTCTTCATATTCTGTTCTTTCGCCTTTAACTAATAGTCTATGAGTATTTACACCATAAGGTGTACATGTAACAAGTGTTACATAATCTTTTCCATTTGTTATACGAAGTTCGTCGATTTCATCAGGTAAAATAACCTTTGTTTCATATATTTTATATGTTAAAACATCATTTAATACATGTATATAAAATATATCTCCTACTTCTAATTCATCTAATCTGGTAAAAAGTTCTGCACTTGGAAGTCCTGTATGTCCTGTTAAAACTGAATGTGTAGAAAGTCCTCCTATAGGTAATGAAGTAGATTCTATATGTCCAACACCTTTTTCTAAAACTTCACTACTTGTTCCATGATAAATAGGCAGATGAACTTTTATTTTTGGTATTTCTATATAAGCCATTACACCATCACCTGCTATATTAAGAACTTCTTTGTAATTTTCTGGCATTGCATATCCACTACCCTCAACGAATGGGTCGTGTACAGGGTCACCTGCTAAATTTTCATTGAATATTTGAGCCTTTTGCCTTTCCTCCTCTATTTGAGTTTCATCATAAGTAGAAACAACATCACTATATTGTCTTATTGCCTCTACATGATTTTTTTCAGCAAAGAAATTACTAACATTAGGGTATAAAAATACTCCTGCCCCAACTAATATTAATAAAACTGAAATGATTAATAGAGTTTTATCCATTTTTGAGCCTGAATTTTTACTTTTCTCTTGTATTTTTCCATTGTTTTTTTTATTTTTCATTTGGTATTCTCCTAAGTTTTTTCTATTGAATTGTATTATAACATATAAACAAAAAAACCGGAACTAAATTAGTCCGATTTTTTTGAAAATATTTATTTTTTATTTTTAAGCATTTTTCTACTTATTAGTAGTACTCCGCCAACTGCTATTATTGCAATTCCTATTTGATAAATTGTTTTGCTTCCTAAGCTTCCGCTTGTTGGGAAATCAAATCCTTCTCTATTTGGTAATTGTAATTTTCCATCTTCGGTTATTGCTAATGCTGCTGGATTTCCTATTGCTGTTATTTTTAATTTTGTATCATTTACAGTTATTATTGATTCATCACTTTCATCGTATTCTCCGTGCATAAATTCTATTTTCCATTGTCCCTCTGGTATTAGTCTATTATCTACTGCTTTTGTTTCTACTAGTCTATATTCTTCATTTATTGGTAAATCTTCTAATGTTATTCTTCCTGTATCTGATGTTACATAATTATCTACTAATTCCCAGCATGATTGTACATTATCTTTGTCTATTAAGTTATCTTTTTCTGCTGAGCTATTATCTGTCAATCTGTACAATGAGAATTCTGTTCCCGGTAATGTTACTGTATGATCTTCTTCTGCTACTTTTGTTATGCTTAAACTTGCTGTTTTTATTCTATAATAGTAAATTACTTCTGTATCTTGTTCTATTGTTCCATCTGCATTTTCTGGTTCTTCTACTAATTCGTATATTGAGTAATCTATTTTATCTTCTGGCGCTTGACTTGTTTCATAAGGATCTCCTTTATGGTATCCTTCAGAATTTTCATCAGGTACTGTTTCGCCTGTTGTACTTCCTTTTAATGATACTCTTTCTTCTGTTCCTTCTATGTAGTGATGTACTACTAGTTTATATGTTTTTTCTTTATAATAGTAGTTTACTATTTGTTTTTCTGCTTTATACTTTCCTGTACTATTGTCTGGTATATAGTAATCTTCTGGATTTAATCCATCTGGAACATTTTCTTCACCATAATAATCTTTATTTGTTATTACTACATATTCTAAGTCTGTTTTTGGTGATGTTCTATATTCTTCGTCTATATTTCCAACACTTGATTCACTATCTGCTACTTTTTCTGTTGTTGTTCCATCTTCTTCTGTCCACAAGTAGTGATTTACTTCTATTGTTCCTTTTGTATTACTGAATTCTACTATTATGTGCTTATCTTCTGTCATGTTTTCAAATATTGGAAGTGTTACTACTCCATTTTCATCAGCTGTAAAGTCTGTATATTCTACACCATTTATTTTTATATAAGATAGTACATATCCTTCATCAGGTGTTATTTTTATTTCATTTACTGAGTCTTTTCCATAGTCTACGGTTTCTACATAACGTATTGCATCTTTTGAATATTCTACTCCTCCAAATGTTCCTTCTTGTCCATCTATGTCACCACCATCTACCATTTGTCCATCTTCATCGTGTTTTATTACTTGTGTGGTTACTTTAAATTGTTTTAATTTGTTTTCAACCTCTAAGTACTGCGCTTCAGGGACAACAGTAATACCATCGGCATTTTCAGATATTATGAATCCATTTGCATTTCCTTTTCCTGATAATATTAAACCTGTTGTAATCTCATCTTCATTTTCATCTTCCTTGTCAAATTTATAATTCGTTGCATTTAATTCGGACGAATTATAGAATCCTCCTGAAGCTATAGTACAGTATTTTGTTTCAGCTACACTATTTACTCCTTCATAACTTTCTCCATAAAGTCTACTTGAATATATAACGTTTCCATCGCCATCTATTTTTATTACAAATCCATCTGATGTATATTGTCCTGCAACTGTTGGGAAATCATTTACTCCTGTTGTAACACCATCGCCGTCAACATCAATTCCACTATCTGAATAATACCATCCTCCGAAATATAACTCCTCCATCCGAAGTAGGTACTGCATTTGCAATGTAATCATCATAGTTGCCCGATAGTTTATATAATGTTTTATCATAATCAAAATTACTTGTTAATCTAATTATTGATGCATCATAAGTACCCGATATTCCACTGTTAATTACTGTTGAAAGATTCATACCACTAGTTGCTCCATTTTTACTTCCATATATAGTTGTATATTCATATTCTAATGAAACTATTATATTGTTATTACCATCTGTTGATAATGACGTAATTGCAGTATTAAAGTTTGTAATACTTGGATAGAACCTGTATCTATTGTTGTAACTTCCATCTAGTGTATATTCTACAATTATTCCGTTAGTACAAGATGTGCTTGATCCTGATTGAGTACTGTCACTATTTTTATCATAATATAATGTAAATATATGATTTGCAGAAACTGCTATTCCATTTGCAGTATTTGTAACATCTGTTACTTCTATATTATAATTTCCAGTAAGGCTCTGGCTCCATTCATATTTTCCTGATTCTGAATAAGTAACCACAAATCCATTCATTCCACTTTGGTATGCATTTCCATTGCTTGTATTTCTGTTATTAATTGTATCTTTTATGTCACTTACTGCCCCACCATTATATTCATATACATTTAATGTAGAGCTATAGAAGTTTCCTACTACTACAATTTGTTTTTGACTTGTTTCTACTACTGATTTTATTTCATCATCAGCTGTACCACCAAATCTTATCCCCCATTCATAGTTTCCATTAGAGTCTAATTTTAGTAATACTGCATCTCTATTTGCTAAGTTTGTGTTATTTTCAGCTTTTGCTAATTCAGGTATATCTTTTCCATCATAAGTTACTGTTTTACTTGTTACATATCCTACTACCGCATAACCTCCGTCTGATGTTTGAATTACTTTATTTAATCCCTCTTTATCATCTTTTCCAAATAATTTTGCCCATTCGTACACTCCGTTAGAATCATATTTAATTATTAAGCCATCTGAATTTCCATAAGATATTTTATCTATTATTCCATCTTGATTCAAGTCAATTCCATTTTCAGCTTCTTCAATTATTAAATTTGAGTATTCACTAAATTCTCCAACTCCTATTATCCCACCATCTTTTGTGGCAGCAATAGAATTCACATATTCCCATCCTTCTCCATTTATAGAATTAGACCAGTCAAAAGTAGACGACTGTGATGTTCCTATTCCAAAGTAATATGTTCTATCTGCTTCGTTCTCTGCTAGTTCATATTTTTCATCAGTATATACTTCAACTGCTTTATATAGTCCTTCTTTTACATTTGCTACTAGTTGTCCATTTTCATCTGTTGTTACTACATACTTTCCTAATGATTCATCCCATGTTCCTATTATTTCTCCATCTGACCCTGTTACTGGATTTCCATCGAAATCTGTTATTGTAAATTTTGTTCCTTGAACTGGAATTTTTTCAGTTGCTCCATTAGTTGTATATTTAAATAATGTAAATATTTGACTATCTTCTACTCCAATTTCTATCATTGGATAAGTACCTGTTGCATTTGATATATTTAAGTCTTGCTTACTTTCTGTAACATTTCCTTCTGCATCTGTTGTTTCTATTACTCTTATTACATCTTCTCCGCCAGATAATATATCTATTTTTAATGTTCCATTTTCTCTGTATGCCTTGAATTTTAATTCAGTTGAGTTTAATGAATATCCTTCAGGTGCATATATTTCTTCTAATGTATATTCACCTGTTATATATTTACCTTCCACATATTCATATAACCCATCTATTGTTAGTACTCCATTTTCATCTGTTGTATATATTTTGCCTTCTGATTTGATTCCTTCACCAATTATTTTGTATTGAGCACCCTCTAGAACTTTATCTACTTGTTCTCCATTAGAGTTCTCTACTTTTTCACCTTTTGCATATTTGGTAATCTGTAATCCGTAATCAGGAATCTTTTCATTCTGCAGATTTAATTCTATAGTTGGTATTTCATCATTTAATGATATTTCATTTGTTTTCGTTATCCCATTTGGGTCTGAATAAGATTCAAATTCGATAGTTCCATTATTGTTTATTATCTTAAATTTGATTGGTTCCTGAGCGACATAATAATCTGTTGCTTTTGTTTCTGTTAATGTATATTCTTCATCTAAGTATAGTCCTGAAACATTTATATTTCCTTCTGCATCCGTTGTTAATATTACATTATTTTTACCTTCACCATTAAGCATAAACTTAACATTTTTCATTGGACTGCCTGTGGCTTGATCTGTTTTATGTATTGCTAGTTTTGCTTTAACTTCATCTTCTATTTTTATTTGAATTTTGTAATCCTCACCATTTGTTGGTGGTATTACCTCTGCATCTTTTATCGAAGTATAACTTCTATTTTCTTCAGATAATGTTTCATCATCATTTACATATTGTAAGTATAAGCTTTCTGTTCCATCTTCATTTATTACTGTATATGTATAGAATCTTATTTCTTCATCATTTAATATATAATCTTCTGTTGTTCTTTCCTCTTTTAGTGTGTAATACCTTTCTACATATAATCCTATAAACTTAATTGATCCATCCTCGTCTGTTACTTTTATTGTACTATTTTCTTGACCATCTTCTGTTAGCGAGAATGTTACTCCTTGAAGTTTCTTTTCTGTATCTTCTTGATATTTTATTACTTCTAAGTCATATTGTTTTGCTATCATGAAACCAAGTTTCTCACAACCTGTTGATGTAAAGTATTTACCATCATCTGTATTCAATGCAAAATATATTGCATGTTCTGAATATGTAACCTCATTATAGTCTACTCCAGTTGGCAAATAAATATCATATTCAAATTCTATTGTTTCTCCTGTTTGTATAGTATAATCATTACTTAATACAATTAGATAATTCTTTATTTTTGACCAATCTGTTATATTTTCTCCTAATGTCCAGCTATTTGCTTTATCTTCTACATCATTTGATGGATTTTCTACTTCTGTGTAATATACAGTTATGTAATTTTCTAATTCTTTTGTTGTAACTCTTATTCCACCTTCTTGCATTGTTGTTGTAAATTGTGATCCTAGGTCATTTCCTGTTAATACATAATCATTTCCTTCAAAAGGTACTACACCTTGTATTGATACATCTGATATATCAAAGTTATAGTTATTTATTGCAGATAATCTTATTGTTGCTTCTCTTTGATTTTTATCTGTTTTTACTACTCTAGGCGCTATTGTTACATTATCTCCATCACCATAATTAGCTCCTATTTGCGTTGTATTTAAGCTTGTTCCTGGGTCTAATGTTAATGATGTTGTTCTACAGTTTATCTCTTCAGCTGTATTTAAGTCACCATCTAAATCATACTTGTCTGCTCCTCCATAATAGTAATCACAAGCTACTTCATTTATTGCATAAAGTTCTACATTTTCTGTTTTCTTTGGAATTCTTGGATCTGGTGTTAAATTGCAATCTACTTTTATGCTATAAGTTTCTTCATTTTCGTTTTCTGTTAATATTTTAATAAAGTAACCACCGTTTTCTTCATATATATCATAAGCAAGTATTTTAACATTTTCATTATCTATTGTTACATTGTTAATTTCTGCTGAAATTATATCTTCTGGTAATTTTACTAAATATGTTCCATTTACCCAACCTTGTTCATTATATCCTGATGTTACTGCTGTTATTGTTATTATTTCATTTTCTGCTGTTGCTTGTGTTGATATTGTATTTTCTTTTATTGATATTGATGCTACTGATGTTGGTGCTGCATATAATGCATTATTTTTTGTTGATTCTTTGTACCAGTATGATGGATTTTCAGTATTTCCTGTTGACTCATCAGTATGTGCTAACATATATCCATCTAGGTAGCTGTATATATATGCTAATTTGTCAAATTCTTCTCTTGTATAGTTTTCTGTTATATATTCATCATCTAAAACTTTTACATTATATACGTATAGGTAACTTTCTTCATTTGTTGCACTTGTTTCTACTCTTATGTGTTTTACTGTGTTTTCATATATATATGGACTCGATGATGTATATCTATTCCAGTTGCTTGAATTAAATGTTTCTAGTAATGCTCCAGTATCTTCATCATATACTTTTATCCATCCATCAGAGCCTAGTGTATTAGCTGCTCCGCTAAAGTATATGCCTCTATTAGTTGTTAATTCATCCATTGATATATATGCAGCTGATGTGTTTAGGAACTCATCTGTTTTGCCTTCTGTTTCTTTCATTATAATTCCATCTGTTAGCCCATTTGTTCCTGTATAAGCTCTCCATTCAACTAGATAAGTATCATCTTTCTCTTCTTGTGAAATTCCATTATATATTAATATTGGTTTTTCTTTAGAAATTACATATCTATTATATGGATCTCCCATATATCTACCTACATATATTCTGAAGTCTGCACTGTATACATGCTCTACTGGTAGTCTCCATGATGTTGTAACTATTGCTGATGCTTCATTTGATGTAAATGGATTGTCAAATCCATCTTCTGTATGTGGGTTATTAAAACCTTTATTTACTGCTTTTATTGGGATTGCTAGTTCCATACTTGATATGTCTTCACCCATTGCTTCATAAGCTTCTACTGGATACACTATCGAAAAATTAAATGTATTTGTTAATGTACGTGTACTTGTTGATGAGTAAGATGATGTATATGCATTTGATGTTATTACTCCTGCTCCATTTACTACAGCTTCTCTTTGTGCTGTAAATTCTCCTGTTTCTTCATTATATGTATAAGTTACATTTGTACCACTTATTTTTACTGATGTTGGTTTATATCCATTTAATTCTGGTATTGTTCCTGATATATAACTTCCATATAAATTTAACTGATTCATTGTTTCTGTTACTTTTACATCAAAATTTAATGTTAATCCATCTTCTGATACTAAATTATTAAAATCTGATGTTGTTACTGTTTGTGCTTGTGGCGTTATTGTTGCATTTACTTCTCCATACCAATCTACCATAAATTTTATAGTTTTTGAGAATTTATGTTCAACTTCTTCTGAATCTATATAGGTTCCTGAAAATGTAACTGAATTCTCTTTGCTATATTTTGAAGTATCATTTCCTATTGCTGAAAGTTTAGTTGATGTTGAAGAATAGTCTCCTGAACGTACTGATGCTATTAAAAGTGCTTGTGATCCATTGGACATTGAGTTAAATTTAATTTCTTTTGTATTAGAAGATATATAGTTATTTGCTACTACATTATCTTTTACTATTGATGTATTTAGGTAAAAGTTTTGAGAGTTTATTGTAAGTGTTGCATCTCTTAATTCACCTTGGTCAATTACTCTTAATTCCATGTAAAAGTTGGCATCTGTACCTACTTCATTACAAGTTCCTCTAACTGATTCTGCATTTCCATCACCATCTCTATCTTCTAAGAAGAATGCGTCAAATGTTACCGCATCTATTACATCTCCCTTTTCATCCTCGACCTTTTCGTCACCATCTTTTACTGGTTCATAAGATTGTGTTCTTAGACTTTTCGGGGTTAAATTAATTTTATTAGTTTGTGATTTATATATACATAAACCAATTATTATTAATACGATTATTAATATTATTGGTAATAAAAATTCCATTATCTTTTTCTTCATATTTAGTTACCTCATTTTGTTTTTTATATATAACTGTAATACCTATTTTATTAAAAGAATTGTTCTACAGCCAAAATTACTTGCACTTAAAGTTGGAAATGCATCATAATAATATCTATATGCTGCAGAATAAATGCCAAAAGCACTATAAGTATAACTACCACCACGTAATCCCCTGTCATTTTCAGAAAATAGTTCTAGTGTTGAATCATATACATTTCCGGCTAAATCAAATATATTATTTACTTTATTATGATTACTACTTCCAGCAGGAACTTTTACCTCTCCTCTTTTTTCAACTGATTCAATTGGGACCTCACTATCTTGAGGAATATAATAAAAAGTTACATTACTTACATTTCCCCAAGAATGTGATTGAGATGCTACAGTCAAATATGTAAGAGTATCACCATTAGAGTTTTTTGCTCCTGATTCTATAAGCCACTCTAATGTTTCGTCCCACAATGATCCCCAAATCATTGAAGTTATTACGTTATCATTTTTTCCTTTTAAACTCTTACATTTTTTATACATTGAATACCAAGTCTGATTACTCAAATTAGTATCCATTTTTTTTACTACTGGTATATTATTTAATCCACCTGTTTCATATCTACCAATATAGAATCCACCATACTTTTTTATGCTTTTTATTGTAAGATAAAAGTTTTCTTCTAATTCTTTTGACAATAGTCCATATTCACTATTTCCATCTAAATAACTTTGTAAGGATGAATCAACATCATAATTTGTATTTACATGTGTTACATCAGGTTCTCTATTAGAATTTGTATTACTTAAGCTAAAAATCCCATCTGTTTCATTCCAGTTTAAAGGATTTCTTCCATTTGAAGAAAATTTATATAATTTTCCCCAAAGCTTTCCATTCTTATCTACTCCATATATCCTTGATGGGTCATTTACTGGCACCCAAACATATTGGTTTGATGATTTTTGTAAATTAAATATATTTATATCTGATTGAGTTATTTCTTCTTCAGTAGGCTCATCAGCTAATGGCTCTGCTTCATTTTCTTCTATTTCATTAGATATTTCATTTTCATCTTCATTAAAATCTAATGCTTGAATTGAATTGTCTTTTGAACTCTCATTCTCTTCTTCAATTTCATTTAAAGTATTGCTTTCTTCATTATTTTCTATTTCATTTATATTAACAAAATTAATAACTTCATTTTCTTCTACAATGTTTGTTATTGGTTCTATTGTTTCTTTTTCTTTATTTTTTACTGTATCCTCACCTAAATTAAACTTTTCTTCAGATTTTTCTCCATTATCTTCCACTTCTTCATCAATACTATTTTCATATATTGTAGTATTTTTATCAAATTCATTTACACTTTTTATGGTATCTTCTAAAATTTCATTTTTATTTTCATTTTCTTTAGATTCTTCAATTTCATCTTCTATATCATTTTCAACTCTAATTGCATCTGACTCTTCTAGCATTTGCTCATTATTCGATTCATTTGTAGGTTCAACATTAGCTTTTAAAACAGATTTTGTTGTAGTTGTGGAATATGTTTCAGTATCACTTAAAACGGTATCCCAATCGATATCTCCTTCATATATTACAAAACCTGTATTAAGAGATGTTTCCCCTGGAATTTTAGAAGCTGAATACCCCTTTGGAACTGGAATTTTTATTGGATTTCCTTCTTCATCTAAATCCTCCACCTCTGCTCCTGACTCATCAAAGTGTGTACTAGTTACCCATGTTACATTTCCGTCTTGTTCTTCATTTGCAAGAGCTAATTTCTTATGAGCATCTAGAGTTATAACGCTTACAGTTGATACTGTAGTTATTAATGCAATTACCATGCAAATTAATAAAACTTTGCTTAATCTAAATTCAACTATATTACGTCTTTTTTCTACTAAACTACGTCTTTTTTTATTCTTTTTTCTACTCATAATAATACCCCCTTTTACTTTTGTTATTTAAACACTTTAGTATAATTTAAAAAGCTATTTAGCAATATGCTATTTTTGCATCTTTTAATACGCACAAAAATAGCATATTGCTAAATAGCTTTATGGTCTTCTTAAAAATAATTTTTCCGTTTAACTATGATATAGTTATTATTATTAATTTTAATGTTTTTCAAATCATTTCTCCTTTGTTTTTTTCTACATTTTTCTTTAATTATTATATCATAGTAGTATTTTTAGTCAATATAATTAAGTTTAATTTCTCAATTTTTTTAACAGAAAAAAGACGAGTAAAACTCGCCTTTTCCTTTATATAATATTTAATTATTTTCTTTTATTTTTTCTAGAAACTACTAATAATACAACTCCTAGTCCAACTAGAACTATACCACTAGCTGCAAATATAACTGTTCCTATACCACCTGTTGTTGGTAATTGGAATCCTTGGCTATTTTGGAAATTTGTTTTATAAATAGCTGTTCCATCTCCAGCATCTAATAAACCATCTGGATCTGCATCTGTTAAAACTATTTCAGCTGTTGTAGTTGCTTTGTTGTATCCATCTGGAGCTTTAGTTTCTTCTAATTCATAAGTTCCTGTATCTAATCCATATAAGCATAATTTACCATTGCTATCTACTACTAAATTTGTTGTTGCTCCACCATCTGTGTTATTTGCTAAGTAGTAAACTCCATCTGCTGTTTTTACAAAGTATAATGGTGTATCAGCTTGAGATAATGTGAATTCTGCTCCTGGTAATGTTGTTACATTATCTGCTTTATCTACTTTTGTAATTTCAGCACCATAAGTATAAACTGTTTCTTCTACTTCTTGTGTTTGCCAGCTTGTGCTGTCATAAGGGTTGTTGCTGTAATCTAAGTATGCTGTATTGTTGTTTCCTGCATTTCCCATAACTGTTGTATTATTTTGTGCTAATTTTGCTGTATATTCTACTATTACTTTATCATAAGAAGTAATATTGTCATATTCAAAATCTATAGTAAAGTCTACTGCTCCACCAGCATTTGGTCTTGTTGCACTATTTGTTGTTAATGTATAATCTTCTGTTGCTGTTAATTCAACTCTTGGTGCTGAACCATCTTGTCCATACACTTTAACTGATGATGCATTTAATGTTAAACCATCTGATAAATCATCACTTATGTGATATTCTTTTGCAATACTTGTGCTAACATATTTTGGTACATCAGCTGTTATTGTAAATGTTATATCATCTCTTGTGTTGTTTGTTGGATCTGCTGTTGTTTTTGTTATTTGTGGATTTGTTGATTTAATTTTAACTGCTTGATCTTTTAAGCTCCATTGTCCATCTGCAAATTCTGGTGTTACATTTACTACTGATGGTGTATATACTTTATAACCATTTTCAATAAGTACTAAATATGTACCCATTTCACAGTCAGATAATGTAGTTGAACCTGTTAAATCATCATCTCCAACTGGATATGTAGCTGATCCTGATACTGTTGCTTCTTTTGCAGAAGAAAGTGTTATTTGGTTTCCTCTTATTGCAGCTGCTAATTCACTATAGAATGCTTCTGCTTCATCATCTGTATCTACTTCTGCTACAAATGTATCCATATTTGTATAAGTTGAATGATGAGTTCCTAACCATGTAGTTATTTCTGGTACCCATTCATAAGGGTTAGCTTCTGGTTGGTCTGCTGTATAATCGTAATTAACTGTTGTTAATTGATATGCAGATACTTTTACTCCAGCTTCTACTCCTGATACTGTTATATTAGCGGTGTTTGTTCCTTCTGTAATGGTAGCCATTGAACTTGTTCCAAACATCATAACAGTTAATGCTAAGCATAGTATTAATGCTAATGCTTTTAATAAGTTTGTTTTTTGTTTCATTTGTTTTTTCCTACCTCTCTCCACTTTGTTTAGTCCTACATAACTGCAATACTTTTATCACAGTTATGCAGAACTGGGTTTAAGTGGTTTCCCCTTTTGTTTTTTTTAAATTTAAAACATTAATAACAATTTAAAAATTTTCTATTTGTATTTAATATTATGTATAGCTTTTGTTTAAAAATGTCAATTTATGAAATTTATCAGTAATGATTATACCATAACGTATTTTTGTGTCAATAGAAATTTATCTATTTAAATTTGACATTTTTGTAACATTTTTTATTAGTCTTTTTTGTTTATTTTTTGCTTCTTTTAGCCTTATATTTTTTAGCTTTTTTGCCTTTTTTATTTAATAGAATTGCTTTTCTACTTATTAGTAGTACCCCGCCAACTGCTATTATTACAATTCCTATTTGATAAATTGTTTTGCTTCCTAAGCTTCCGCTTGTTGGGAAATCAAATCCTTCTCTATTTGGTAATTGTAATTTTCCATCTTCGGTTATTGCTAATGCTGCTGGATTTCCTATTGCTGTTATTTTTAATTTTGTATCATTTACAGTTATTATTGATTCATCACTTTCATCGTATTCTCCGTGCATAAATTCTATTTTCCATTGTTCCTCTGGTATTAGTCTATTATCTACTGCTTTTGTTTCTACTAATCTATATTCTTCATTTATTGGTAAATCTTCTAATTCTTCTTTGCTTGACATTGTCTCTATTACTGTTTCTGTATTTGTTTCATCTGTTAGGATTTTATCCCAATCTATGTCTCCCCTCATATATTACAAATCCATTTTTTGCTGATGTCTCTCCTGGAATTTGTGATGCTGTATATCCTATTGGGACTGGTACTTTTATTGGATTTCCATCATCATCTAAGTCACTGCTTTCTACCCAAGTTACATTTTCACTTGTTTCTTCACTTGCTAGTACATTCTTTTTATGGGCATCTATTGTTATTACACTTACTGTTGACACCGTTACTAGTACGGCTATTATTACTATTACGAATAATATTTTACATATCATACCTAGTTTTTTAGTCAATAAATTTGTCACTCATTTTTATTACATTTTTGTTTCAATAATATTATGAAAACCACCATAAATATTATGGTGGTTAATCATTTTATTTAGCTTCTTTTAATTGTTTTTTAAATATAGTTCTAAATATTAATCTTACTAATGGACCTGCATAGAATATTTGCCAACACATAGCCATAGGAAAATTTAATATTGATGTTTGTAGCCATTTTGCAATAAAGTTTTCTATTCCATTAAAATTAAAAAATATTGTGGCAAAAAAACTCATTAATGGGCACATAAAGCAAACTATTAAAGCAGAAAGCATTATTGTTATAAATATTGGTTGAGTCTTTTTTACATCTAATACTTTAAATGTTATTTTTCCAGCAAGTCTTTCTACTAATACAAATTCAAATATAAAAGCTATTACTCCCATAAGTGGTAATTCTCCTAGTGCTAATAAGAATATTTGATTATTCATTCCTCCCATGCTGATTGATATATTATAGCAAACCATTCCATATACCATTAATATAACCATTATTATTGTGAAAACTACATTTTGAAATTTTGTTTTTGGCATAATTATCTCCTCCTTTATTTTTTTGCGCAAAAAAACAACACATAAGAATATGTGTTGTTCGTTAATCATTTTTTTCAAAATGTACGTTTCCAATTTATAGCCATATAATTATATTTGTTTTTCAACTTTATTATTATACCATAAATTTTTAATTTGTGTAATACATTTTTGAAAATTTTTATTCAACATTTTTTTTCCATAAAGAATGTTTATTGCAATATGCATATAATGTTGAACCTGGAATGTAGTGGAATTTTGTTTCTGCTACTTCTCCTGGTTTAAAATATTTTGTACATTCTTTATTATCTGATACCATACTAATCCATTCTATATAATGGTCTTCGTCCATTACATGATTTACTTTTACTAGTATTTTATCTCCTTCAACTGTGTATTCTGGAACATGCTTTTCTGCTGCTGCATCTGCTGAATTTGGTACAACAACATTCATTTGCTCACCGCAACATCTTATTCCACATTCATCGTTATGGCAATCTTGTATAACTTTTACCATTGCTCCACAGCTTTTACATTTTCTTAAAACTAATTCTCTACTCATTATTTTTCTCCTTGCGTTTAATTTAAATTATTCTTCTACTTTTTTGAACATATCTTTTCCAACTCCGCAAAGTGGACATACCCAATCATCTGGTAAATCTTCAAATTTTACTCCTTCTTTTTCTTCATCATAAATATATCCACATGCCATACATTCATATTTAGCCATAATTTTTACCTCCTATTAATTTTTTATATTTGCATTGTATCATTTTTATTTTGGTTTGTAAACTTATTTATTTATATTTTCTTCTAGTTCTTTCATTTTTTCTTCTGATTCTTTATTTAGCCTTGTTCTTATTGTAACTACTGGTTCTATTATTTCTATATTTTTTAATGGTGATAACATATCTTTTATTACTTTGCCTGCATTTGGTGCCCATGTTCCGTTTTCTATTATTCCTATTTTTCTATTTTGATAATTTTTTTCACGTAATAAGTGTAAAAATGCATTCATTGCTGGGAATATATTCATATTATATGTTACACAAGCTAAACACATTTTTGAATATTTAAATGCTTCTGAAACTACATCAGGTGCTGGTGTTCTGGCTATATCTATTAGTTTTACTTTATTTTCTTTTTCTTCTAAATCTTTTGCAAATTTTTCTGCCGCTTCTAATGTATTTCCATGAAGTGATCCACATACAACTAATATTCCTTCTTCTTCTGGCTCATATTTGCTCCATGTATCATATAGGTTTATATAATATCCTAGATTTTCTTTTAGTATTGGTCCATGTAAAGCACATATCATTTTTATATCCAAATTTCCTGCTTTTTTTAGTACACTTTGTACTTGCATTCCATATTTTCCTACTATGTTTATAAAATACCTTCTTGCTTCATCAATCCATGGTTCTTCTGTATCTAGTGTTCCAAATTTTCCAAAAGCATCTGCTGAAAATAATATTTTTTCAGTTTGCTCATAAGTTAGCATTACTTCTGGCCAGTGTACCATTGGAGCCATTATGAATTGAAGAGTATGTTTTCCTATATTTAGAGTATCGCCTTCATTTACTATTACTTGCTTATTTGATACATCTTCATCTATAAATTGTGGTAAAAATGCAAATACCTTTTCATTTGATACAATTTTCATTTCTGGATACTTTTTTAGTACTGCTCCTATGCTTCCTGAATGATCTGGTTCAAGATGTGATATTACTAAATAATCTGGATTTCTTCCTTCTAATGATTTTTCTAGATTACCAAGCCATTCATCTGTTTTACGTTTATCTACTGTATCCATTATTACTACTTTGTCATCTAAAATTAGATATGAGTTGTATGCTATTCCATTTTTTACAATGTATTGATTTTCAAATAAATCAATTGTTTTATCATCTACTCCTATATATTTTATATTTTCTGATATATATTTATCACTCATTAATTTGATTCTCCTTTTGCTCTAATTACTTGCTTATTATTTATCATTTTTATCTTGTCTTTTTACAAATAAGTTGCATTTGCATATTTGTTTTTCAACAAATTCATCACATGGACATAGTGTTGTATCATCTACATTTAGTCTACAAGGACAGTGCCCATCTTTTCTATATATACCTTCTATAATTTTTTGTACATATTCTTTGTCTGGGTTTAATTCATAACCTTTCATTTTTACTTGCCTCTCTTTTATAGATATTTTTTAAGTTCTTCTTCTAATTCATCCTTTGGATAAAATCCGCCAATACTGTCTATAGCTGTCCCATTTTTGAATATAATCATTGTTGGTACTGCTTCTATTTCATATTGATAAGCTAAATTTCTTGATTCATCTACATCTATTTCTATTATATCTATATCATTTCTTTCTTCTGCTATTTCTTTTAGTACGGGCATTAACTTTTGACATGGTCCACACCATGTTGCAAAAAAGTCTACAATTACTGTTTTATTGTTTTTTAGAACTTCATTTTCAAATTCATCTTCCTTTATCTTTTTTAACATAATTTACCTCCATATATATTTTTTCTTTTTTATGTTATTTATACCATATTATATGCCGTTTTTCAAGCTTTTATTTTTTATCGTCTTATTTATTTTATAAGTAGATTATTATTATCTATCTATTTTTATAATAACACATTGTAATATTATTAGAGAAGTAGTAAAATCTAATAAAATTGAAAGGGGTTTTATTATGAAAAAATTTTTGATTATTTTAATTTTTGTAATTATTTTAGCAATTGCGTCTGCGTATTTTTATACTACTATATCTCCTCATAATGAATCTAATAATTCGCAGAAAAATAATGATATTATAAGCTCAAATATTACTAATTCTATTTCAAATAATACTGACACTTCTTCTGATATTTTTTCATCGAACTATGTGAAGGCTGATGAAATACTATCTAATATGTCTTTAGAAGATAAAGTTGGTCAAATGTTTTTAGCAAGATATCCTTCTTCTGGTGTAATTAATGAAATTAAAAATTATAATCCTGCTGGTTATATTTTATTTGGTAGAGATTTTCAAAATGAAACACCCGCATCTATAAAAAAAGAATTGCAAGAGTGTCAAGATGCTAGCAAAATAAAACTTGCTTTAGGAGTTGATGAAGAAGGCGGAACTGTTGTTAGAGTTAGTTCATATAAAGCTTTTAGGTCTTCGCCTTTTAGTTCACCAAGATCTATTTTTGCAAATGGCGGTATGGACGCAATAATTTCAGATTCTCACGAAAAAAGTTCACTTTTAAAAAGTCTTGGATTAAATATGAATTTAGCCCCAGTTGTAGATGTTCCAGAAAGTAGTAATGACTTTATTTATGCTCGTTCTTTTAGTACAGATGTTAATGAGGTTAAAGAATTTACAAAGGAAATTATCAATACTATGAAATCAGATAATATTACTTCTGTTATGAAACATTTTCCTGGATATGGCAACAATGTTGATACTCATACAGGTATCGCAATAGATAAAAGAGATTATTCTAATTTTGAAAACAGGGACTTCATTCCTTTTGAAGAAGGAATAAATAATGGTGCTCCTGCAATTCTTGTAAGTCATAATATTGTAGAATGTATGGACTCATCTAAGCCTGCTTCTCTATCTAAGAATGTTCACTCTATTTTAAGAAATAAACTTGGGTTCTCTGGAATTATTATGACTGATGATTTAGCAATGGATGCTGTTAAGGAATATGTTGAAAATGGTGAAGCTGCTACTCAAGCTGTACTTGCTGGTAATGACTTAATTATTTCTTCTGATTTTGTTAATCAAAGGAACGAAGTTTTACAAGCTGTAAAAAATGGCGTCATTCCTGAAGATATTATTAATACTGCAGTTAGAAGAGTTTTGGCTTGGAAACTTCAATATGGAATTATTGAGTAAGGCTGTTTTGGCTGTTTTTGGGGACACCTTCCAAAAACAGC
>CALXUS010000015.1 GCA_944391745.1 uncultured Clostridia bacterium
ACTTAACATTATATATTAGGTTTTTATATGTGTCTATTTTTTTACATATTTTGTTGCATTAATTTTTTGAATTCATAGGTTTTTAGCCTTTAATTTATCTTATCTGTCAATTTCTTGATTCTCTATTACATTTTCTTGTGGTCTTGCAGCTTTTTGGTTGCTTATTTCTAGCTTTTCAGTACCTTTTGAACTTTCTTCAAGTTCATGTGCATCAACCCATCCATATACATTAAAAATATTATGATTTGTATCAGCTACTTGTATTGCGACAACCTCACGTGCACCATCTTGATTTAGCATATCATTTAAATCTTCAACAGATATATTTGCACTTTCTGCATAATCATTCCAAGTTTGTTCATTAGATGTAACTAATATTTGAGAAGTTCCATCATCATTATCTTTAACAATTGCTCTATTATATATTTGAACAACTTCATCTTGTCCCATTGTTCCTCTTCTACCTTCACCTAATGAGTTTTCAGCATATTCTAATCCTCCACGAACTATATATTGTCTACTATCTGATCCATTAGTTAATATGTTTGCATCATGTAGTATTAAAGTATCATTATTTTGCTCTTCAGCATCTATTTCTTGTTCTTGTTGTTGTTGATTTTCTTCTTGCTCTTGTTGTTCTTGCTGTTCTTGTAATTCAGCAGCCGCCTCAGCTTGTCTTTGAGCTTCAGCCTCTATTTGGCTCTGTATATAATTTTGATATGCTTTACAAGAACCAAATCCAGCAACAGCTATTACTAATGCTATTAAACCAGCCCTTTTTAATACCTTTTTATCATCTTTAAATATTCTTTTTTTAGCCTTTGGTTTTCTAATTGTTCTTTTTATTTTTTTCTTATCTTCCTTATGGTATTTTACTTTTTGTTCTTTTGGTTGTTTTGGTTTCTTTGTTCCTGCTTCTTTATTAAATATATTGTCAAACCAACCTTGAATCTTTTCAAAAATATTAAAATGAGGTTTTGGATTTTCTGGTTTATTAAAATCATCACTGCCATTTTCTTCATCTAAAATTTTACCTTTAATTTTTGATGCAAATGCTGCTTTTTCACTTTCACTTTTTGAATCTACTTCAACTCTTCTTCTAAATTCCTCATCTGGAACTTCTTCAAATACTACTTTGCCATTTTCATCTAATACATAGCTACCATCAGGATTCCTTAATGGTATAAGCCAAGTTTTATTATTATCTATATCACTATTTTGAGAATCACTATCAAAAGAATTTCCAGCATCTTTTTGTGCTTGCATTCGTCCTTTTATTTCTTCTCTTTGTCGACTAATAGACTTAATAGCATTTTTTGCAACTTTATATCTTCTGATATCATTAGGATTAATTGCTGTACTATCTGGCTTATCTTCTCCTTGTGTTTCAGCTTTTTCCTTTATTTCGACTTGTTTTTTAGCAGCTTGAGCTATTACTTTAGCGGCAGATTTTAACGCTTCATTCCTTTTGTTGTTTTCATCTTCTAATATAGCATCCATACCTTTACTTTGTAATGTACCATCATTCCATATTTCAGTCATATCATGATTATTGTTTTTAAGTCCAGAACGTCCATTTTCTCTATTATCTAATTCTTGAGATATTGCCTCTGATTGTTTATATCTTTTATAATAAAACTCAAGACTTTCCTCTATGCATTTAGCTATTATATCTTTCCTTTTAGCTTTCTCAGTATCAGATAATGAATTATCATTTTTCAATGTTTCCATATCTTTTTTGTATGAATTATATAGAGCTTTTGCTAATTGCTTTTCATCTTCTACAACGTTTCTCATTAAATTTAATTTTTCATCTGTTAATTCCATATTTAAATCTATTGTTCTTGGCATAAAAACCTCCTTATATTTTCTTCAACATATTTATTATACCATACAATTATGTAAATTTCAAGATTATGTAAATATTTATTTCAATTTAAATGGAATTTAGCTTAATATTTAAAGATAAAAAGGACCTAAATTATTAAATTTTGTCTAATAATTTAGGTTCAGTCTATATTTTCCTTATTTTTTATCTATCACTTAGGTCAGGTGCATTTTTTGCAGCATTTTTTCTTTCATTTTCTTGTAATTGTTGCAATAATTCTGCATTATCTCCAATTACGAACTCTTGTAATTTTTCAGTTCCTCTAGAACTCTCTTCAAGTTTATCTGTAGAAACCCATCCATAGGTATTTATAATATGGTGATTAGTTCCAGCCACTTGAATTGCAACCATTTCTTTAGCCCCATCTTGTTGAAGCATTTCATTTATTTGATCCATACTTTTTCCAGAATCTTTTGCATAATCTTCCCAAGTTTTTCCGTTTGTATTAGCTAAGATTTGTTTTGAGCCATCTTCATTTTCTTTTATTATAGCTCTATTAAAAATTTCTACTACTGAATCTTTTCCTAATGTTCCTCTTGCTCCTCTTCCTAAAGAACTTTCAGTAAATGTAGTTCCGCCTCTAACAACATATTGCTTTTGAACTGATCCATTAGTAAGTTCATTTGTATTATGTGATACTAAAACATCTTCATCTTGAGTTTTGTTTGTTTCAGTTTCAGGAGTTGGAGTTGGCTCTGCTGGAGATGAATTCGTAGGTGTAGGAGTAGGAATTGGCTCTGATGGTGCTACAGGTCTACCTGTTGTTTTAGATATTCCTACTGCTAATCCAGCAGCAGCAACTAAAGCTATAGCCATTCTCTTTATAGCTTTTTTATGGTCTATAAAAAATGCTTTTGCTTTTGAAAATCCTCTTATTATTCTTTTTGGTTTTCTTTCAGGTATATGATTTTTATCTAGCTTGTATACTTTTTTTCCATCTTCTTTTTCTTCCATTCTATACCTTTTTCCACCATTTTCAATTTGATACTTGCTAACTTTATAATCAAATGATTCTATTGGTCTATTAAATATTCTATTGAAGAAATTTTTAATGGCTAATGCTATTTTTTGCCATACACTAACCTTAGCAGGTAAATAAGCTGCTTTATCATAATCGTAAGCATCGTATCGATCTGGAACATTTAATTTTCTTCCATATTTAGAAGATGATTCTCCTTGAAAATCCACATCACCTGGATTTAAATGTATATCAAAATTTTCTTCTTCATCTCTATTGCCTTCTGGTTTTGGTTGCGGTTCAGGCTGAGCCATAGCATCTTTTATTTTTTTATCTAAATCTGGTGTAATTGGATTCACTCTATATGAAGATTTATTCATTTCTTCAATAATATTTTTACCAATAGTTTCATATTTTGCCTTTTCTGCTGCATTTTGTTGATTATTTGCTGTTTCCTGTTGTGATTTATTCTCAAAGCTTTTTTTATCTTTTGAGTTTTCTATATCATGCTTAACTTGTTTTGCTTGCTTTTTTCTTTGGTTCCATAACTGTTCCATTCCAACAGTTCCAAGAGTAGTTCCAGACTTTTCGTTTTGACTCCATAACTCTGCTCTAGCTTTATTTGCTTTTTTACCACTGTTATTTGGGTCAATATCTTTTAAATTCTTTTTTCTTAAATTCAAAAAATCTTGACTCTCCTTAATTGCTTTATTTATCTCCTCAATTTTTTTATTTCTTTCTGACTCAGATAAAGATTTATCATTTTTTACATTTTCTAAATCCTCTTTATAAGAATCTAGTAATTCATTAGCTAATTCTATCTCACTTTTAACAGTATCAACCATCAAATCTAATTGTTCTTTAGTCACTTGTTTTGCCATAACATTCCTCCATTATTTTCTCATAAGTATACCAGTTTAAGTTTTTATGTTAATCTTTAAACTTATAAAATCAATTATTGTTTATATTTTATATTAAAATTTATTTATATACAATCAAATTACAAAATTGTAACAAAAATTTAATATTAAAGATATATTTACATTTTAAAAGTCTTTAATAAATTTAGACTTCTTTCTGATAACTTTTCATATCTCTTCTTTTTATCTTTTATTTTATCTCCGACTAAAGGTGGCAAAATTCCAAAATTAGCATTCATCGGTTGAAAATTTTCTTTAGATGTTGAAATATAACTAGCTAATGCACCAATTACAGTTTCATCTGGAAATCTTAAAATATCTTCATTTTTTAATTTTCTTACCGCATTTAAGCTAGCTACCATTCCTGATGATATTGATTCAACATATCCTTCCACACCTGTTATTTGACCGGCAAAATATAAATTGCTCTTATTTTTAAAATTATATGCTTTGTTCAATAATTCTGGTGAATTTATAAAAGTATTTCTATGCATTACACCATATTTTATAAATTCTGCATTTTTTAATCCTGGAATCATTGAAAAAACTCTCTTTTGTTCACCAAATTTCAAATTTGTTTGAAACCCTACTATATTATATAAAGTAGCTTCTGTATTATCCTGCCTTAATTGAACTACTGCATAAGGTCTTCTTACTGTTCTAGGGTCATCAAATCCAACTGGTTTAAGTGGGCCAAATCGTAAAGTATCTATTCCCCTTTTTGCCATAACTTCTACTGGCATACAACCTTCAAATATTTCACCTTTTTCAAAATCATGAAGAGTTACCACTTCTGCTTTTATTAATTCATTAACAAAACTTTCATATTCTTCTTTACTAAATGGAAGATTAATATAACTATATTCTTTAAACTCTTCATTTCTTTTCTTCCACTCTTCCTCAGACTCATCTTTTTTCTTTTCTTGTTCATATCTATTTCCATAAAAAGCTATATCAAAATCAATACTATTTTTTTCTATAATTGGTGCAGCTGCATCATAAAAATGTAATTCCTTTTCACCAGTTAACTTCTTTATTCCTATTGATAAAGAATCTGAAGTAAGTGGCCCAGATGCTATTATGGTAATTGCATCTTCATTAATAATGTCTTCAAAACATTTTGAATCACCTTTTCTGTTAACATCATATTTACTACATACTTCTCCATGAATAATATTTATTTTAGAATTATTTTCAATTATTTCTGTTACTTTCTTTGAGAATGTATCTCTATCAACTGCTAATGCCTGTCCTGCAGGTACAGAAGTTTCATCAGCTATTTTAATTAATAAAGAATCTAATTTTCTAAGTTCCTCTTTTAACAATCCCGCAGCATTTGTTAATAAATTAGATTTAAATGAATTACTACAAACAATTTCTGCTAAATTTTTAGATGAATGAGCAGGAGAATACTTAATTGGTTTCATCTCATATAAATTAACCTTTAATCCTCTTTTGGCTATTTGATATGCTGCTTCACTCCCAGCTAGTCCACCTCCAATTATATTTATATAATCTTCCATAGTACATCCTCCTAACGTTCTAATATTGCAACTTCTCCCGTTTTCAACTTTCTAACTAATCCTTTACTGCTATTTGCCATTTCAATATCCAAATCTTTTTTATTTTTTACTTTATCAATAAGTAATTTTTGAAGAATTACATAATATATAATTTCCTTATCATGATAAGACATATCTTTTCCTATATTTGCTTTATTTGACGCTACAAAAAACTGTTCAGGTGTACTCTTAAATAATTCTTCTTTATTAAATATAATTCCATTATTTCCGACTAAATTTTCTAAGCATTTTGTTAATCTTCCTGAATTTACATCCTCATATATTATTTTGCTATTTTTTCTTATTTCTTCCTTATTGTCTTTAGCGTATTTTAAAATAGTTTCAAACCCTTTTTCTAAAACATCTCTATTTTCTTGACAATCAAAAAATACTAAGTTAAAATAATTTCTTTTCTCTCCATAAGTTTTTTCCAAGGTAATATTTTTACCTGTATTAATATTACCAAGTGATTTTTTTGAATATTCTATTGTATCATCTTTTTCCCTGTCATCAAAATAATACTCTTTTACATTTTCAGCCCTATCCCTATAAAGTTTAATATTTTGCAAATTTCTTCTTACTTCTTCTCTTTTTTCTTTATTATTTTTCATTAAATATTTAAACTGTATAGACTTTTTTTCATAATACATTTTTATTTTCTGTTTAAACCCTATACGTTTTGCATATTCAATCTCATGAAGTGATAGTAATTCAATTCTATTCATAGTTTTGACATCACTTAATAAAGGTCTAGAACGTGCAAAGTTATAATCAAAAACAAAATCTCGTTTATTTAATTCATATTTGATATTTACTTTACATGTTGGCTTACCTAATCCTTTTACGCCAAAATTTTGCGCATAAGCACATAAATATGGCCCTATATCATTAATATTACTATCTTCAATTTTAAAGAAATCAACAATTGCATTTAAAATTGGTATATCAATCTTTTGACTTTGAGTCGCTTTTTTCAAATTACTTCTAATATAATATGGTACATAATCATCCATCAATTTAGTTAATCTTATATAATCTGCATAAGGATTTTCGTAATTTTTCTTTATATATTGCAAATAATCATATTTTTTTCCTATACCATTCATTGTCAAAAGTAATTGCCCATTTTTTATTAAAATATATAAATCTGGTAGATTATTTATTTTAGTCATATTTTTCAACCTCATGATATTTAAGGAACATTTTATAACTATATATAAAACGTTCCTTTTTATTTTACTATTCAAATAAATTCATTATTTCATCTTTAGACAATTTACTAATAAATGTTTCATTCATAGAAAGCATATCTTCTGCAAGTTTTGCCTTTTTCTCTTGCAAATTATAAATTTTTTCTTCGATTGAATTTTTAGTTATTAATTTATAAACTTGAACATTTCTTTTTTGTCCAATTCTGTAAGTTCTGTCAGTCGCCTGATTTTCAGCAGATAAGTTCCACCATGGATCATAATGTATAACCATATCTGCACCAATCAAATTAAGTCCTGTGCCTCCTGCTTTAAGAGAAATTAAAAATACTTTTATATCGTCATTATTATTAAATTCATTTACTAAATCCATTCTATCTTCTACTTTTGTTTGACCTGTTAACTTAAAGTATTTAATATTTTCTTTATTAAATTCCCTTTCAAGATAAGTAAACATAGAAGAATATCCTGAAAATAATAATATTTTATGACCACCAGTTATAGCATCTTTTACGATTTCCATACATTGATTAAGCTTACTGCTCTCTCCATCATAATTTTCTATGAATAATCCTGGATGACAACAAATTTGCCTTAATCTCATAAGCAAAGCTAATATTTTTATTTGGCTATTAGCTATACCATTTGCTTCTATTTCTTCCTTTGCTTGCTTTCTAGCACTTTGCATATAAGATAGATATATTTTTAATTGTTCACCTGTCATCTCATTATTTAGTACTGTTATAGTCTTTTCCGGTAATTCTGTAAGTACTTTTTCTTTAGTTCTTCTTAGTATAAAAGGTTCAATCATATTTTTTAATTTAGCCATAGTTTCTTTGTCTTCATCTTTACTTATAGGTGTTTCATACATAATTTTGAATTTATTATATGAATACAAATATCCAGGCATAATAAAATCAAATATTGACCATAGTTCAGAAAGTGAATTTTCTATTGGAGTACCTGTTAGAGCAAACCTAGTATCTGCATTAATTTCCTTTATGACTTTCGCATTTTGAGTATTATTATTTTTTATATATTGTGCCTCATCAGCTATTATATATCTAAAATTATATTTATGTGATTTATATAAATCTATATCCCTCTTTAATAAATCATAAGAGGTTATTACAATATCATAATTTGGAATTTCATTAATTACATTTTCTCTATTTTTTGAATCTCCACTTATTGCTACAACATTTAAGCTAGGAGTAAATTTATTAGCTTCTTCTTTCCAGTTTAAGCTTAATGAACTAGGGCAAACAACCAAAACAGGTCTTCTGTCTTCTTTTTTAGTATTTTCTACATAGGACATTATAACTGCTAATACTTGCAAAGTTTTTCCCAAACCCATATCATCAGCTAATATCCCTCCTAATTTATACTCATCTAAAGTTTTTAACCAATCAAAACCAACCTGTTGATATTCTCTTAAATCAGCTTTTAAGCCTTTAGGAATCTCATATTTATCTGAAATTTGCCTATTATATACATCATCTATAAGTTGTCTATATTTTTCACCTTTTTTTACAACTATATTTTCATTTTTCTTAAGTATTTTATCTAAATACATACCTCTATAAATTGGTAGTTTCAATTCTCCACTGATTAGTTCCTCATAGCTTGCATTTGTGCTATCAGAAATTCTATCTAAAATGTCCATTGTTTCAGAATTTTCTAAATCAACAAATTCACCATTTTTCAAACGATGATATCTCTTTTTTAGCTTATATTTCTTCATTATTTCAGTAATTTCGCTTTTATCAATATCTATATTAGATAAATCAATACTTAATAAGTTATTCTCTAATTTAACACCTATAGAACTAATTTTTGGTTTCATTATTTGCTTATTTCTAAACTCTTCAGTTGCTAAAACTTCAAATCTAGTAATATATTCTTCAATTCCTTTTTGTAAGAAATTAAATATATCATCATCTTTTACTAAGACTAATTTATTATTTTTTTGATCATACATAAATCCTGAATCGCTAAACATATCTAAAGCTTTCGACTCTTCTATTGCATTTCTTGGGATTTTTTTATCTACTTGTTCAAATGGACTAAATTCAAAATCATCATACTTAAACTTTATATCAGCTGTAATATAATTCTTTTTATTATAATCCAAAAACACTTTTACTTTAAGTTTTCTAGGCAAATATTGAGCCAATTCTTCACTATCAACATTATTTGTATTTACTTTATCTTTCATTAGTGGCATAATTAATGAATAAAAATCAGCGAATTCATCTTTTCTAAGTACTATTTCTTTTGTAAAATTCACTTTGAATGTATCAAGTAATTTTATAACTGTTTTTTCATAGTCTTTTGAACATTTATAAAGTTTATCACCTTGCCAAAAATAAGTATAATTTCTTCCTTCAATTAATAAATAATTAAATACGTCAACATTAGTTGTAATAGCATAATCTGTATCACTTTTATCCTTTATTTCAAATTTAATATCTGGTTCTTTATCCACAAATTGTACATTTTCTGTGGAATAATCACCATAAATTTCTATAGTCTTCCCTTTTAATATTTCAAAAAGTTCATCTAATCCTGTGTTAGATAATACAATGTATGCTTTATCTAAAGCACTTGTATAATATCTCTCTTCTATCTCATTAGAATATTTTATTATTTCAGCATATTTTAAGATGAAATCTAAAAGGGGTAAACTTTCTTCTTCAAAATTTTCCTTAATATGCATAAATTCAAGTTTATTGCCGTATTTATATATCTCTTTATTTTGCATTCTAGTATAAAATTCTGTCAAATCCTTTATTTTATACATCTGCTTATTTCCAATTCGAACTTCTAATCTAAATGTCTTTAAATTATCTTTATAAATTAATCTAGGCTCTATTTTTATTTTCTCTGAATAAACTAAGTTTGTATTTTCATCTTTTTGTTCATCCATATAAAAAGAGCTTATCATTTGCCTATATATGCGATATTTTTCGCTATCTCGAGTTGAATTAGCTCTTTTTACTACTTTTTCTTTATTTATTTGTATATATGATGGGTTACTATTAAATTCTAAAGCGGTTGCTAAAATATGCTTACATGTTCCATAAGTTGATTCATAATCTGGACATGTACAGTTTAAATTTTCTATTTCTCCATTTTTTACTTCGATATAAGTGTAATAAACATCATTTGTACCTTTTACTTCAGCATGAATTGAAAAATTATTTGAATTTTCATAATTAACTTTTGTTATTTTAACATTATTACTTTCCTTTATTTGATTAGCTTTTTCAATTTTCAAATCTCCTGCAGAATCTTTTAGTTCATGTAAAACCTCATCATTTACAATCATTTTATTACTCCCCATTAACCTATTAAACTAGTAATAGATTATACCACAAAAATCAATATTTCTCAAGGGGAGTTAACAATTTTTTAAATATATAACATAAACTTTTATTCCAAATGGCGAAGGAGCCAGTTCCATAGAACTGACTCCCGCCAATTTAGAAGTGTTTCTTATGCAGAATGACGTAAAACTTCAAGTCATCCTTATAGTTGCAATAAACAACAAGTCCACCGTAGGCTTCATACAACTTAGCTTTTTTCTTGTGCTTAGAGCAAAAGATGAATGTTGCAGTTGGATACATTGAACCAATTTGAATCAGCCGTTGATATGCAGAGCTGCTCTTAGGTTCAATTTCTTTTCTCCATCTTTTCATAGATGGCAGTTTCTTAATCATTTCCTTTCCAGTCATCTTTCCTTTGAACTTTGCATTTTTCATTGAACTATCCTCCGTTTTTAAGTTCAAACATCGAGTATAGATATTTTAGCATATTTAAGGCAATTTTGCAAATTGCTTGTCTAAAAGCAAAAACGAACCTAAAATTTAGGTTCGTTTTTTTATAATTATTTATTTGTCATTTCTTCTTTTGCAAGAAGTTCATTCCATCTCTTATCTACTTCCTCTTGGAATTTTTCTATCATCCACTCATTACCTGGTTTAAATAAATGTTTAAATCTCTTTTGTGGTTTTAAGAATTCCTCAACTGGAAGTTTCTTAGCAGGTTTATATGTTATATGATATACGCCATCAACAACTTCATACATTGGCCAATAACATGTTTCTACTGCTAGTTTATTAAGTTTCATTAAATCTTCTGTTGGATATCCCCAACCTCTTGGACATGGTGCAAGTACATTTAAGAATTTTGCACCTTTTGTGTATATAGCTTTTTCAGCTTTTTCATATAAATCTTTAAAATTCATATATGCAGCTGTTTGAGCTACATAAGGTAAATGATGTGCTACCATTATTTCTGTTAAATCTTTTCTTACTTGCATTTTTCCAGGTATAACACTTCCTGCTGGAGATGTTGTTGTATCTGCAAATTGAGGTGTTGCAGATGAACGTTGAATACCTGTATTCATATATGCGCCATTATCATAACATACATAAGTCATATCATGTCCTCTTTCCATAGCACCTGAAAGAGCTTGAATACCTATATCATAAGTTCCGCCATCACCACCAAAGCAAATAAATTTTGTATTTTCATCTTCTGGTAATTTTCCTTGCTTTTTTAATGATTTATATGCAGCCTCTGCTCCTGAAGCTGTTGCTGCTGCACATTCAAATGCAGTATGAATATATGAATCTGTCCAAGATGTATATGGATAAATACATGTTGAAACTTCCATACATCCTGTTGCATTAGACACTACTACATGGTCTTCTGGATGTACTGCTCTTAACACCATTCTAGCTATAGGTGGAGCACCACAACCTGCACACATTCTATGTCCTTCAGAAAACCTTGAAGGTCTATTTGCTACTACTTCTTTAACATTATACATAGTTTTCTATTCCTTTCTATATATTTCATTATATTTTATTATTTTGTTTTTAATCCTAAGAATCTATAAGGATCACTCATATCATTTAAGTTTTGTAAATCATTATATACTGTTTCAATTTGATTTTCTGTTACATCTCTACCACCAATACCATAGCAATAATCTATTGTTGGTACATTCATATTTAATGTATACATAGCTGATGTAACATCTTCATACAATGGTCCACCTGTTAAATTTAATATAGGTGTTTTATCTAATACAGCAACTGCTTTTGCATTAGATAAAGCTTTTGCAATTTCTTCTCCTGGGAATGGTCTAAATACTCTTACCTTTAAAAGACCAGCTTTAACACCATTATTTCTTAATCTATCAATTACATTTTTTACAGTTCCGGCAGTTGAGTTCATACAAACTATAACATAGTCAGCATCTTCCATTTTATATTCTTCAAATAAATCATATTTTCTGCCAGTTAATTTTTCAAATTCTTTTGAAACTTCTAATATAACATTTTTAGCATTTTTCATAGCTTCCCATTGTTGTCTTTTATGCTCAAATAGAAATGGTTGTAAATCCATTGGTCCCATAGATATTGGATTTTTTCTATCTAATAAATAATGTTCTGGTTTATAAGTTCCTACAAATTTTCTAACTTCTTCTGTTTCTAATAATTCAATATTTTCAATAGAATGTGAAGTTATAAATCCATCTTGACAAACCATAAGTGGTAATAACACATCTTTATGCTCTGCAATTCTATGAGCCATTAACATATTATCATAAGCTTCTTGGTTTGTTTCTGAAAATAGCATTATCCATCCGCTATCTCTTACAGCCATTGCATCTGAATGGTCACTATGAATATTTAGTGGTCCTGAAATAGCTCTATTAACTAAAGCCATAACAATTGGTAATCTCATACTTGATGCAATTTGTACCATCTCCCACATATACTCTAAACCATTAGCTGATGTAGCTGTCATAGCTCTTGCTCCAGCTGCTTCTGCACCTATACAAGCACTCATTGCACTGTGTTCACTTTCAACGGCAACAAATTCTGTATCTACTTCTCCATTATCTACATAAGTAGAGAAATATTGAGGAATTTCTGTTGAAGGTGTTATAGGGAAAGCTGCCACTACATCTGGGTTAATTTGTTTCATAGCATAAGCTGTTGCTTCATTTCCGCTTAGTCTTTCTCTAATACTCATATTATTTTCCCTCCTCTTCCATTGTTATTGCTCCAAATGGGCATACTTTGCTACATACTCCACATCCTTTGCAAAAATCAAAATTAAAGTTTTCTCTTTTTTGCTCTTTGTTTACTGGAATAGCATTCTCTGGGCAAACTGGAAAGCATAATCCACATTGTTTACATTTATCTGGATGAAATACTGGTTTCATGCTTCTCCAATCACCTGTTTTAAAGTTTTTAGAGTTTCCAGCTTCATAAATTGTTCCACCTAGTGTCATATCTTCCCATGGTGTATTATTATTTATTTCCATACTCTTTTTCCTTTCTAGTGGTATTATTTCCACTTTACTAAATATTTATTGCTTTTAAAATTATTATAATTATTGAATTTTCTTAACTTCTTTTAAAGCAACTTCTACCGCTTGCATATTTCCTGGAATAACTTCAGGTTTTTTTGCAAATTTATGTTTAAATGATCCTTCCATATCTTTAATAAAATCTTCATCAGACATAATGCCTGTAACTTTTACTATTGCTGCAAGCATTGGAGTATTTGGGAAATATCTTCCTAATGCTTCTTCAGATATTTTTCTAGCATCAATTGTATAAACACTTCCATTATATCCTTTTAATAATGGTTTAATTTCATCAATTGATTTTGTAGTATTAATTAATATTGCTCCATCTTCTTTTAATCCTGAAGTAACATCTACAGCTGAAAGCAATGTATCATCTACAACTACAACATAATCAGGTTCATAAATATTGCTATGTACTCTTATAGGTGTTGTACTTATTCTGTTGTAAGCTGTTATTGGTGCTCCCATTCTTTCTGGTCCATATTCAGGGAAACCTTGAATATACTTACCAGTATTGAAGGCTGCATCTGCCAATAGTAATGAAGCTGTTTTTGCTCCTTGGCCACCTCTACCGTGCCATCTAATTTCAATTAAATCCTTCATTAATTGCCTCCTTTATTTTTTCTAATATTGCTTTGTCTTTTGTACACAAATAGTATATATTTAAAATGTTCTATTGTCAATTAAACTGACCAAAGAATTAGTTTTCAATTACTAAATTTTACAATAAAAAAGAGTCTAAAAAGACCCTTTTTTATTATTCATTATCTAGTTCTGGAGCTCCTACTGGGCAAATTTGCGCGCAAGAACCACATTCTATGCATTTACTTTTATCAATAACATATTTGTTTTCGCCTTGAGAAATGCAGTTTACTGGGCAAGAAGCTGCACAAGCACCACATTGTACACATGCGTCTGAAATTTTGTATGCCATATTTTTCACCACCTTTCATTTTATAATAAGTTCTATATATTATAAAAACTTTTAGCAAATTTAATATTACATATCATCATCATTAGATGAACTAATTTCCATCTTATCCATTTTTTCCAAATTTTCAAGTTCTTTTAAGTCTTCCTCATTAACTTCTTGTTCGACTTCTTTCTTTCCTTCTTTAATTACTTTTACATCTTCAGCTTTATATTTTTTAAAATAGAAATTATCTTCATCATCTTTTAATTTTACTTTTAATATTTCATTTAAGACTTCAATTCCTTCTACTACGCCTTCACCATCTTCTGTACTAACAATAGCACCTAGCTTTGGTAACTTTTTCATTTTGTCCTCATAAACATTTTGTTCATATTTTAAGCAACACATTAATCTACCACAGCAACCTGTAATTTTCGAAGCATTTAAAGATAAGTTTTGCTCTTTCGCCATTTTTATTGTTACTACATCAAGTTTCTTTAAAAATGAGCAACAACATAATTCTCTACCACAAGGGCCATTTCCGCCCATTCTTTTAATTTCGTCTCTAACTCCAATCTGTCTTAATTCTATTCTTGTCCTAAATATACTAGCTAAATCTTTTACCAAATCTCTAAAATCAATTCTTCCATCAGCTGTGAAATAAAACAACAATTTAGAATTATCAAATAAATATCTAGCCTCTACCAAATTCATTTTTAATTTATGTTCTTTTATTTTCTTTTTACATATTTCAAAAGCCTTTTTTTCATTTTTCAAATTTTCTTGTTGATGTTTTCTATCGTCTTTATTAGCAATTCTAATAATATTTTTTAAATCTTTAACTACTGTGTCATCAGGCAAATTTCTAGAATTAACAGTTACTGTTCCATACTCTTGTCCAAGAGCAGTTTCAACTATTACTTCATCACCATTTCTAACATCTAAATCTCCTGGATTAAAAAAATATATTTTTCCCGGCTTTCTAAATCTAACGCCTACAACTTTTACCATTTAACTCCTCCCATATATGAATTAACAAGTAGTCTATGCACATATCATAATTGTTATTTGCAATTATCTTCTTCTTAACGGTTTCTATTAAAGTTATTGCTTTAGAAAACTTTAAATTTTCTTTAGTTTTTTCATAAAATATTATGTTTAGAAAATCTAGTATAGTCATTATATCATCTTTTGACGAATATAACAATTCCGAATTATTTAAAACATCTATTAAACTATCTTTTTCTAATAAATTAGCTATATTTTTAAGTTGAGTAAAAACTTCTTTCTTTTCTTGAATAGTATCAGCTTTTGCTACACTGCCTTCACATAATCTTATAACATCTTTGTCGTCTGTTTTTAATATTTTTCCTATTTCATCATCTGTTAAATTTTCAAATCTTATTATTACACATCTTGATTTAATTGTTTGTAACATTCTATTTTCATTTGAAGCAATCAAAATTATCATTGCATATTCTGGAGGTTCTTCCAAAGTTTTTAACAAACAATTTTGACTTTCTTCAGACATTAAATCGGCATCATCAATAATATAAACCTTTTTACTTGAAATTATCGGTTTTTCTACTATTCTAGATTGCATATTCCTTATCTGTTCAATTTTAATACTTTTTCCATCAGGAACAATAATACTAAAATCAGGATTACTATTTGAATCAAATTTAGTGCAAGATTCACAATCATCTTCACCAAGACACATAACTTTTTTAGCTAAATCTCTTGCAAAAAGCTTTTTTCCTATGCCAGCTTTTCCAACAAACAAATAGCTATGTGACACACTACCCGACAAAACTGCATTTTGCAAAGATTCCTTTATATGCTCATTACCAACTATATTTTCAAATAATTGCATTATTTATTTCCTCATTCTATATTTTTAGTCTACTTTACCAAATTTACTAAAAGGCCAAAACCTTATTACAACTTTACTTTCAATTTTATCTAATGGAATACATCCAAAAGCTCTACAATCTTTTGAACCCTCTCTATTATCTCCCATTGCAAAAATAGTATCTTCTGGGACAATAAAATCTGTAAGTACTCCAGTTGGCTCAGTTATAACATCATCTGATAAATAAGGTTCATCTAATTCATTACCATTTATATACACTTTACCATCTTTTAATTCAACATGATCTCCTGGGAGTCCAATTACCCTTTTAATATAACTTTCCTTACCTATTTCTAGCACATAATAAACGAATTTTCCCCACCAACTGGTAGGCTCATCTTCATATTTAGCAACTGGGTTTTCTACATCTTCCTGTAATAACCCAGTTGCATTATTACTTGGTGCTTCAAAAGTTATAATATCTCCTCTTTGAGGCATCTGTCCAAATGTTCTTGTTAATCTATTTAAAATAAGTCTATCATTTTGTTCTAATGTAGGCCACATTGATGATTGTTTTACAATAGTTGGAGTACCAACAAAATACTTTATTAGTAATGCTATTACTACTGCAATTATAATACAATAAATCCACTCAAGTATATTTTTTACTTTATCATTCATTTAAGTCCCTCCATAAGAAAAGTGGCTAAATTTCTTTAGCCTTCTTTTCGACTACTTTTTTCACTGGTATTTGAATAACTACTTCTGTACCTTCATTAACTTTACTCTTAATGTTAATACTTCCATTATTTTTCTCTATTATCTCTTTTGCTATTGAAAGACCAAGTCCTGTTCCACCTAATTGCCTAGAACGGGCTTTATCCACTCTGTAAAATCTTTCGAATATTCTATTTAAATCCTTTTCAGGAATACCTATTCCTGTATCTTTTATTTTAATATAAGCATCATTATGTACATACCCAACATATATGTCAATTTTTCCGCCATCAGGAGTATATTTAATACTATTACTTAAAATATTTAATATTACTCTTTCAATTCCATCTCTGTCTGCATATACATTAGGAACATCTGCCGTAACAAAACAACTAACTTTTTGTTTTTTCTTTTTTATCTCAATATCAAATTTTTCTTTACATAGTTTTGCTAATTCACCCAAATCAAATTCCGTAGGCTTTTTATTAACTTTGTTATTATCATATTTTGAAAGAGTAAGCAAATCCTGAACTAATTTTTCCATTCTATCAGCATTATCATCTATAACATGTAAAAAATGCTTCTCAGTTTCTTTATCACAATCTCCATCCAACAATGTTTCCGAATAACCTTTAATTGAAGTTATTGGAGTTTTCAATTCATGTGATACATCTGCAACAAACTCTTTTCTCATATTATCTAATTTAACATGTTCAGTTATATCTTGAATAACCACCATTACACCTGCTGGCATATCTAAATCATCCCTATAAGGTATGAAGAACAGGCTCATAGTTCCTTGCTCATTTTCTATCTTTTTTTCAGAAGAAGTCCAACTATCCAAATAAATAATTTTCTCCATATTTATGTCAGAAAACTTACCAAAAATAGATTTAAAATTAGCATTATCATCCTTCAATGCCAGTAACTGCTTAGCAGCTGGATTTATGTATGTTATATTACCATCCATATTAAATGTTATAACACCATCTGTCATGTGCTTTAAAATAGTTTCTTTTTGTTTTTTTTCGCCATTTGCATCTTTTAAGTTTTGTTTAAGTTCATTAATTATTTCATTAAAAGATTCTGAAAGTTCATCATTTGAAGTTGTTGTTTCTAAATTATTAATATCTGCATTAAAAATTGCTTTTTTTGCGCCTTTAAGCATTTTTGACATAGGCTCAATATATTTTTTTACTTCTATTATAGAAACTGCTATTGTAAAAATAGAAAATATAGCAAGTACAATTATTGACACAATTTTAATTTGATTAATATATTCTACTGCTATTCCACTCTGTTGCAATATGCGTGAAAAAAATATTGTGAAAAAACATATTATTGCAATAGTAGCAACATATAATGAAAGTATTATTTTCATTTGAAAATTTTTCACAGCTAAAAGCCTCCAATTTATTTAGATTCTATATAATATCCAACACCTCTTTTGGTGATAAGAATTTTTGGATTTGCTGTATTTTTTTCAATTTTTTCTCTAATTCTTCTAATTGTTACGTCAACAGTTCTAATATCTCCGTAATACTCGTACCCCCATACTTTTTCAAGTAAATCTTCTCTAGTAACAACTTGTCCTGGCTTTTGTGCTAAATATCTTAGTACTTCAAATTCTCTTCTTGTAAGGTCAGTAACCTTTTGACCTCTAACTTCTACTTCAAACTTATCTAAATCTAGTTTTAAATCGCCAACTACAATTTTATTTTCTCTCATCATAGAATTAGAATAATCTTGTTCATTTTGTTCAACCTTACGTAAATTAGCTTTTACTCTAGCAATTAGCTCTCTAATACTAAAAGGTTTTGTCATATAATCATCAGCACCTATTTCTAATCCTAAAATTTTATCTATTTCCTCTCCCTTAGCAGATAACATTATTATTGGAACTTTACTCATTGTTTGTCTAATTTTTTTACAAACTGTAAGTCCATCAGCTTTAGGAAGCATTACATCTAATAAAATCAAATCAGGATTTTGAGAAAGTGCAAGTGAAACTCCTTCTTCTCCATCACTTGCTGTAATAGTCTTATATCCTTCTTTTTCTAAGTTGAATACTAACAAATCTTGTATTGATGGCTCATCATCTACTATTAATATTTTCTTTTTTGAATCATCATAAGTATTTACATTTGATACAGTATTTTGCACAAAAGTCCCACCTTTCTATTCTTCAATAAGTTATGATTATTTTGCTTAGTAAGATTCAAAACATATACTAAGCCATTTTTTCATATTTATATTTATATCACAATAATGCGAATTTATCAATCCAAAAATGAAATTTTTAAGAAAAAAGCTTCCCTCAAAAAAAGAGCAAGTTACTGCCCTTTTTTAAAACTCTACCTTAACATCGAACTCGCCTTCATCTTTTAGCTTTATTTCATCTACTTTTTCTCCGTCTAAATACATTTGAGTGTTTTCATTTATTCTTTCATACTTTATATTATATTTCGCATTTTTCCACCTAAAAGTTACTTCAAATTTATTCCAATCCTTTGGAACAGATGGCATTATTTTTAGTTCTCCATGATGAATTTTTAGTCCTAGTATATATTCTGCTTGAAGTGTGAACATCCAGCCACTTGAGCCAGTATACCAAGTCCAGCCACCCCTTCCTGCAAATTCATTTTCTCCATATATATCCGCTTCTACAGCATAAGGTTCTACCTTGTACTTTGCCACCTGCTCATTATTTTTTGAATGCTCAATAGGATTAATCATTTTATATATATCCATTGCTTCTTGCGGTTTATTTAATATTATTTCTGCAATAGCTCCCCATATTGCTGCATGAGTATATTGTCCTCCATTTTCTCTCATTCCGTGGTGCATAAGAGGCAATATATCCAGGACTAAATTCTTCATTTTGAAAAGCTGGAGTCAAAAGTTTTAGTATATTATTTTCCTTATCTATTAAATATTTTTCCATACTATCCATTGCTATAAATTTTTTGTCATTATCACCAGCATTAGATATTACAGACCAACTTTGAGATATACCATCAATTTTGCATTCCTTATTTCCTACACTACCAAGTACTTTTCCATCATCTGTCGTCGCCCTTTTATACCATCTGCCATCCCATCCTACTGTATTTAAGTTTTTCTTAAGTTTTTCTGCAACTTTCATTAATCTTTCGAATTCATCGGATTTCTCATCTGTATCAATATTCTTAACATCAACATTTTTATCATGCATTGCTATTGAAGTTTCTTTATTTGCAAATCTAGTCACATATTTTGAATATTCGGCAAATTTTACTAATATAGAATATAGGAAAAAACCAAGCCATACACTTTCACCTTTTCCCTTAATTCCAACTCTATTCATCCCATCATTCCAATCTCCACCATTTATCTTAGGAAAATATTCAAAATTTAAAGTTCTATTTATAGCCCTCATACAATGATGATATATACTTTCCTTATTATCTGTATATTTAAATTCATCCATATAATCATGCTCATCAGCATTAAGTTTTCTACCATTTAGATATTCTGCCTCTGCATTTAATATGGAAAAGTCACCGGTAAAATCTATATAAGTTATAACAGCATAAGGCAACCACAACAAATCATCACTATATCTTGCTCTTATACCATTATTTTTTTCATTGTGCCACCAATGAAGTACATCTCCCTCTTTAAATTGATGTCTAGCATGAAGGATTATTTGTTTTTTCAAAATACTGCTATCTATATATTTAAGATTCATTGCATCTTGTAGTTGGTCTCTAAAGCCTATTGCACCACCTGATTGATAAAATCCTGTTTTAGCAAGTTTTCTAGATACCATTGTTTGATAAATTAACCATCCATTTTGTAAAATATCAAAAGATTCTAATGGAGTATGTGCCTCTATCTTTTTTACTTTATCTATCCAATATTTCTTTACTTCTTCTAAAGCTTTATCTTCTTTTCCTAAATATTTTCCACCAACTTCTAAGCATTCTGTTTCAGTCTCTTCAGCACCTAAAATCAAAGTGATATCTTTTGTTTCAAGAGAATCTATTTCAACATTAATTTCAATTATTTTATTATTAAAAACAATTGGCTCATTACTAGTTACATAAACATAATAATTGGGATTAATATTGTTTTTTATTAATAATAAATTATAATTTTCTTTAAAGAGATAATTAACAAACCTGTTTTTCCTCTCTCCTAAGACTAAATCCAAATTATAATATAATTTAATTTTTTTCTTTTTAAGACTAGTATTTTTAAGCTTTAATCTACTTATCTTTAAGCTGTCCTCAAGAGGTACAAAAATTGTAAGCTCTTCTTCTATGTCTTTATAAATATGCTCAAATTTTGAAAATCCAAATCCATAAACAATATGATAATTTCCATTATCTTCTAGAATGTTAGGAGAAATAGAAAAAGCTTCTTTTTTATTTAACTGATTTTGAAAATGATTTTCATTTTTATCTAAATCATTACCTGCCTCTTCCTCTTTTAAAATAATCATTTCTGAAGGTTTATCTAAATGAGCATCATTAGAAAATTCTGTAATCCTATTAGTTTTGCAATTTCTATACCAAGTATATCCTCCTAACCCTTCTGTAACCAATGTTCCAAATTTATCATTTGCCATTATATTACTCCATACTACAGGAGTCTTTTTATCTTTATTGACAATTATATGATATTCATTTCCATCTTCTGAAAATCCTCCATAGCCATTAAAATATTTTAATTTACTTGTATCTATTTGAATATCTTTTTTAGACTTACCATTAGTTAAAACTAAATTATTATTTTTTTGGACTTTTTTATCACCAGTATTTTTCATCTGAATTGATATAGAGCCCAATTTCGCATCTAGTATTAAATTAGCTCTGCATTCAATAATTCTTTTATCTTCTAAAGGTATATTTATCAAAGTTTTAAATTCTATCTCAACTTTATTTTTTGACAACACAACTATATCTACATCTATATTTTTCATGTCAAAATATTCTTTAGCTTTTGATATTTCATTAATCAAATACATATCATTATTGTCTCGTAATTTTACCAATAAAATAGGTTTATCACCTGAAATTCCATATTTCCATAATTTTTCGGTCGAAAGATCAATTTCTAAATTATATTCTTTGTGATTTGGAAATAATAACTTTTCAATCATTTTTTGGTATATATCTATGTCTTTTCCCTTAATATTTAAAAATCTCATTTCAGCGAAACTATGATTTTTTGATATATCAAATATATTATTTAGTCTTTCAGATTTAGTATATTCTTTTAAATTTTCAATAGCCTCTTCCTCAGTATCTCCTGCTGAATTAATTAAATATAATTGCTTTTCTTCTTCCGGCTTTATATCAATAATTCTTCTCATTGCAACTATAGGTTGAATAGTTTGAACAATTTTCTTAGACAATTGTGATGAATTTATTACAGCATAAGGAACATTAGAACTTAAATTATCTGTTTCATAAAATATTTTATTTTCATAATTAGCAATTAAAGATTTATTTTCTATTTCAAAGTCCCCTCTACTAATAAACTTCTCTTTATCAATTTCATATTCTAAATCGCCATCTTCATATATTAAATTAGTTGCGACAAAACTTTTTTGCCTTTTTTCCTCCCTACGCCTTCGAGTTAACAATATTCCCTCATTTATTTTTTCATAATCAATAAACATCTTATTAAATGTAGGATGAGAATAAAAATCCCTAAAATTAGCTAATAAAATATCCATATAACTTGTAACTTCTAGTGTAATAGGCATCATTCCAGTATTCTTTACGCTTATTCTTCGTACTTCTATTGGCAAATTTGGTACTATTGTTGTTTGAACATTAATTAATAGATTACCATCTTGAATAATTACTTTGTCATCTGATGAAGTAAAAATTACTTGATTTTTATCTGAAACAGTATCATATATTTTCTTTGAATTTATATCTTTAATATAAATATGAATATTATCACTTATAATATCATCACCAAATTTAGTATAACTGCTTCCATCATCTTTCATTACAATAGAATATCTTTCATTAGCTAAAACATTTATTCCGGAATTTCTTTCTGTATATTCCTCATAATCTTTATACTTTATTTTTTCCACTTTTTCCTTTCTCTCCTTAGTTGTAATCATATCTTTAGGCATCTTTTCCTCTAATAAAATCTCCACACCTTCTATTTCTGAATTTCTCATAAATCTTTTTTGAAAAATATTATCATTAAAGAAATTATTAATTGATGTAAGAATCAGGCCTTGATGATGAGCCATAAAAGTTTTGTTAATAGCTTTTTTAGGTTTATAATCAATAGATTCATAAAAACCATATTTTCCAGTTCCTGAATTTTTATCTATTATTTTTAAATTATCTATTGCCTCTTTAGGATAAAAAGGTAATGCCATTGCCGTAGCATAAGGACTTATAACTATTTCTTCATCTAACTCTCTTTTTAATCCTAGCCAAGGAACACCAAATGTCTTATATTGATAATTTCCCTTGAAATCTTTAGTATTATATGCTGACTCGGATATTCCCCATGGAATACCTAATTTTTTTGCATATTTTCTTTGACTCAAAATAGAAAATCTGCACGACTCATCAAGTAATGAGGTTTCATAAGATGATATATTTACAGCAGGCATTAAATATTCAAAGGCTGTTCCACCCCATGATATTAAACCTTTATATTTTCCCATAGTAGTTAAAAGTCTTGAACAATTATTCCAATGCTTACTTGGTACATCTCGTTTAGCAATAGCAACAATACTTGTCTGTCTTGCCTCAGAAGCCAATAAATCATAATAAGAGTTAACTAGTTTATTAGCTTCTAAATCATAACCAATTGAAAATAATCCATATTTATAATCATATAACTTACTAAAGTCAGCTTTATTAATAATATTATCTACTCGTTTAGATAGCTCTATCTCATTTACTTCAAGTAAAAATTGTTTTAAAGTATATAAATATCCAACCAAATTTCCACTATCTACTGAAGAAATAAATATAGGTTTAACCGCTTCTAAAGTAGAAATATTATACCAATTATACAAATGACCGTTCCATTTAGGTAAATCTTCAATCGTAGTTATTGTTTTATCAATCATTGAAATTGTATCGTTTAATTTTTCAAATTGTAAATCATAAGCAGAAATCATAGACATTAATGCTAATCCAATATTTGTAGGTGATGTAATTTCCGCTCTTTTTATTTTTCTATCAGGCTGAAAATTGTCTGAAGGAAGGTTATTTATCATATTATCTTTAAAATATTGCCATGTATCCTTAGCTTTATTTAATAAAAACTTTTTATCACTATCTGTTACTTTAGAAGAAAAAGGCTCCTCATTTTTTATACTTAATTTGTACATTATAAAAGGGGCAACAAGCCATATAATTCCCATACATAAAAATAATATAGTAGCAAAAATATTATTTGAATATCCTAAAGTTAATAACATTAGAACAACTAATATTAATCCTAATATTAAATTAGGAAGCATAGAAAAATAATAACCTTTAATACTTCTTTCACTATTTTTCTCAGCATCCTGAGATGTAGTCCACTCTAACATAAAGTTATGAGATACTTTCATTCTATATATACTTTTTATTAAAGCATTAATTTCAACATAGGCAGTATCAGGAAGAATAGCAAAATTAACTAAAAATCTATATATAGTTCCTTGAACTTTAGTAAATTCTTTGGATATAAGTTTTTGCTCTTCAGTCTTATAATTCATAAAAATATCTAACAAATCAATAATATTAGGAAATGCAATAAATATGATAGCTAAACTTAAAAATAATGCAAGATTACTACTATTAGATACCACAAAAATTAAACAACTTAATATTAATAAAAGTTCAAAAAATCGTTCCAAATCTCTTGATAAATTATCTAATATTTTATATTTAGATAAAGTATTTAATGTTGAATTAATCCATGGTAATACTTGAACATCTCCTCTAATCCATCTATGTTTTCTCTTTCTATAAGAGATATAATTAGATGGGCAACCATCCATCAAAAGTATATCTGAAGCCAACCCACATCTTAAATAACTTCCTTCTAGCAAATCATGACTAAGAACACTGTTTTCAGGAATAGTATCTTTAAGTACCTCATAAAAAACTTCCACATCATATATGCCTTTACCTGTATATATACCTTCATCAAAATTATCTTGGTAAACATCTGAAATTGCATTTGCATATAAATCTGTTCCACCAGAACCTGCAAATAATCTAGAAAAAATTGTTTTCCTTTCTTCATTCAATTTAACACCAATTCTGGGCTGAATTAGTGCGTGTCCTGAGACCACAGTATTAGTTATTTTATTTACCTCAGGTTTGTTTAATATATGTGCAGCTGTTCCCACTAATTTTTCAGCTTGATTTAATGATAAACTAGTATCTCCATCAATAGTAATAACATATTTTATCTTAGGTAAATCCTTACAAGTATTAATCCAAAATAAATTTTTTCCAGTTACTAAATATTCATTAAGCTGGGTTAAAATTCCCCTCTTTCTTTCCCATCCCATAAAACATCTTTCACTACTACTCCATTCTCTTTTTCTATATATAAAATTAAAAACATTTCCATATTTGTCATTTAATTCTTGAACACATTTTTCCCCAGTTTCAGCAATTACTTTATCTACTTTTTTCTTTTCACTTTGTTCACTTGTGCAATCTCCAAGAAGAGTAAAAAACAAATTCTCACTTTTATTTGCTAAATAATACACTTCAAGTTTGTGCATATATTCTTTTACCTCTGATTCATCATTAAGTAAAACTGGTATTACACACATTGTTGCATATTTTTTAGGAATACCCTTATCTTGAAAATCAATTTTAGGTAAAATTTTAGGTTTTACTATTTTACTTAAAACATACTGAATAAATTTTGTTACAATATTTAAAACCGGTATAAAACTCAATAATGCAAAAATCCATGATTTAGTACATATCAATATAGTTATTATAATAGTAATTATATAAATTAAGGAAATATAAATTTTTGACTTAGTACTGTTAGACATGATTTTTACTTTTTTATTAAGTAAGTTTCCCAACAATTCTGCTTTTCCTTCATCAACAATATAATAACCAACATGTGCTTTTTTATCTTTTTGGTTATCACACAAATTAATACATTTTTGAGTTATATATACTTCTGAAAGTTTAGTTTTCTTAGCAATTTCTTCAATAGCTCCTCTATAATTTGCTTTACTCTGGTAATCCATACTTTTATATACTTTATCCGAATTTAACATTTTTTCCACAATACTTGTATTTTCAAAAATAGATAAAATATCCATCCTCGAAATAGTTTTAATACTAAGTATTGCATTTTGCATAGATACTCTTTTTATTGCAATATCGAAATGCTCTTTATTTATTACTTCACTTAAAGTCATTCCATTTTTCTGAACCTGCTCTTCCAAAATCTCCAAAAAAGGAGCTGCTTTTTTTCCATAAACTTTTAATCTATATGCCATATATTCAACATAAGAATAAACATCCGTCTCTAATTTTATTCTTTTTATATTTTTATTTTCTAAAATTCTTTTAACCATGTTTTCTACTTTAAATTTTTGCATCTGAGAAAGAAATATTTTTTCACATACTGCCCTAATTTTTTCTATTAAGGATATTTGAAGAAAAATCCCTAAATTCCATATTTCATTCATATATAAATTTTTCTGAGTTTGATAAGCTTGAATGTATTCAGTAAGCTCCTCTTCATCAATCCTCCCATCAGTATTCATAACAATTTCATTACATAGTACATATATTCTTGCAAATCCAGAATTAATCCCATTAGCAATTCTAGGAAACTTTTCATACTTTGATTTAGATAAACTTTTCTGTAAAATTTTCACTGTATTATCAATCAAATAGAAATTATCTAAAAGCCATTCTCCAGCGGGGTGAATTGGTATTCCTAACTTAATATGTTGATTAAGCAAAGTATAAATCAAAGATATATACTCAAAATTATCCAAGACCCTCGGTATTGGATAAGTATCAATATCTGATTTTTCTTTAATAATACTATCAGCAGCAAACTTTGCTAAATATTCTTTCAGTAATTTTTTATCTAGTACAATTTCTTTTGTATTTAATATTTTATACATAAAAAATTCCACTCCCCGAATATGTTTTACACATATTTTCTCCGGTAAGTGGAAAATTATACTTTCACTAATATTAAATAAATTTAATTTTAAGCTTTTTTAACTCTTCTTTTTGCTGTTTTGTAAGTTTATATGATTCTAAAGCCTTTTGAATCGATTTATTATATATAAAATTATCAATTTTCGTATATATCAAATTGTCTTTATCCTTATTAAATTCTACACTCAGATTTTTAACAAAAAACTCTTTTGTTTTATCATAAAATTTTATAAAGCACATAGAATATGCCCATGCTACAGCCATCTGTGCATAATAGCCTTCATTTTTAATTTTTGATAACATTTTAAGAACACTATCTACATAACTTTCATTAATATAATATTGCAAAATCATAACTACTGCAAAGCGTATCTCATATTCTTTACTAGATTTTAAATACTTCTGTAAAAAATTCCACATTTCATCCAAATGGTTCTTTGTTTTTTTTAGGCCACTACAAAATGTATCACAAGTAGCCCAATTATTAATTAAAGGAATAAAATTTTCAATTTGCTCATAATCCAAATCCTTATTTAATCCAATAAGCATACCTTTTAGGATAATTTCTTCCTGATAATTTGTACCTATATCTGTAATACTTACTGAATTACAAATCTTTTTTGCATATTTTCTGAGTTCAGGAATTCTTACTCCTATTATATTATTAACTCCCGGACATAATTTAAATTGGAAAACTTGGTATTTTTTATCTTGCATATCAAATAAATCTTTTTCTATATTCATTATAATATTCCTTCTTACAATTTAATTTGCATTAGCATAATTTTTAACTATATTATAAATAAAGTATCCACCAATTAAATTTTTACATTTAAAACCATTACTCGTCAAAATTCTACAAGCAATATAACTTCTAAGACCACTATGACAATGAACTATTAAATTTTTATTTTTATCCATTTCAGATAAATGTCCTCTTAATTCATCTAGTGGAATATTAACTGCACCTTCTATATGGCTATATTCATATTCCTTCTTGGTCCTAACATCTAAAATCAAATAATTTTTATCTTTTGAATATACATCATAATTATGCAATAATTCTAGAATAGAAATTGTATCAACTAATCCATCAATTTCATTTTCAATGCTATTACCTAATAAGTTAATTGGACTTTTAGCTGAAGAATATGGTGGAGCATAACATAGCTCAAGTTCAGATAAATCAGTAGCTTTCATTTTTTTCTGTATTGCAAAAGCTAAAATATCTGTAATTTTATCAACCGCTTCTTCTCCCCAAACAGTTGCTCCTAATATTTGTCCATCATCTTCTTTGTATATAGCTTTAATAGTTATAGGCTTTGCACCTGGATAATAACTTGCATGAGAATTAGGCGAAATAATCATTGTTTTATAATTTATATTTTGCTCTTTACAAACTTTTTCAGTAATCCCTGACATTCCAAGAGTAAATTTAAAAATTTTTAAAATACTGCTTCCAACAAAACCTTTATATTCACTATTAATCCCCATAATATTATTTGCCACAATTCTTGCTTGTCTATTTGCTGGTCCAGCTAGTGCTAAAGGAGCACTTTTTCCAGTAATCATATTTTTAAGTAAAACGGCATCACCTAATGCATAAATATTTTCATCAGTACTGCACATTTTCTCATTAACTAAAATATATCCTCTATCATTCACGCCAAGTCCAGCCTCTTTAGCCAAAATAGATTCCGGTCTTACGCCAATACACAAAATAATCATATCAGCTTTAATAGTATTATTTTCTAATTTAATAAATAATTCTTTTCCTTCAACAATACTTTCTACACCTTGATTTAATATTATTTTAATATTGTTATCAGTTAGAGTTTTATGCACAAAACTTGCCATATCTTCATCTATTGTTGGAATTAAATGACTTGCTTTTTCTATAATAGAAATATTTAGTCCCTCAATAGAAGCTAAATTTTCAGCCATTTCTACGCCAATATATCCTCCGCCAACAATTGCAATATTTTTCACACTATTATTACTAATATATTCTTTTATTCTAACAGAATCATCAATAGTCCTTAAAGTAAAAATTCTTTTACTATTTAAACTCTTAAAAGGATTTATTGGTTCAGCTCCTGGCGATAATACTAATTTATCATAATTTTCTTTATAAATTTCATTAGTAACTAAATTTTTTACAGTTACAGTTTTATTTTCTTTATCTATTTTAATTACTTCTTGCTTAACTCTTACATCTATATTAAATCTGTCTTTAAAAGCCTTTGGAGTTTGCACTAATAAATCTTTTTTATCACTAATAACATTACTAATATAATATGGTAATCCACAGTTTGCAAAAGATATATTTTCTCCTCTTTCAAAAAGAATTATCTCATTCTCTTCACTTAATCTTTTTAATCTAGTTGCTGTAGTAGCTCCCCCAGCGACACCACCTATAATAAGTATTTTCATATTAATATTTATACACTCCCCCTTCTAAATGTAAGATTTATTTTTTTAAATCTCTTATGTATTTTTCTAATTGCATATAATAATTTTTAAGTGATGGAATAGCATCTTCGTCCTCTATTTCTGTATTGTACATATCAGATATATATACTCTTATATCAATCAATTTAGTTCCTAGTGCAAAATATCTAGTAATATCTGCATCCGATGGAGTAATAGCAGCATATTTTTTCATATCCTCGTAAATTAAAGAGACTAACTCATCTTTCGTATAATCTTTTCCAAAATTTAGATCATGTTTCTTTTGTAGATATTTAAGTAAAGCCTTACATCCGGTCAAAATATCATCATAAGCTTTTGAAAAGTCTCCTGTATACCATGGGTCAGATATATCTCTTGGATGATCTGTAAAATCTAAAAGTTTATAAACTTTCTTTTTTTCGTCTCCTCCGCAAATTTCATATATGCTTTTAATATTTTGTTCATCCATTCCGATTATATAATCAAAATTTAAATAATAGCTTTTATTCATTTTCTTTGCTCTACGCTTTTTATAAGGAATACCTTTTTCATCAAGTTTTATTTTTGCTTCTTCGTACATATCTCTTCCAATCGTTTCATAAGTCGTTCCAACTGATCTTGCAAAAATAAAATCAGATAATCCTTCTTTATTTACTAAATCTTTAAAAATGAATTCTGCCATTGGAGACCTACATATATTACCTAAACAAACAAATAAAACTTTAATCATGAGAAAACCTCCTAATATTTAATTAGTAACTTTTGTACTATTTTAACACGTAAATACATATATATACAAGTATATATCAATAATAGAAAGGACCTTTTATTATGAATGAAAAATATCCAATAATACCTTACAATGGATATAAAGAAGAATGTATACTTATTCCTAAAACATTTCCTATGCAACATCAAAACTTGCAACCTGGACTAGAATATTTAATGAATCCATCACCTATTTATGAAGACCCTAATTATATTCCAAGTAAAAAATTAGATGGAAAAGTTGCAATTATTTCAGGTGGAGATAGTGGAATTGGTAGAGCAGTTAGCATTTTATTTGCCAAAGAAGGTGCAAATATTGTTATAAGCTATTTAAATGAGCACAAAGATGCCAATTATACAAAACAACTAATTGAAAGTTATGGAAGAAAATGTTTACTAATACCAGGTGATTTACGTGATGAAAACATTTCCAAATATATTGCTGATATAACAATAAATACTTTTGGAAAAGTAGATATATTAGTAAATAATTGTGGTGTTCAATTTCCTCAAGATAGCATTTTAAATATTTCAACTATGCAATTAAAAGATACCTTTGAAACAAACATTTATACATTTTTTTATTTAACTAAAGCAATTTTACCGCATCTTAAACAAAATAGTAGCATAATAAATACTACTTCAATAACAGCATTTGATGGAAAGAAAAATTTGATAGATTATTCTGCTACAAAAGGTGCAATTGCAGTTTTTACAAAATCTTTGGCTCTTTCACTAGCCGAATCTAAAATACGTGTAAATGCTGTTGCACCAGGTCCAATATGGACTCCTCTTATCCCAGCTTCATTTACAAAAGAACAAGTCGAAATATTTGGTACAGAAACACCTCTAAGAAGAGCTGGTCAGCCATTTGAAGTAGCCCCTGCTTATTTATATTTAGCAAGTGATGATTCAAGATATGTAACTGGTCAAATTATTCATGTAAATGGTGGAACAATTGTATAAAATAATTATAAACACAGATGATTGAAAAGACCTAAATTATATGATATTATATTTATGTAGACTTTGCAGAAAGGAGACTTTATGAAATGCATTTATGGATTAGTACGGTATGTTGAAGATATAAGTGAGATACCACAATCCCACAAAACTCGCTACATTATTAGAGAACGGATAAGAGATGTCGTCCTTGAAAAAACAAATAACAAGGAGTCAATCATATTAGAGGAGTTTGATCCTCTTTCTTTGACTAATGACCGCTTAAGAGAAACTTTGATAAAGGCACGAGGAATCATCAACGCCAATAACATTCTTTGGGTATGCCGTTGTAGTACCCCATAACACATTCTTTAAGTCTACACTCCCCACGAAACTTCTCTGGGGAGTTTTATTTTTATGCAATTTTGAAATAGACATATTTTATCGCAATGGTTTACAGAAATTGTTTACATACAGTATAGATTATGATATAATAGGATTATTAGCTTATGCTAAATTCGAAAAAATTGGAGAACTTACTCTAATGAAAGGATGATGTTTTATGAAATGGCTCATTGCCTTAATACCCACGGTGATTATTGGATTGCTAATTAACTATTTAGCACTTCCCGCAATTAATCTCCAATCTTATGGCTTTCTTTCTTTCGTATTGGTAATGTTAGTCACCTATCTCGTATTTTGCGTAATTTTTTCTATCAATAGTGAGGGTGATGAGGTTTTCTCATTTTTTGACTATGTCATAAGTGGCATAACCATATTCGTGCTTGTAGCAATTCTATTGTGCTCTTTTATCTCTTCTGAGCTCTTTCATTGGAAAGAATATCAAGGTATGATAGAGATTGAACAACATGACGAAGCCGATTTTGCCTCAGACGTTGCCTCTTCTACTAATATTGCTAATCTGGCAGTAGTAGATGTAGAAACTGCCAGAAATGTTGGAGATAGAACTTTGGCAAACATCCCAAATCCATCTTGGTATGAAATAGATTCCGAATACAATCTTATTTTGTACCAGGGAAAGCAGTATCGGATTTCTCCGGTAAACTATGGAGGCATTTTCAAGTATTTTAGTGCTTCTTCTACTGGACTTCCTGGTTATGTATTGGTCGACGCAGTAACACAGGAGGCTCAGCTTGTACAACTTGAAGAGCCTATACGCTATTCCCCTTCTGCTCTTTTCGAGTATAATTTGAAAAGACATTTAAGGAATCAATATCCTAGTGCCATCTTTGGCAAATCGTTCTTTGAAATTGATGAACAAGGTAATCCTTATTGGATTACGTCAGTTCAAAATCCTCATATTGGTCCACTTGGTGGTATGATGGAAGATTCTTTCATTATTACAGATGCTTGTACTGGTGAAAGTACTGAGTATACTGTAGAAAATCTTCCGGAATGGGTTGACCACGCATTTGATTTGGATTATTTGATGAGACTTGTAGAATATAATTACAGTCTTGTGAGAGGTCTTTTCAACTTTTCCAATACAGATGTGTACCACACATCTTACCAGTATAGGAGCAATTCCGAAGAAGACGGATATTTTGCTGGTTACAATACAACTCTTTCAAAAGACGGTATTGTCTTTTTCAGTGGTGTAACTCCTGCAAACAATTCCGAATCTATTATTGGATTCATTCTTGCTAATCCAAGAACTGGAGTCGTCAAATTCTACTCAAGTATAGGTGCAGAAGAGTCCTCCGCACAAGCTGCCGTAGAAGGTCTTGTTTCTGACCTAAAATATACGGCAACATATCCTACCATTATTAATGTGGAAGGAAAATCGACATATTTTATGACACTTAAAGATGGTGCTGGATTGATTCAGCGATTTGCACTTTGCAATGTCGCTAATTATTCAATCGCAGTACAAGCCCCTACTGTCGAAGAAGCACTTGCGCTTTATTTAGATAGGATTGGTGTTAGCATCGAAACTCCTGAAGAAACGCAAGAAGTTGAAAAAGAAACCTATACAACTAGTGGTGTAATTAGCTTCCTGTCACAGGTGGCAGTTGATGGAACAACATATTATTATTTCCAACTTGAAGGAGATAATAACTTGTATTTGTCTTCTATCAAACTGAATCCTAACCAAGTATTTATGACCGTGTCGAGTAACGTAAGCATCGAATATCAGGAAACTGAAACTGAAGCAGTTTACCTGGTAACAAACATTGAGTTGTAAATAATACAACCACAAAAAGGCCGAATTGAGTTAATCAATTCGGTCTTTTTTGCATATTATTTTATAAATTAAAAAGAATCACTTCTTTATTTTTTACTAATCTTTTAAAATTCTCACCATCTTCTTTTTTACCTGCTACACTACCATAATGAGTTGGAACAACAGTTTGAACATTAATTACATTAGCCAAATCTGCAGATTCTTTATAATCCATTGTAAAAGTTCCACCTGCTGGTAAAAAAGCTACATCAGCATGAACATTTCTTATTTCAGGAATATTATCAGTATCTCCTGCAATATAATATTTCTTACCATCTAAATTTATAATATATCCAACCCACTTATTAGCTTTAGGATGAAACTGCTTATTCACATTAAACGCATAAGTTGTAGAAAACTCAATATCATCAATTTTATAATCCTTAGAAGGTTCAACAATTAAAACATTTTCCTTGCCCACTAATTTTTCAGCATCACTTCTAGCAGATTCAACAGTTACAATTTTAGTATTATTATTTAAAACTTTTTGTATATCTTTTGGAGAAAAATGATCATAATGTGAGTGAGTACAAAAAACATAATCTGCATCATGAGTTTCATCTTTAAGTTCATAAGGGTCAATATAAATTTTTTTACTTCCAATTAATTGCACACTATTATTACAATTTACATTAAAATTCATAATATTTAACCAGTATATAATTTATATACATTCTCCTTTTACAAATTTTATCTAAAATTAATTCTTTTCTTCAGTTTCTTCTTTTCCAGCATTTAAAGCTTTCATCTTTTTAGCTGATTTATTAAGCATCTTTTTTGCCATTGCACAAATAATAGGATTTGTTGCTGATACAGCTTCTAAGTTCTTCTTTAATCCTAATTCTTTTAAGCAAGTATCTGTATAATCAACAGCTAAATCAATACCAGAAATAAATGAAGCCATATTAGAATTCAAAAATACCATAGGATAAGCTATTTCTTCAGGAATAGCCAATCTTCCTGCTAATCCAGCTTGAGCAATCAATCCCTCTTCACTTCCAACCATATCTTGAAATTCTTGTTTCATTCCTGTGTCAGTAGAACCAGGCATAACATTATTAATCCTAATTCCTTTTTTAGCAAAATTTACGGCTTGTTCGCATGCAAATTGAGATAAACATCTCTTAGAATACATATAAGCAAAAGTAGCTGGTGCAGATTCAGCCAACTTTTTAGTTAAGGTTTGAACCTCTTCCCAAGTATTAGCATGTACTACCTTATTTTGCTCCTTTTTATACTTTTTCCACTCCTGTCCAGCAGTTGAAGTACAATAAACTATAGCTCCTCCTGCAGTCATTCTTCTCTTTAAGTATTTAAGAGTAATGTACATATTAGCTGTATAATTACAATTAAATGTAGTTTTATAATCAGTTTTTGCTCCAGATAATCCAGCAACTCCAAAAAAGCAATCAATACTTTTAGGAATAATTTTAAAAGCTTTATCAATATCTTTTTTGTGAGATAAATTGCAATCAATAAAATCCTCTAACCCATCCAACTCACATTCATTAATATCTAGTCCATATACTTTAGCACCTAAGTCAACTAGCATTTTTGCAGTTGATTTTCCCATGCCACTTGATACTCCTGTTACTACACATACTTTATTTTTATATCCGAAATAGTCCTTCATTTGTTTCTCCCTTTCTTTCTTTTGTACTAAATATACTAAAATTATATACATAATTTTAATCAAAGTAAATAATATTTTTCTATTTTTTTATTTTTCCACCATTTTTCCAATCAGGCATTTTATTAACAATATTATTTATATAATCAATAATTTTATAATATTCATCTTTAGTTACTTCAAGTTCCATTTCCAATGAGGAATTTAAAAAACGTATTGCCCTGTTCTCATCAACTTGTTTAACTGAATGATAATTATCAATTAACTCTTCCCCTAAAAATTCGTCATCATTTAAATCAATTTTAAAAACATTTTTTATATAATTTCTAAAAGATTTATATTCATTAAGAGTTTTAATGTAATTTCCACTTGCCATATTTTTATAAAATTTCAAATCATACTCTTGCATTTTTGCTACTCTTCTTTTTAGAAATTTTATATCCTCATCTGTAAGATTAAAATGACCTATACATCTTTCTTCTAAAGAATAATAAATTGGTTCAAGCTCAGTAAAACTAATTAATTTAATTATAGCATCATATTGAATATAATTAATAGGAATTTCACTTTTCATTAAGTCATAAGCATCTAATGTAGTTATAATTCCATAAGTATTAATAATTCCTTCAGTATATAAAACCAAATTATCCAAATAATTAAGATAAATATCTGAATCGACCTCTTTAACCTTATTTTTAATAAAATCAGGCATCTGTATGATTAACTCATCTTCATTAGACTTACAGAAAATCAAATTAAATAATTTTAAAATTCTAATAGTATCTAAAGAAATTTGATTTTTTTCATCATCTTTAAAATAAGTAAAGTCCGAAGAATTAGCAATTAATATTACTTCACGCATTCTTTCATGATTAAAAAACTGTAAAATATCTTTTAAATTATTTTCTATAAAATCTACAATTCTATTTATAATATCTTCCTTTGAATTTTTCTTAATTCCATCTATTTCATAGATAGGATCCTTTTTTTCTGCATAGCCATATAAGCAATATAAAGCCAATAGACTTTCTTTACTTTGCTCATTTAAAAAATCTTTGTAATCTTTATTTCTATCTATTTTATCATTATAATCTTTAGTTAATAGACTATATATATCATTCATTTATGTATCTCCTTATGTAGTAATTTTAAAGAACAGCTCTTTTTATGAACAATTCTCGTTTGAGTTTTTAATATATTCATAAAGTCTAGTAAATCTTAATCCATTTTTAAATGACTCTTTAGTAATTTTCAATCCACTATTAGAATCAAGCACAGTAAGTTTTGGATACTCTGAAGGAGTAGTTTTAATTCTGCCAATAAAACTACGATACCCGTCTAAACCGCTAACTTTATGCGGTATAGGACCAACCATAATATCAGAATAAACCAAAGAATTATGCAATTTTTTAAAATTATACTTTTTCAACCTTAAATAATCCAATTCAAAATCGATTTTATCATCAGGTATACCATACTCTTTTGCAATGGAATTAAGCACATCTCTCTTTATTACAGAATCACCAATAACTAAGATTTTCGCTTCATCCATATTAATGTATGAGTAGTATCCATTAGTATTATCCATATTTGTATTAGCAAAATAATTAGAGTTTGAAATATTTTTTACCATTTTAATAGTTTTTAAAATTTCTCTTGGTAAATTATCACTTCCATTAATTTTATATTTTTGATTATTAAATTCCAAATAAAAATACCAAGTAGCTACATCACTTTTCAAAGCTTCTTTTTTAGAAACATACTTCCAATTACATTTACTAATATATTTAAGTAAATCATCAGTATTAGGATTTGGCTTGAAATATGAGACCTTGTTTTCACCAATAAAGTCCGAATTACTATCCACAAATAAAGTATCATATTTAAATAAAGACTTAACTGCTTTAGGAATATAATTTGGCGTTATCGAATTAATAAACTCTAGCTTAAACCTATTTTCCTCTTCCCTTTTTGTCAGTTTATAATATATTGCACCATAAGAAGATTGCTCATAATATCCAATTATCATATTATAGAATTCTCCTTCTTTTTTGCACAATTATATCACAAAAAGTGGATAATTCGACAAAATATTACAAATTATTTTGTACTATAAATTCCCAAGTATACTTTTTTCTTTCCAATCTAACAGTCTCAGTTTCTTTTAAAACAAGCACCTTCCAATTAGAAAAAAGTTCATCAAATTGTTCTTTATCAAAAAGTCTACTATATTTTCCATTATGAGTATCAAAATAAAAATTCTTTTCAATCTCTCTTGAATTAGAATTAACATAGTCATTTTTAGTAGAATTCATTCTTCCAATAAAAAGGCCTTGTGGAGTTAAAACTCTTTTTATATCTTCAAAAATTTTATTTGTTGTTTGCATAGTAAAATAATGAAGTGAAAGATTAGCATTAATTAGACCAAAAGAAGCATCTTTAAAAGGCAATCCATCTGACACATCTAATCTCATAGTTTCAGCATCTGGATAAAGATCTTTCAATTTATTCAAAGCCACAGAAGAAATATCACAAGAAATAACCTTAAAACCATTTTTCATCAACCAATTAGTATCTTGACCGAGCCCGCAACCTATATCTATCGCATTTTTATTATTAACTTTACAAATAATATCTTTGTATTTTTCCATCCAATTATCTTCTAAAAAATCAGCCTTATACTTTTTTAAATCCTCCGTATAAGTATTATTCCAATATTTTTCGTCATTCATTATTAAATCTCCTCCATTATTTTAATGGTACAATATCTCCATAAAGCAAAGTATATTTTGAATCAATTACTTTATTTTCATGATAATGACCAAAATACCACATTTCAAAATCACATTTATCTGCTATCTTTTGAAAATAATCTGTTAAATAATCTGACTTATAATTTGCTTTACCTATTAAATTTTGCAAATTCGTAGGACAACAATGTGTAATAATATAATCCACTTTATAATCGACCATCTCTAAATTTTTCAAGCCATTTTCCATTTCCGCTTCAGTAGGCAATTCCAAGTCCCACCACGAAAAATCTCTTATTCTAAAATATGCCCCTTGCTTTCTATATAGATAAATTTTCTCTTCTTCATCCATGTTTAATATTCCATCTTGTATATCATGAGATTTCGCACCTCCAAAAGTAAAAAATTTTTTATTATCTAAAGTAAAAATTTCTCCTCTCATTAGGTGAAATATAGAATCACGTATTCTATGAACTTTTCCACCATTCCATTCTTGAATTGGATAATTATATAATCTAGTAAAATTTTCGTGGTTTCCATCAATAAAAAGAGTAGTAAAACTCTTGCTATTAAGCCAGTCTAGCCAATATTTTTCTTGCTTACTTTCTCCACCATAAGACCAAATACCACCAAAATCTCCGCAAATAATTATATAATCATTTTTAGATAATTTCTTTTGAATTGGAAAGTTATCTGAAGAAAACCTAGTAAATTCTGAATGACAATCACCAGTTAGGTATATCATATTTATTCCTCTCTATTTACAACAATTTAATTAATATATTATAAAAATTATATCATATAATTTAATTAAATAATACAGTTTAAGAATCCAAAAGATTCGAGAAGAAAATGACAAAGATGATTATCTGTTTCAGCGATTTCATCATCAGCTACCTTGAAAGTTTTGCAGCCTTTTTCAGTGAGGCTGGCTTATAATCCTATGAAAAATACTTCTGCCGAGACAATTAATACTTGTCCCGGCATTTTTTTCTATAAACAAGACTAAAATAACATCAAATAATGTTGTCTCCTTTGTAATTACAGTTCCTGTTGCAGATTATTATTCGTAAATTACTAAAGTAGCTGTTTTCGGAAGGTGTCCCCAAAAACATCTATCTATTTAAAATACTTTTATTAATATTTAATTGATATAACAACAATTCATCTAAATTCTCTTTAAAATATTGGTCATCAACTAATTTATCTACATCTTGACTTTGAATTTTAGAATTTACTTTAATTTCTAATCCTGTATCTGCTGCTTTTCTATAATCTTTTTCCAACCAACTATATATCTTTTCTTTTTGCTCAACGTTCAATTTTTTGTAAGAACTTATTAATATTTTCTGGCAAAAATCATCTTGTAACTTTTCTTTATTTTTATCCAAATATTCTATAAGCTCATCAATATCTATAAAAGTTCTATAATTATTTACTATAAGTGCAAGATATAAAACACTAGTTCTTATAGACTTATTTACTGAAGTAATAAAAACATTATAATAATCAATAAGCTTACGATTTAGCTCATACTGAGCTAATACACTTGATATTGAAAATACTTCAGATCTCATCGAAGCAGATTTATTTACCGATGCCATTTCAAAAGATTCATTACTTAATACTGTTTGCTCATATTGTGGAACTTCAAATATCTTATTATCTCTTTCATATATACTAACAAAAGCAGTATATTTAGAATTTATATTATATTTTTCAGCTATATCAATTATCATTTTTTTATAAATGTTTATCTTTTCATAATCTCTACTGTTAGCTATAAACTCCTCTATTGAATCAATTTTCAATTTTTCAAATATAGTTTCTAAATTTAAATTTGCCTCCTTAATAGAATTTTTCTTAATTTTCCATTCATACTCTTTATTTAAAATCTTTCCCTTTAAAGTAATATCATCTTCCAATTTTTCAAGTTTAGCAAAAACGTTATAATATTCTAAATTAAATAAAGCTTCATCCTCTTTAATTTCATCAATCAACTTATTATTTCCATAATCTATTTGTATATCTTCAAGTAATGGTGATTGAATCCTTGCAAAAGTTCTAATAATCTTATCATCAATCTTTTCACCTGGTTGAATCATTTCAGACTTTCCATTACCTACTTTAGCTAATTTTCTAATAAAATAAGAATTAACATTCAAATCGATACCAAAAGTAAAGATTCTGCTTTTATTAATATTTTCCCTTACAAAATTAATAATTTCATCTTCATTACCCACTTGTCCATCAGTAAATAATAATACTACTTTTTCTTTATCCTCTTCATATAAAGCAAACTTAATTGGATTAAAAATTTCCGTTCCGCCTCTAACTTCTAAACTATTAATATACTCTTCTGCTCTTTTTATATTTTCATTGTTATATTCTATAGAATTGATGCTCATAGTTTCAAAAGTAGATTGAAAAGCAACAATGTTAAACTTATCTCCAACATCTAGTTGTTTTAAACATTTGAGAACAGCATTCTTCGTTTCTTGAAGTTTCCTTCCATACATTGAACCAGATATATCTATTAGAAATATATACTCTTTTTCTGAATCTTCATAAGAATCCAAAATTTCAGGCATAAAAGATAAATATATTATTTCATTTCCATCCAAAGTGTTTGACTTTATTGCATTAGAAATTGATTCTTGTTTTAATTCAACATTCAAAATAAAATCTTTAGATAAATCATACTTCTCAGCCTTGACTATTATTTGATCTTCATCATTAATAATTTTAATATTATGACTTGGAGAATCAACATTCTTAACATTAACTGACTTATCTATATTAATATTAAAATCAACTGTATAATTAACATTTGCAAAAGGTAAAAAAGATGTAAAAGATTTATATTTAGGTGTAACTAAAGTAGGTAATAATATTTTTATAACATTATCTATAATTTCAAATTTATCAATATATTTTATCTTTACCTTTACCTCTTCATTAATATCTATCTTTCCAACAGAAATTTTAAAAATACTGTTGGCTGATTGCTCTAATAAATATGCACTATTTCCTTTAACTAAATTTTCAGCATAATCTTTCTTAGCCTCATTTTTATCCTTACATTTTCCTTTAATGACCTTATCTCCTACTGTAATCTCAAACCCAGTAACAGTAGCAGTATCTACTATAGGAAATACATATTCTACTTCTAAAACTTTTCCAGTTTTGTTTTTATATACTTGTTCTATTTCAAAATTTCCAAACTTTCCTATTACATCTCCAGTAATTTTAACTTTCTTTAGTGTACACTCTCTTAAATCATTAATTTCCATAAAAACTCCCATCTTTCAATAAAATTTAAAACACCTATAAACTTGATTAATCCTCAAGCATTTTAGATACATATTTTTTTACATTTTCAATAACATCTTTGTATTTTTTACCGTTTTCTTCTGTATAGTGAATTTCAAAAATATTACAAACATTTTCTCTAATATATACTTGTCTATCATTTAATAATGGTGCTTGCTCTATATTAGATGTATCATCATCTGCATTTTCTTGAATATATTCTCTTATCTTATTTAAAGGCATATACTCAGCTTGTAATTTTTTTATTAGCCTTAGTCTTTTTAAATGTTCATCATTATATAAACTATTAACACCAGTTCCCTCCGGAGGTAAGAGCAATCCTTTACTTATATAATAATGAATAGTTCTTTTAGTTACACCTGCTTCTTCAGCCAATTCAGATATTTTGTACTTCACTAACTTCACCTCTTTTCATAACATTCTTGCTAGCTATGATTATATTGTATCATCGTTACGTGATGATGTCAAGATATTTTTTTCTTTATTGCTTTTATTTGCACAAATATTTCAATATAATTAGAGTATTTTCACCAAATCATCAACACTTATAACAGCACTCAAGTCTTAGGTGCATAGCCTAAAAATTGACAAACTCAACATAATATGTTATTATTAACTGTACGCAAGAAACAGCACACAAAAAAAAGGAGTAAAAAATGCAAAATGCAGAACAAACACTGACAAGCAAGAAAAACCCCCTGGACTCTATCGCCGTTCTGCGCGATTTCATTACCGTATTAAGCCCCAAAGATGCCACCAACGTTAGTGACAAACTTGAAGAACTCAACTACTATCTCACTAGCGACGAAATCTCTTACTTCAACTGTACTAATAAGGTTCATGAAGTTTTAGAGGTTTTGCAGAAGGTAAGATCTTTTGATGCAACGCGTATCGAGCTGATTACCGAACTTGAAGCTCTCATTGTTGAGCTCAATCGAATCGCTCGAGAAGAAAGAATGTCAAAAATGATTATCCAGTTCGGCAATTTCATCGTCAGCCATCCTGAAAAGTTTGCGGACTTTCTCATTGAAGCTGGCTTATAATTCCAGGGAAATCCTTCTGCCGGGACAAGTAATACTTGTCCCGGCAGTTTTTTCAGTTTTGTGGGATGTTTTTGGGGATGTTTTTGGGGACACCTTCCGAAAACAGCTTTGGAAAGATTCGAAAGTAGCCTCAAATGGCAATCAAAAAGCACTTTCAAAAGCGAACGCAGTTTGACAAAATAGACATAATGTGGTATAATATGAATTGTACGTAAACACACATACACAAAAAAGGAGACGTTATCATGAAAAAAAACAAAATGACGTATGGATCCACTGCTCCCTACTTTGAGAGCATTCCATGCAAGCCCCAGATGGAGTCTGACCCCCTGATCAATGTGGCTGCTCATCTCGAGGATGACATCGAGCGGATGAACGCTGCGAAGAATATCGAGGATGTGCTTCGTGCATTCAACACTCTCAATGGTCACTTGACTGTTCCTGTGCTGATTCGCACGGAGGCTCTCTCGGACAAAGTCAACAAGGTGAGAAACACATTGCGTAGGTCTTGCACCTTTGACGCGACCCGGAGCGAACTGGTCGAAGGCGTAACCGAACTGGTGAACGAAATCAAGGTCCACGTGATTGTGGACAAGCTGAGCGACTACGCCAAGAGCCATCTCCCGGAGACCATTAATATCCTCCAGGAGACCGGCATCATCTGACGGAAATCCTTCTGGCGAGGCAGATATTATTTGCCCCGCCAGTTTCTTTTTATTTAGTTTATTCATTTTCTTTAAATTTTTTTCTTAAATATAAAATCGATGCATATTCATGCTTACAATTATCTTCATAAGGACAATTACATTTCATCTTTTTTATAATAGTTCCATTCATTTCAATCTCAACTTCATATTCAGTCCCAAACTTTGACCCCTGAACATACATTATATATTTATTATTATAATGCACATAAGAATAAATCATATTATCATTAAAGTATTCCCTTCCTCTTGAAATAATTTGATATTTAAACAAATCATCCAATCTCTCGCTAAATAAATCAATATTAATATTCTCTCTTTCATCGTTTTCCTTAATTATAACTATAGGTCCAACATACCCCTTTAAGTCCTCATTTATTCCTAATAATTCATTTATAATTTTTTTATAAGATTTAACAACTTCAGTTTTTTGTAGATTTTTCAAAGCTTCTACAATAACCTTTGGAAAATCTTTAATCTCCTTTTTAGAAATGTCTTTCCATGCATTTATTGTATTTAAAGCTTCCTTTCTCGTTGCCATTATTTTAGACATTAGTCCTGCAGCTACAATATCACTGCAAACAAAAGGATAAATACTTAACATTTGAATAATATTTAATAAATTGGTATAATATTCGTCACTACTTAATAAAATTGGCTCAGGCAATTCATAATGTGATTTAAAATCCTGTGAATTTTCCATTAATTGAATCGTCTTATTTTTCAAAAAATCAAACTTCAATAAATAACTAAAACAAAAATAATAATTAAAAGGATCATTTTTGTATACATTAAATATTTCAAATTTTAAATTCAAATTAGAATCAATAGAAGCAACCTCTACTGCTTGTTTTATATCTTCATAAGAACCTTCCCTAATTGCTTTTATTAAAGTATTTATTGACTTTTTACTTTCAAATAACAATCCTATCTTTCTAAAAATGTACTGTTCTTCCTCGCTTTTGTCCTTTTTATAAAAAATATATTTTGAAATTAGAACAGGAATATAATAAAAATATATATCATTCATAAAACTTTTAAAATGCTCTAAATAGGATTCAATTAATTCAGTAGAATTCTCCATATCCTTCATTCTGAAAAAAGGATTGTCTTCTTCAAGTAGACCTTCCATAATATCATTAATGCCAATAAATTCATTTTTGTTTATATTTTCGCGGTGCAATACAGCTATCAAATCAACTTTATCTGCAACTGTTTTAGCCAAATATCCTAAATTAATACTATTTGCGCAACCATCGGTAATTAGCCATTCTTTTATATTTTCATTAATCGGTTTCAACTCATATACTAAATGTATTTTTCCCCAACCCATTGTTTTTTTAGCTAGCATAAAAATAACGTCATTTGCATTTTCCCATAGTAAAATTGGAGGAATTGCATATAAAGTAAATTCTTCACATAGAGCTATTTTCTCAATCACCTCTACTATTGAATCAATACTTGAAACATCAGCTAATTGGAATAAAGTTAATCCTAACTTCATCATCTCAATGCTGTGAGTAGTAATTAAGATATTCATAGCCAATTTTAAAATAACTGTAATTTTAAACTTTTTAATATTTTTAAGTATCTCCTTCATAACTGTATCTATACTAGGAAGAATTTTAATATTTCTCTTTTCATATTTATCAAAATACTCTTCAAGTTCTTGATAAACTTGAGAAATGTTGTTATCATTTAATTTATTAATAGCTATAGTTATTTCCTTTATAACTCTTTTACTAGGTCTTCTATTTCCATGGATTAGCATTAGTCCGTCTTCTGCCCCATCATCAAAAGCTAATCCATTAAAATTATTTGCTTTATACTCATCTAGTGTAAAACTTTTTTTTAATTTTCCATTTTTTTGAATGTTACGTTCTATATATTCAAATATTGGTTCCATATATTTTCCACCTTTTATTGATTTTACTTAATTATATATCATAATAGTTGGAAATTGTAAAATGGATGGGCTATTAATCAGGATATAACCCTTCAATCTTTTAAACGGAATCTTTTTATTTAGTTTCTTTGAACTTAAAAATATTTCATAATTAATTAAAATTTTATTTATTATAAGAAAAACTAATAATTATCATTAAAAATATTAATTAGACAAATATTAATAAAGATGCTACAATAAATATGTAAACAATATTATGTTATCCTGATTGAGGTAGTCAGAAGGAGGTAAATTTTATGACTATCTTCACAGCAATCGTTAGTATCCACAATTTCATCGTTACCGAAAAGATGTAAAGGAGTATTGCCATGAAAAAGTTTGCTGCTATCATCGTTACCGCTATCATCACCATGCTGATGCTCACTGGTTGTTCTTTCCATAATGACACAGAGCCAGCTATAGTCGAAATTACCACAACTGATGGCCGAACCTACTTAAGCTATTCTTTTAACAATTCGTGGAACACCGTTGACCCTTTAAAAGCTGCAATGCAGAATTGCCTGAAAATTAACCTGGAAGAAGGCGAAGAGGCTAATTTGCACTTTTACTGCAACGCCTGCGGGCATGACGAGGAATACTCCGTTTCTGAAGCAGAATCCAAGTTATTCCAGTGCGACTGTCCTACTCAGGGCGACGACGAAGGAAATCTGAAGGAATACCTTGTTGTGTTAATTTCACAACTTCCTGAAGAGGAGCTCACAGCAAATTAAAACGATTAGGGGAAGATATTCATTAACTAAATTTACCTAAAAAGCCACCGTGTTTGCAAATTGAGTTTAACTCATTGCGGACACGGTGATCTTTTTTTGTTTTGGGGTTATTTGGTTTAGGTGGTAAGATTTTGGTTGTGAAGCTTCGGGTTATGAGGAGTGAAAGTCTTTTTTTAAAATCTCAGTATTTTCAGTGTTTTCCAGCCTCGATTTTTAGTTGTACCCTTTATTTACCCTTTATCCATTTTTCAAGCCATTTTTAAATCGTCTAAATAAGCCTCTAATCTATTC
>CALXUS010000016.1 GCA_944391745.1 uncultured Clostridia bacterium
ATAATATATCAAAATTTAAAAGAAAGGGATTAATCAATTAAATAGATTAATATTTCTATATAATTGATTATACGAGAGAAAAATGAATAAATTAATTGATTTACATATTCATACAAATAAATCTGATGGAGAATATAGCCCTAAGGAAATAATTGATGAGGCTTCAAATAATAATGTAAGTATTATATCAATTGCTGATCACGATACTATTGATGCTTATAATGATGAGCTATTTAATTATGCTAAAAGTAAAAAAATAACAATTATTCCAGCTGTTGAAATATCTACAAAAACTGAGAGGGCTGGAATTCATGTATTAGGATATAATTTTGATTTAGAGAATGAAGAGTTTAGAGAAGCTTTATTTAACTTAAGAAATTCCAGACATAAGTATATGAAAGATGTTTCTCAAAAGCTAAATGAACTTGGATATAGGGTAAATGTGGAGAAATTAGATAAAATAGATGCTGTTACTAAAGCTCATATAGCACAAGATATTGTGGAGAATGAAGAAAATTATAGTATTTTAATGAAAGTATTTGGGCATATACCTAAAAGAGGAGATTTTATAGAAGCTATAATGAATGAAGGATGTCCTGCTTATGTAAAAAAGCAAACCTATACACCTAAAGAAGCGGTTAAAGTTATAAGAAAAGCAGGAGGAAAAGCAGTTTTAGCACATCCTATATGTTATAAATATGAAGATGGATTTACTAATGAAGATATTGAAAATTTAGTTAATGATATGGAACCTGATGGTATAGAGGCATATTATGTTTATGTAGATAAAAATGATAACAAGGTGAATGAAGCAAAATATTGGAGTGAGTTTGCTAAACTACATGGATTGTTTGCTACAATTGGTTCTGATTTTCATAATAAAAATGGGGTTCATAAAGAGATTGGATTAATTGGAGAGGAAATTTTATTCCCAGAAAATGAGTTTAATAATTTGATGAAAAACATCTTATAAGCTTTCACAAAAAATTCACAAAAATAATTAGCAATCTCTATTGACATTTGCTAAAAATGGATATAATATATATGAAGTTAGCAAACAAGTAATAAGAGTGCTAACAAGAGGTGGAAAATTTTGGAGTTAGATGATAGAAAAAAACGTATACTTCAAGCTATTGTAAATGAATATATTGATACAATAGAACCTGTAAGTTCAAGTAGTTTAATACAAAAATATGGACTTGATTGTAGTAGTGCAACAGTTAGAAATGAAATGGCTGAATTAGAGAAAACTGGCTACTTAGAGAAAACACATACTTCTAGTGGTAGAGTTCCATCTAATAAAGGTTATAGATTTTATGTTGATAAGCTTTTAAATGATAAGGACTTAAATATTGAAGAAATTAAATATATTAATTCAAGACTTCAAAATAAAGTCAATCAGATGGAAGAGCTTACGAAAATAGCTACTAATACTATTTCAGAAGTTACACATTATACTACAGTTGCTATAGGGCCAAGTGCTAATAGGCAAAAAATTGAAGAAATTAAATTTGTTTTATTAGGTAGTAGAATGCTTATGGCGGTTATCCTTACTGATACAGGTACAATTAAAGAAACAATTATTAAATTTGAAAAAGATATAACTCAAGAACAAGTTGATACATTAAACATCATATTTAATAATAAGCTTAAAGGTCAGTTATTGACTATGATAGATAAACCTATGGAACAGTACATTATGAGTGAAATGAATTATAGGATTGATGTTATTAAGCCAATAATTAATCAAATAACTAAGGCAATCAATGATGAAGAAAAAATTTATTTAAAAGGTGCTAATAGAGCTTTTGAAAATCCTGAATTTAAAAGTTCTGAGTTTGCTAAAAGTTTTATGGATTTACTTGATAGTAAAAACTTGATACTTGATTTACTTGAGAATAGTGAAGATTTTAAAGTTTATATAGGTAATGAAGTAAATGGATTAAAAGATTTTAGCATAGTTACTTTTAAAAATAAAGTTGCTGGTAAAGATTTAGGTACAATAGGTATAATAGGACCTACAAGAATGGACTATTCAAAGGTTATATCAGTTATGAAATATATTAATAAAGAGTTGAATAAAGAACTTGGTAATGGAAAAGAGGGATAGAAGTGGAAGAAAATAAGGATAATGTTGAAAAGAAGGAAGAGCAAAATGTTGATGAAGTAAAAGCTCTTAAAGAAAAATTAGAAAAGCAGAAAAATGATTTAGAAGAAAAAGACGATAGAATTAAAAGACTTATGGCTGAATTTGAAAATTTCAAAAAAAGAAGTGATAAGGAAAGAACAGGATTGTATAATTCAGTAATGGGTGATGTTATTACTTCTTTATTACCTGTTTTAGATAATCTTGAAAAGGCAGCCAAAACTGAAACAAAAGATGAACAATACAAAAATGGTATTGAAATGGTTGTAAATCAATTTAAAGATGTACTTAAAGCAAATGGAGTTACTGAAATAGAAACTGTTGGAAAGAAGTTTGATCCATCACTTCATGAAGCTGTTAGCTTAGTTCAAGATGATAAGCTTGGTGAAAAAGAAATCAAAGAAGAATTTAGAAAAGGCTACATGATTGGTGACAAAGTTTTAAGACATTCATTAGTTGTTGTAGCAAATTAATTAGAAGATATTTGGAAAATATGCTGTTATTAATTTTTTATTATTAATAAAATGTTAAGTTAATACTCAAAAGATAAATAATTAGATAATTATATAATTTTTATTAGGCAAAGGCCTAAACAAAGGGAGGAAAAAATTATGGGAAAAATTATAGGAATTGACTTAGGAACAACAAATTCATGCGTTGCAGTTATGGAAGGTGGAGAACCAGTTGTTATACCAAATTCAGAAGGAAATAGAACAACACCATCAGTAGTTGCTTTTTCAAAAGATGGTGAAAGATTAGTTGGACAAATAGCAAAAAGACAAGCTGTTACAAACCCAGAACATACAATTATTTCTATTAAAAGAAAAATGGGTACAGCTGAAAAAGTAAAAATAGATGGAGATGAATTTTCTCCACAAGAGATTTCAGCAATGATTTTACAAAAACTTAAAGCAGATGCTGAAAGTTATTTAGGACAAAAAGTTACACAAGCAGTTATTACTGTACCTGCATATTTCAATGATTCACAAAGACAAGCAACAAAAGATGCTGGTAAGATAGCAGGATTAGATGTTCTTAGAATTATAAATGAACCAACAGCAGCAGCTTTAGCTTTTGGTATGGATAAAGAAGATCAAGATCAAAAAATAATGGTATTTGACTTAGGTGGTGGAACATTCGATGTTTCTATACTAGATATTGGTGATGGTGTATTCGAAGTTTTAGCTACAAATGGTAATACTCATTTAGGTGGTGATGACTTCGACCAAAGAATTATAGATTATTTAATATCTGAATTCAAAAAGAGCCAAGGAATTGATTTAAGTACGGATAAAATGGCTATGCAAAGATTAAAAGAAGCAGCTGAAAAAGCTAAAATAGAGCTTTCAGGAATGCAACAAACTCAAATTAATTTACCATTTATTACTGCTGATGCAACAGGTCCTAAACATTTAGATGTTACACTTTCAAGAGCAAAATTTGAGGAACTTATTAGTGATTTAGTTGAAAAGACAAGAGTACCAGTTGAAAACGCATTAAAAGATGCTGGAATAACAGCTGATAAACTTCATAAAGTATTATTAGTTGGTGGTTCAACAAGAGTACCTTGTGTACAAGAAATGGTTAAAAAGATAACAGGAAAAGAACCAGATAAAGGAATTAACCCTGATGAATGTGTTGCTATTGGTGCAGCTATTCAAGGTGGTGTACTTTCTGGAGATGTTAAAGACTTAGTATTACTAGATGTAACACCATTATCTTTAGGTATTGAAACTTATGGTGGTGTATTTACAAAATTAATTGATAGAAATACAACAATACCAACTAAAAAATCTCAAGTATTCTCTACAGCAGCTGATGGTCAAACAAGTGTTGAAGTTCATGTTCTTCAAGGTGAAAGAGAAATGGCAGCTGATAATAAAACATTAGGAAGATTCCAATTAACAGGAATTCCAGCAGCTCCAAGAGGAGTACCTCAAATTGAAGTAACATTTGATATTGATGCTAACGGTATTGTTCACGTATCTGCAAAAGATATGGCTACAGGAAATGAACAACAAGTATCTATTACAGCTTCTACAAACTTAACTGATGAAGAAATTGAAAAAGCTGTTAAAGATGCTGAAGCTCATGCATCAGAGGATAAAAAGAGAAAAGAAGAAATTGAAGCTAGAAATAATGCAGAAAGCTTAGTATATAATTCTCAAAAAACTCTTGATGAATTAGGAGATAAAATAAGCGCTGAAGAAAAATCTAAGGTTGAAGCAGAAATTGCTAAAGTTAATAAAGCTCTAGAAGGAAAAGATGTAGAAGAAATCAAGAAAGCTACAGAAAGTTTAACACAAGTATTTTATGATATATCTTCAAAATTATATCAAAATGCAGCAGCTAAAAATGCAACTAATGAAAATAATTCTAATGCAGATGAATCACAAAATAATAGTGGAGCTGAAACAACTACAGCTGAAGAAGAAAATAATGATAACAAATAAATAAATTGAGCAAATAGCAGGCTTTGTCCTGCTTTTGCTTGCAAAATAATATGATTAGTTTGTTAGAAAGGAAATCAAGTTATGGCAGATAAAGACTATTATGCGATTTTAGGCGTTGACAAAAATGCAACTGACGATGAAATAAAAAAAGCATATAGAAAAATGGCAAAAAAATGGCATCCAGATGCTAACCCAGATAATAGAAAAGAAGCAGAAGAAAAATTCAAAGAAGTTGGAGAAGCTTATGCTACTCTTTCTGACCCTCAAAAAAGAAAAATGTACGACCAATTTGGTACTGCAGGAGCAAATGGAAGTTATAGTGGTGGCTTCAATGGTTTTAACGGCTTTAATGGATTTAATGGTGGTACATATTATTCAACAGGTGGTTTTGGATTTGATGATATGGTTGATGATTTTGTATCTTCTATATTTGGTGGTGGATTTGGAAGAAGTTCAAGAACTGCTACTAAAACAGGACCAAGAAAAGGCAATGATTTAAGATATAATTTAGATGTTACATTTGAAGAGTCTTATACTGGTACTAAAAAAGAAATTGTTATTAATAAGAATGTAAAATGTGATACCTGTCATGGAACTGGTGCTAAACCAGGTACTAGTGTTCAAACTTGTAGTGTTTGCCACGGAACAGGAAAGGTAAAAAAAGCACAATCTTTAGCTGGATTTGCAACTATTCAAACTGTTGTAACTTGTGAAAATTGTAGAGGTACAGGTAAAGTTATACCTAATCCCTGTGAAACTTGTAAAGGTAAAGGAACTGTTAGAAAACAAGTTACATTAAATGTAGATATTCCAGCTGGGATAGATGATGGTCAAACTTTAGTTGTTCAAGGAAAAGGTGAACCAGGAGTAAATGGTGGAGAATATGGTGACTTATATATTAATGTACGAGTAAAGAAGAGTAGTATTTTTACGCGTAATGGTGATAATATAGAGTGCACAATTCCTGTAACTATAACTCAAGCAACCTTAGGTGCAAATATAAAAGTACCAACTGTGGGTGGTGAAGAAGAAGAATTTGCTATACCAGAAGGAACGCAAAGTGGTACAAAGTTTACTCTAAAAAATAAAGGATTTAAAAAATTGCATAGTAATTCTTCGGGAGATTTGATTTTTACAGTTAGTGTTCAAATTCCTAAGAAATTAACAAAGGAGCAAAGAGCGTTGTTTGTTGAACTTGCTAAAACTATGAATGAACAACCACCGGCAAAAAAGCGCGGAATTTTTGGATAAAAGTATAGAAGCCACTCTAATTAAGAGTGACTTTTTCGTATTATTTTTTATAAAAAAAATACTAGTAATTTATAGAAATAAAAATAAAAAAATCTTGAATAATTTACATATTATGTGATATCATTAATATGTAAATTTTTTTATTAAATGGGAAAAAAATATATTTAAAGGTTTATAGATTATTCCTAAAAATCTAAATATTTTATTTAAGGAAATGAAATGAGAAACGAAAGAGGAATCACACTTGTGGCACTTATTATTACTGTAATAGTAATGCTAATACTTACAGGAGTAGCGGTATATAATGGATTATATAATGATGGGGGATTAGTTAATGTAGTAAAAAACGAAACTTCAAATCAACAAGAAATGGTAAATAAAGAGAATGAAAAAAGAAATACAGTTTTGCAAGATATAGAAGAGGAATGGGGAATAAGTTTTAATGTATAAATTTTTTGTTAATAATAATCAAATTGATGATGGTGTAATAAAAATAATAGGTGAAGACTATAATCATATAGTTAATGTTCTGAGAATGAAAAATGGTGACGAAATATTAGTATCAAATAAACAAACTTATGAAACTTATAATTGTAAGATTACTAAAATAACTGAAAATGAAGTTGTATGCATTATAAATAATAAGTTGGAAGATAGTTCTGAGCTAGTAGTTGAAGTGGATTTATATCAAGGGCTTCCAAAAGCAGATAAGTTTGAATTTATTATTCAGAAAGCGGTTGAATTAGGGGTTCACCAAATTACCCCAGTTAATATGAAGTATTGTATAGCAAAAATAAAGGATGAAGAAAAGAAAAATGCGAGATGGAATAAAATATCAGAAGTTGCATCTAAACAGAGTAAAAGAGACATCATTCCTAAAATTACTTTTTCTATGGATTTTAAAAATCTAGATAATATTTTGAAAGACTATGATTTAGTTGTAGTTGCTTATGAAAATGAAGATAAAACGTCTATAAGGAAAATTCTTGAGAGCAATAAGAAAGCTCGAAAGATTGCTTTGATAATTGGACCTGAAGGAGGTTTAAGCAAGGAAGAAATAAATCATTTAGACGAAATTGGAGCAAAGACGGTGACTTTAGGAAAAAGAATTTTGAGAACTGAAACAGCACCAATTGCTGCATTAAGTATGATTATTTATGAATACGAACTTAACTAAAATCTTGAAAGGAAGAAAATAATATGAGAAAAGCAAGTGCAAAGAGTGAAGATATAAATAAAGAAAATGTCGAGAATATAAAAGAGATTGATAAGAATGAAAAAGTTAGTGAAAAGAAGCAAACTACCACAGCTAAGAAATCTGAAACAACTAAAAAGAAAAGTTCTTCTACTAAAAAAACATCTAGTGCAGCAGAAAAGAAATCTGCTCCAAAAAAAGAAGAAGATAAGACTACTGCGGTTAAGAAAACTAAAAGTACAACTAAAAAGAAAACCGAGGATTTAGAAGAAAATAAAGAAACTGTAGCTAATTTAGCTAAAAGTAAGGCTACAACAAAGGTGGCTGATAGTAAGGCAAAAACTCCTAAAAAGGCTACTACTAAAACTGCTTCTAAAACAAGTAAAAGTGATTTAGCCAAAGAAAAATCTGAAGATATAAAGGAAGTTGTGAAAATAGAAATTCCTGAGGAAACTACTGAAACTAAGATCGATACAAATACAGAAAAATTAAAAAATAATACAGTAAACAATAATGTATTTAATGCTCAAAAAAATAAACCAGAAGAAAAATTGCAAGATCCAAGTTTAATTGATAAGGGAGCACCTTATTTTATACCTAATACTTATGTACAAATATCTCAGGAAGCAAAGGAAAATCAAGAAATAGAAAATAAAAAGAATAATGCATTATTAAAAAATGAAGATATAAATGTAGATAAGCTTAATACAATTAAAGATGAAATAAAGAAGAGCAAAAAGGCATCTAAAGAAAAGGTTAAGAATTCTTCATTTAGAAAAAAGATACAAAGAAATTTATTAATTTGTATTATAGTTACATTATATTTTATTTTCATTGATTTAGGAATAAATTCTATTCCTGTAACTGTTTATATGGTAGATTTAAAAACATTCACAATATTTATAGCAATTATAGCAATAGTTATTTTTGAAAAAGCATATAAAAAGTCTGATGGCTCAATAGCAACACATGGAATTGAAATGTCGCTAATAGGAGTAGAAACATTATTGTTATTGCAATTATATGCAGTTGGTTATGAATTCTTTAATTATGTATTATTAGGAATAACTTTAGGAATGATAGTATATTATTTAGTAAAATGCTTAATAATTTATATAAGATATAAAGTTTCTGGAAAATAAATTTTATGTAAAATTTGCTAAAAAACATTTAAAATACTAGACTTATTTAAATAATTGTAGTAAAATAGATAGTATAACTATTTAAGAGATGCTTAAAATTGGATTTAAATATTTTATGAAGGGAGGATATCTAATTTTTAAAATTAGATTAAAAGTAAAATGTTAGTAAAACCAACAGTACCAGAATTATTAAAAGAATCAAAAAAGAATAGATATAGCTTAGTAATAGCTACAGCTAAAAGGGCTAGACAAATAGCAAAGGGAAGTAAACCATTAACAGATGATGATGATATTTCTCCTGTAACTTTAGCCGCTGATGAAATTGGCGAAGGAAAAGTTACTATATTTGATGAAGACCAATGGAAGGTTGAAGAAGAAAGATTAAAAGAAGAAGCTCAAGAAAAAGAAAATGCAGCTAAAGAAAACCAAGACAGTGAATCTGAAAAAGAAAGTTCAGAAAAATAATTAATTTATGATAAATAAGAGGGGATATAATGGAGAAAAAACATATAATTTCTTTAACTGGTGATTTGGCAAGTGGTAAAGGAGAAACTTCTAGGATATTAATTGAAAAATTAGGATATGGAATTTATAGAAATGGACAATACTTTAGAAAACTTGCTAAAGAAATGAATATGAGCGTTACAGAATTCAATATTTATGTTGAAAAACATCCAGAAATAGATAAACAAATAGAGAATAGTGCTGCTGAATATGCTAAATCTAATGATAATTTTATTATTGATGCTAGACTTGGATGGTATGCAGTACCACAATCTTTTAAAGTTTATTTGAAAGTTGATATTGATGTTGCAGCTAAAAGAGCTTTCAATGATCCTGATAGAAAGGATACAGAAAGTTTTGAAACTCTTGAAGAACAAAAGCAAGATATGATAAAAAGATGCAATCTTGAAAAAGAAAGATATTTCAAATTATATGGAATTAGACAAGGAGATATTTCTAACTATGATTTAATAGTTGATACGACTTTCAAAACACCTGAAGAAGTAGCAGATACTATTATTAGTGAATATAAAAATTGGTTAAATAGATAATGAAAAATAAGAGGGGGATTAAAAATTATTCCGCCTTTTATTTTTTTTTCAAAAAAGGAGAAAAATATGAAAATAAAAAAGATATTACTAGGAGATTTGAATTATCCTTTCTATTTATCACAAATAAAGAATCCTCCATCTAGATTATATGTTATAGGAAACGAAGAAATTTTAAGAGAAAGAAGTATGGCTATAGTAGGATGCAGAGAATGTAGTAATTATGGTAAAAAAATTGCAAGTACGATTGCATATAATTTGGGAATAAATAATATAATTACTGTAAGTGGGCTTGCAAAAGGAATTGATACTTTTTGCCATAAGCGGAACTTTAAAAGCTAAGGCTAGAACAATAGCTGTTGTAGCACATGGATTAGATATGATTTATCCGAAAGAGAATAGAAATTTAGCTATTGACATACTAAGTAATGGAGGAGCTATAGTTAGTGAATATGATATAGGAGAAAAGCCTCAAAAGCAGAATTTCCCTGCTAGAAATAGGATAATTAGTGGACTTGCTGAAGACACAATTGTTGTTGAAGCTAAAAAACATAGCGGCTCACTAATTACAGCAAATTTTGCTCTTGAACAAAATAGAAATGTATATGCTGTACCTGGAAATATTTATAGTAAAAATTCTGAAGGAACGAATGATCTTATAAAGCAAGGAGCTATACCTATAACAATGTGCAAATACCTATAAATAGTGCTAATTTTAGAATATAAAATTATTGGTCAAATCATTGTATTATTTTTAAATATGTAATATAATATTGTTCAAGTAGTTTTGTCTAAGGAGGGTAGTAAATGAAAGAAAATAAAAAGAAGAAAAATACTAAAAACAAGGCAAAAAACACTACAAAAATTAACAATAAAAATGAAAATGATATCAAAACAAAAAATGTTACAAAAATAAATCCAAAAAAAGACCGAGATATCAAAAAAATTGAAAAATTGAAGAAAAAAGAAGAAAAGAAAAAGAAGAGAAAACATCCAAAATTAAGATTAGCTATTAAAATTTTCTTTATAATAATATTCTTATTGATATTAATAGGTGTTGCCGCATTCTGCGCAATATTCTTCAGTGATGAATGGTCTATTACAAAAGAGCAATTATTAAGTGATGGTGGTCTTAAAATTGTAGACCAAAATGGTAATGAAATTACGACTTTAACTGGTGATGAAATTAGCAAAAAAGTTTCATTATCTGAAATGGGAAAATTACCTGATGCTTTTATTGCTATAGAAGATAAAAGATTTTATGAGCATGGTGGAATAGATATAATAAGAACAGCAAAGGCTATTCTTAATTATGGAATTTCAGTTATAACTGGCAAAGATGCTTCTTTTGGTGGAAGTACAATTACTCAACAGCTTGTTAAGATTACTATGAATGATGATGCTAGAAGCGGTTTTGCTGGTATTGAAAGAAAAATAAGAGAATGGTCTAGAGCTATGCAAGTTGAAAAAATGTTAGACAAAGACCAAATACTTGAAAGATACTTAAATAGAATTTACTTAGGAAGTTCTGGAGGACTAGAGGTTAGAGGAGTTGAGTCTGCTGCAAATTATTATTTCAACAAATCAGCTAGTGAATTAGATATAGCACAATGTGCATTTATAGCAGGTATAAACCATTCTCCAAATAGTTATGATCCTTATAATTCAGCAGTTGATAATACAGAATCTATAAAATCAAGAACTAAAACTGTATTATATCAAATGTATGATCAAGGAAAAATTACAGAAGAAGAATATAATTCTGCAGTTACAGAAGTTAATAATGGATTAGTATTTACTAAAGGTTCTACTTCAAATGGTAATAGTTCTTTATCTTATCATGATTCTGCAACAATTAATCAAGTAGCAAGGGAAATGTCAGAAAGTGAAGATATTTCATATTCTGAAGCTAGAGAAATGATAATAAACAGTGGTTATACTATTTATTCAACAGTTAATACATCTATACAATCTGCAATGGAAGATGAATTTAAGAGTGGCGATCATATAGTAACATCTAATGGGCAAACTATACAAGCTGCAATGGTAATGATTGAGCCTTCAACAGGCTATGTAGTTGCTGAAGTAGGTGGATTAGGTGAAAATCAAGATACTTTAGGATTAAATAGAGGTACAGATAGTGCAAGACAACCAGGTTCATCATTCAAGCCTTTAGTTACAGTTGCACCTGGATTAGAAAATGGTGTTATTACAGCTTCTACATTATTTGATGATAGCCCAACTACATTTGGAGGAAATTATTCTCCAAAAAATGATAGTAATAGGTACCGTGGAATCATTACTATGAGAGAAATAATTAAGCATTCATCAAATGTACCTGAAGTTAAATTATTATCTCTTTTAGGAGTAGATAAATCAGTTGAATTTTTATCAAAAATTGGAATTGATGTACCAGAGGAAGACCATAATCTTGCTATGGCATTAGGAACACCTTCTGTTACTCCACTTCAGATGGCAGCTGGTTATGCAATGATAGCAAATGGCGGTGTATATATTACTCCTACATTCTATACAAAAGTTGTAGATCAAAATGGTAACACTGTTATGGAAGCTAAACAAGAAAAAACAAGAGTAATGTCTGAAGGTAATGCTTATATTGAAACCTCTATTTTGAAAGGACCAATCGATGGTGGTACTGCTTATCAATTTAAAGGTGTATTAGGAAATATGGCTGTAGCTGGTAAAACAGGAACTACAGATGAAAATAAAGATAGATGGTTCTGTGGATTTACACCTTATTATGCAGCAGCTTGTTGGTATGGATATGACCAAGGACAAAAAATAAGCGTATACGGAAGTAATCCTGCTGCAAGAATTTGGTTCCCAGTTATGAAATCGGCTAATGCTGATAAAGAAGTTAAGGATTTTGACGAACCAGAAAATATTGTATCTGAAAAAATATGTTTAGATAGTGGTAAAAAAGCTACAAGTAAATGTAGAAATACTTATACAGAAATATTTGTTAAAGGTACTGTTCCAGAAGATTGTGAAGGTCACACTACATTAAAAATATGTACTGATACAAATAAAATAGCAACTGAATACTGTCCTAATACAGAAGTAAGAGTATATACTGAAGAAATTGATACAGAAAAAGCTGGAAATTGGGAAACAAAAAGTAGAGCAAATACTACAAAACCACCAACTGCAGTTTGTGATGTTCATACTACTGCACAACAAATTAATGTACCAAATGTTGTAGGAAAAACTCTTGCAGATGCTAAAGATACATTGGAAAATGCAGGATTTGTTGTTAAAGTACTTGAAAACGAAGATTCATCAAAGAAAAAAGGCGTTGTATTAAAGCAAAGTTCTACAAAAGCTGCAAAAGGTTCTACAATTACAATTACAGTAAATACTTATGATGGTGGAGGAAGTAGCTCTGGTGGAAATACAACAAATACAACTGGTGGTGGTAATACAACAACAGGAGGCAATACAACTGGCGGAGGCAATACAACAACAGGAGGTAATAGTAATACTACAGGTAATGAAACATCAGATGAGGAAAGTGAAGATTAATTTTTGAAAGGATGTTATTAATGAAAATACAATTATACAATACATTATCTCACTCTAAGGAAGAATTTAAGCCAATAGATGAAAAAGAAATAAGGATATATAGCTGTGGACCAACGGTTTACAGCTATGCCCATATTGGCAATTTGCGTACTTATATTTTTGTTGATAATCTTAGAAGAATTTTTAAATATAATGGTTATAATTTAAAACATGTTATGAATATAACCGATGTTGGACATTTAACTTCTGATGCTGATACAGGTGAAGATAAAATGGAAAAAGCAGCAAGAAAAGAAGGAAAAAGTCCTTATGAAATTGCAGATTTTTATACAAAAGTATTTATGAGTGATATGTCTGAATTAAATATAGATATGCCGAATATTATTTCAAAAGCTACAGATAATATACCTGAGATGATTGAAATGGTTAAAGAAATAATAAAAAATGGCTATGCTTATGAAACTAGTAATGGAATTTATTTTGATGTTACAAAATTAGAAAAATATCCTAGACTTTCTAATAATAAGTTAGACAATCAAGAAGCTGGAGCACGTGTAGAAGTTGATCCAGAAAAGAAAAGTCCTTATGATTTTGCAATATGGATTAAGGCACCAGAAAATCATATAATGAAATGGGAAAGTCCTTGGGGATTATCTTATCCTGGTTGGCATTTAGAATGTTCAGCAATTGGAAGACGTTTTTTAGGAAAACATTTTGATATACATACAGGAGGAGTTGATCATATTCCAATTCATCATGAAAATGAAATTGCACAAAGTATAGGTGCAACAGGACAAATTCCAGCCAATTACTGGATGCATGGGGAATTTTTACTAATAGACGGTGGAAAGATGTCAAAGTCTTTAGGAAATGTATATACATTAAGAGATCTTAAAGAACATGATATTGAACCTTTAGCGTTTAAGTTGTTCTGCTTTTCAGCTCATTATAGAAATAAATTAAACTTTACTTATGATGGAGTAAAAGCTTATCAAACAGCATTAGAAAGACTTAGAGAAGGATATAAAAAACATCTTCTAGGTAAAGATAGCGCAGATAAAACTAAAATTACTGAATATGAAAAAAGATTCCATGAAGCTATTAATGATGATTTAAATATGCCTTTAGCTATGGGAATAGTTTGGGAAGTAATTAGAGAAAGTAATAAATCAATTGAATATGCAAAGTTAATAGAAAAGTTTGATGAGGTATTAGGTTTAGATTTAAAAAATTATAAAAAATATGAGAAAAAAACTGAAATTACAGATGAAGTATTAGAATTGGTAGAGCAAAGAAAAAAAGCCAGAAGCGAAAAAGACTGGAAAAAATCTGATGAACTTAGAGATAAAATCAATAGTATGGGTTTTATAGTAAAAGATACTCCAAATGGAATGGAAGTAGAAGAAAAATAATAATACAAAATTTTAATCAATAAATATAGAAAATAATTGACAATTAATGAATTATGATAATATAATGCCTTGGGAGGAATCAACAAATGGGAAAAGAAATAAGAATATCATTTTTAAAAAGGCTAAAAATGAGTATTTTTGATTTTGATAAATATCATATTATTGCAAGTGAAGGATTAAAAAGAGGAATTACTTACTTGATAAAGCTTATTATGCTTTTTGCAGCAATAATATCTATAGCTATGATAATAAGACTTTCTCAATTATTTGATCAGGGAATTCAATATTTTATAGATAATTCGCCTAATTTTCATTTTGAAAATAATCAATTTGTTCTTGAAAGTGACAATGATTATACTATAGAAAATCATCAATATCTTAACTTTAAAATAGTTTTTACTAATTCTGAAGAATATAGTGAAGATGAAATAAGATCTTTTGATGGTTTAGTAATTGTATTTACTAAAAGTCATATTCTTATTAAAGAAGAAAATAGTACAAGCATAGTAACACAAACTTATGAAGAAATTAAGGATAATGTTAATCTATCAAATGTAAATAAAGATTATGTTGTAAATATAGTAAGAGGAGACAATGCTTATTTATTATTTGTTAACATATTTATAATTGTTTTTGTATCAATGTTCTTTGCTTATTTACTTACTACAGTATTATATATTTTTGCTTTATCTTTATTAGGTATGATTGTAAGTAGATTTATAAGATTGCCTCTTAAATATAGTGCAATACTTAGCCTAAGTATATCATCTATGACTTTATCAACATTGTTAAATGCAGCATATCTTGTAATTAATTTGTTTACTGGATTTGTTGTTCCTTATTTCGAAATGATGTATATCTTAATTTCTTATGTATATTTAATTGCAGCTATTTTAATAATGAGATCTGAAATTATTAAAAAGAAAGATAAAATAAAAGACGAAATAATGAATAAGAAATTAAATAGTAAAAAATTACAAAATAAAAATAAAGAAGAAAATAAAGAAAATAAAGAAAAAGATAAGAAAGGTAATGAAGGAAAAGAAGAAAATAAAAGCAAAAATGATTCTGGAAAAGAATTAAAGAAAAGTAAAGACAATCCAGAACCACAAGCGAATATTCAAGAAAATAATCAAAAGTTATAAGGAAGGAAAAACAGATGGCAGATAATAAATCAAACAAACCAAAAGATAGTGGTAAATGGAAAAGAGCAATTTTAGCAATTATACCGTTTATTTTAGTTATACTTATTTTTGCAGCAATATTTATGGTACAGTTTAAACAAGAAAATGATGACTTAGAAGTATCATATACTCAATTAATACAGGACATTGATGAAGGAAAAATTGAGTCAATCGAAATGACTGTCGGAAGTACATCTTTAAAAATAAAATACAAAGATGAAGAAGAAAAAAAACATGCTATTGTACCAAGTACACAAGCATTTGTAGAGTTAATTCAAGATAAAGCACAAGATGATAATCCTGATAATAATGTCGAATTAATTCAAAAACCTAGAAATGCATTACTTACATTTTCTGAAGGTTTTGTTTCATTACTACCTACAATAATTCTTGTAATATTAGTAATTTTAATATTTCAGATGCAAGGATTAGGTGAAAAAGGTAAGGTATATGATCCAGATATATCACAAGATAAAATTACATTTAAGGATGTAGCTGGATTGGATGAAGAAAAAGCAGAAATGATGGAAATTGTAGAGTTTTTAAAAAGACCAGAGCAATATACAAAAATGGGTGCTAAAACTCCAAGAGGTGTTTTACTATGTGGAAAACCTGGTACTGGAAAAACATTAATTGCAAAAGCCATTGCGGGAGAAGCAAATGTTCCTTTTATCTCAATGAGTGGATCAGAATTTGTTGAAATGTTTGCAGGTCTAGGAGCATCAAGAGTTAGAAAATTATTTGAAAGAGCTAAAAAAGTCTCACCTTGTATAATATTTATAGATGAAATTGATGCAATAGGTTCTAGAAGAGCAAGCAATAATGGTGCAGATACTGAAAATAATCAAACATTAAATCAACTATTGGTTGAAATGGATGGATTTGATTCTGATCAGTCAATTATAGTTATAGCTGCAACAAATAGACCAGAAATGTTAGATGAAGCATTACTTAGACCTGGTAGATTTGATAGAACTATTAATATAGCACTTCCAGATATAAAAGGAAGAGAAGAAATTCTTAAAATTCATAGTAAAAATAAAAAGATTAGTAAAGATGTTGACTTTAAATCTATTGCTGGAGATACAGCAGGCTTCTCTGGTGCAGAACTTGAAAATATTTTAAACGAAGCTGCAATTATTGCTACAAATAAAAAGCATTCATGCATAGATAATGATGACATTGAGGATGCAGTTAAAAAGGTAACTGTTGGATTAGAAAAGCACAATAGAGTAGTTTCAGAAAAGGATAAAAAATTAACTGCTTATCATGAAGCCGGACATGCTGTTGTAAGTAGATATTTAGAAACTCAAAAGGATATAAAAGAAGTATCAATTATTCCAAGAGGTATAGCTGGTGGATATACAATGTATAAAACTAGTGAAGATAAGTTCTATGTTTCAAAAACTGAAATGGAAGAAAAACTTATTTCTTTATTAGGTGGTAGAGCTGCAGAAAAAATTGCTTTAGATGATATTTCAACAGGAGCAAGCAATGATATAGAAGTAGCTATGAAAATTGCTAGAGATATGGTTACTGTATATGGTATGAGTGATAGAATAGGACCTATGTCTATAAACTTAGAAAAAGATCCATACCAAATTCAATTACTTGGTAATAATTTAGAAGATGAAATTGGTAAAGAAGTTAAAAATATATTAGAAGATGCTTATGAAAAAGCACAAAGATTACTTATTGCCCATAGAGATAAATTAGATGCAGTAGCAGCTAAATTATTAGAAAAAGAAGTAATTAATGAAGAAGAATTTGAACAAGTATTTGAAGGCTAAAATAAAAACTGAACTTTAGGAATAATCCTTAAAGTTCAGTTTTTGAGATTTTATAAAATATTTAAAGAAAAGGAGTAAAGAATTGTGAAAGAGACCTTCGAGAGATTAGAATTATTAATTGGAGAAGAAAATTTACAAAATTTGAAGAAAAAGACTGTAGCGATATTTGGATTGGGAGGAGTTGGCTCTTATGTATTAGAGGGTCTTGCAAGATGTGGAATAGGAAATTTTATATTGATTGATGCAGATAAAATAGATGTAACTAATATAAATAGGCAAATTCTAGCTACTACAAAGACAATTGGTAAATTAAAAGTTGATGTCGCTGAAGAAAGAGTAAGGGAGATAAATCCTGAGGCTAATGTTATAAAATTTGCAGAATTTATTTTAGGAAAAACCAATGATAAAGAAGAAACAGAAAGTGATAATGAAGAAAATCGTGATGTTTTTGAAACTATAAAAAAAGCAGATTATATAATAGATGCAATAGATACTGTATCTAGTAAAATTAGAATAATTGAATTTGCAAAGTTAAATAATATACCTATAATTTCTGCATTAGGAACAGGAAATAAATTAAATCCAACAAAATTAAAGATTGCAGATATATATGATACAAAAGTTTGTCCATTAGCTAAGGTTATGAGGAAAGAGTTAAGAAAAAGAAATATTTTAGATTTGGATGTAGTTTATTCTGAAGAAGAACCTATAAAGATAGAAGAGGATAACTTAAGTGATGAAGAAAAGAATTGTAAAAAGGTAATTGGAAGTATTTCTTATGTTCCCTCAGTTGCAGGATTGTTTATAAGCTATAGGGTAGTAGAAAATATGCTAGAAGGTAAAAATAACAACTTGACATAAGCATATAAAGCTGATATAATTTATATGCTTTTTAGCATGTACGTCTAATAGCAACTTTTGTTGTTATTACAAGCAACCTTATGGCAAACAAGGAGGAAATTATGCCAGGTATCTTGTATCATTTGGCCTTTGGCGAAGTGGTCTACGACAAACTTTCTGAGACTCGTGAACTGGACAAATCTTTGTTCATGTCCGGCAATCTTATTCCGGATTTGGCAAAAGACAAAAAGCGGTCACATTACAGGATAAAGGGCTCCCAGGAGGGCTTTTTTGTTCCTGATATGAAGGCCGTGAAGAAGGATTTGTACAATCCTGACAATCCTATTTTGTTGGGGATGTATTGCCATCTTTACCTCGATTATTACTTTATCGAAGAATTTCTTATTCCCGAATTTATTTGGGATGAGAAGGATATGATGGTCATCAATCCGCGCAACAACAAGAAATGGGACGTTCCTACGTTTTTCTCTCAGAAGGGAATGTATGGGTCCTACACCGAAATCAACCAGATGATGATTCGCGATGGGCGAGTTTCTCAGGAGACTCTTTCCATCATTCCTGACGTGTTGCCTGACACAGGTATTGCTGTGTATGACGACCGGCGGGAAAAAACTTGGAGGCAGGAACTGAACGAGTATTTTGCCGAAAAGAAAGAGTACACTGGGGATATTTTCGATTATGGCCGGTTGTGGACTGCAATCGAAAATATTTCCAAAAAGTTTTGTGAAGAAATTTCCTAAGGTTGTTTAATCGTAAAATGGGGGCACTGGAGCAATCCAGTGTCCTCATTATTTATTATCTAGGAAAAATTATAGCTCTCAACATAATAAATGAATAAAGTATTAAAATAGTTGCAAAATAAATATCAGTATGTTATAAATTTAAATATAAGGGGGACAAAAGAAAAATGAGAAAAGAAAAAACAAATGTAAAAAATCAAAAAGGTATGACTTTAGTTGCCTTAGTTGTAACAATTATTGTACTACTTATTTTAGCAGCTGTAGCTCTTAATTTGACTATAGGTGAAAATGGAATAATTACTAGAACTAAACAAGCAACTATTATAAACGAAAATGCTAATGTATATGAGCAATTACAACTTAAAGTTGGAGAATATGAAATTGATAAAGTAGAATCAGATAATAATGAAGCAATTCTTTCAAGGTTAAAATCTGATGGATATGTAAATGAGGATAATACTGTAAATGTAGAAAATTTAATTGGAAGAAGTATGAAAACAGGGAAAGGAAGTAAAGAGAAAGGAGATGTTTATGTATTAGAGCAAATGCAAAAAACAGCATCATCTGTAACTTCTGATTCATCAACAGGTATGGAGTATTATTTAGTTTATTATGCTGAAGGCAATAGTTCAAATAGAAATTTAGGATTGGCTTTTAAGCATAATTCTGCGACATCTTCTTATGTAGATTGGGATAAGGTCTTTGAAACTGCTGAAAAATATCCAGGGCAGAATGAGGATAACGAAAATATAGGATTAGATTATTTAGGAAGACCAGTTAATATGGATTTGTGGAGTTATGAGAATTGTGGTACTTACATTGATTTGACTGGAACTCATCTAGATCAATATGGAGCGATAGCTTCTAAAGGGTATGCTTATAGAGGAAAATATTATGATGGTAAGATTGAAGGAGAAGTTCCGATGTATATAAAGCCAACAGGTGCAGACGAATTCTTACCTGTTAAAAAAATGACATATACATTTTCAAAATATACAGAAAAATACGATGAGGAAAATAAAAATTCAGAATTAGTGCATGCACCTAAAATTCCAGATAGCGTGGAGAGTATGAAAGGAACATTTTTTAATTGTACAGCTTTGAATGAGGTTGCAGGATTATCTAATAGTTTAAATGATATGTATGAAACTTTTAGAGGATGTATATCATTAGTTAAAACTCCAGAAATTCCTGATAGTGTTGAAACAATGGCAAGTACATTTATGCATTGTTCTAATTTAGAGGAAATTTCGAATTTTTCTAAAAATGTTAAAAGCATGAGTTCAACATTTAATGATTGTGGAAAATTGACCAATATACCAGAAATACCAAATGGTGTTATGGAAATGGATTTAACATTTTCAGGTTGTACAAGTTTAGTTAATGCACCAGAAATACCAAATAGTGCTACAGAAATGTATTCAACATTTTCAAGTTGTACAAGTTTGGTTGATGCACCGGAAATACCAGATAGTGTAACAAGTTTAGAATTTACATTTTTAAGTTGTACAGCTTTAGTAAATGTACCGAAGATACCAAATAGTGTAACAAATATGGATTCAACATTTTCAAATTGTACAAGTTTAACAATTGCACCAGAAATACCAGATAGTGTTACAAGTATAAATTCAACATTTTCAGGTTGCACAAGTTTAGTCGAAATTCCTAAGTTATCAAATAATGTAACAAATTTATATTCAACATTTTCGGACTGCACAAGTTTAGTAAATGCACCAACAATACCAGATAGTGTAACAAATATGAGTTCAACATTTTCAGGTTGTATAAGTTTAGTGAATGCACCAACAATACCAGATAATGTAACAAATATGAGTTCAACATTTTCAGACTGTTCTAGTTTAGTAGAAGCTCCAAAGATTCCTGAAAAAGTTACTGGTATGAATTCTACTTTTGAAAATTGTATAAATTTGAAAAAAGCACCAATAATACCTGAAAGTGTCAATACTATTATTACAACATTTAATAATTGTTCTTCTTTAACTGGAACTCTAACTATAAATGCAAAGGTAGAACCATATTTATATATAAGAGGGTATACAAATTGTTTAAAAGGGGCAGCAACGAATAACGATGCAAGTTTAATTTTAAATGGGACTTCGAATTATTTAAATGCAATATATAATACTAAAAGTGATGAGTCTAATATAACATTACAAAAATAAATATAATTTATAAAATCAGCTGAATAAGCTGATTTTATATTATAAACAAATGGGGATTATAATGGAAAAACTTAAAAAATATAGTTTTATTTTAATATTACTATTTTTATTATTATTAAAAATAGTAATTGTTCAGGTTCAACCTGTAAAAGGCGAATATACTCTGGAATATGATGACCTATTAATGGTGAAAATGACAGATAGTATATTATCAGGTAATTGGCTAGGTGAATATAATTCAAAAACATTAATAAAAGGTGTATTTACACCATTATTTATGGCACTTCTTAATATATTTAATATTCCATTTTTAATTGGAAAAGAAATATTATATGGAATAGCATGTATAACATTAATTTTAGTTTTAAAAAAGAAAATTGAAAATAAAATTTGTTTAGCGATTATTTACATAATAGTATTATTTAATCCAGTGGAATATTGTTCAGAATTGTCTAGGGCATATAGAGATGGTATATATATGTCTTTGATTTTACTTCTACTAGCATGCTTATTCGGAATAATATTTTCTAGAAAAGATAGTTTAAAGAGACAACTTAAATATTTTATAAGTGGAGGAATAATTTTTTCAGCAATTTATTTATGTAGAGAAGAAACTATATGGCTTATACCATGTATTGGGTTTGTTCTAATTTCTTGTATTATTTCAATATTAATAGATAAAAAGATTAATGGAAAAGTAAAAAGAATATTATTGTATTTAATTCCTATAATAGAATTTTTAATATTAATCAATATTGTTTGTTTCATTAATTATAAGTATTATGGAATTTACACATTAAATCAATATTGGGGTAAACCTTTTAAGTCTGCATATCGGTGCATTAACAAGGGTAAAGCCGGAATATGAAATAGATAGAGTGCCTGTTACAAAGGAAACAATGGAAAGGTTATTTGAGATAAGTCCAAAATTTGCAGAGCTTAAAGAATTTTTCGAAGGTAGAGGAGGAGAAGCTTGGGCTGCTTGTGGAGAGCAAATAGATGGAGAAATAAATGGTGGATATTTTCATTGGGCTTTAATTGATGCTGTTAAGTCAAGGGGATATTATAAAACAGCAGTCGAGGCTGAAAAGTATTATACAGATTTAGCTGATGAGATAAATAGATTATGCGATGAAGGAGTAATAGAAAATAGATGTGGAAAAAGAGTTAGTAATACTTGCTATTTTGACTTTGAGGATTTAATAAATGTAGTAAAACAAATGCCTGAAATAATAAAATATCAATATATGCTAAATGAAGTGTCAATGGAAGTTTCGAATATAAGTGAAAGTTCTTTAAATAATGCTATTTTAAAAAATAAAGAACTTTTTGAAGATATACTTAATGAGGATATACAAGATAATAGGTGTTATGAATCTAATTTTAATAAAGTTAGGTTAGTAATAATAGAAACTATAAATAAAATTTATAAAATAATTAACCCATACTTATTTTACATTTCATTATTGTGTTTTATTATTGCAATAATTCTTAATTTAAAAAAAATAAAGAATCTATTTGATAAAATCATGGTATTATTGAGTCTAGCTATATTGTATTTGTCAAGGATGTTTATTATAACTTTCACAAGTACAATGATGTTTAAAGAAGCATTAAATGTTTCATATTTATCAAGTGCATATAATATACAATTTATTTTTTCTATATTGTCTATTATATTTTTAATTAATAGCATAAAGAAAAATATTTATACTATATAAGCCTTGTATCTTAAAAATCCTTTTGATATAATAACCACATAAGATAGGAGGTTAGCTCATGTGTGAATGTATAGAAAAAAAGATTAAAGAAGAAATGAAAGAAATATTAGAGGTTTACAAAGTTGATAAAGAAAACTTAATTCCAATATTAAATGATGTTCAAGTAAAATATGGGTATATACCTAAAATAGCGCAATTAGAAATCTCAAAATATTTAGATATTCCAATGGCCGAAATTTATGGTGTTATAACGTTTTATTCAAGATTTACTTTAGAACCAAAAGGAAAATATAATATTTCAGTGTGCTTAGGAACAGCTTGTTTCGTAAAAGGTTCACAATCTATATTGGACAGATTAAAAGATAGATTAAAAATTGAAGAAGGTAAAACAACGGCAGATGGCAAATTTTCAATTGATACTACAAGATGTGTAGGAGCATGTGGAATAGCACCAGTTTTTACAGTAAATGATGAAGTTTATGGTCATGCTACAGTAAAGAAATTAGATGAAGTACTAGATGAATTAGAAAAAAAGAATTAAAATTTTACGAAAAGGACTGTCAAAAAAATAAAAAAGGAGGTCGCCATTGAAGACTTTAGAAGAAATTAATAAAATAAGAGCGGAAAAAAGAAAAGAATTAGATTTAAGAAAAAACACTGCTGCTGATACAAGAGAAAAGCATATATTAGTATGCCAAGGTACAGGATGTACATCTTCGAAATCACCAGAAATTTTAGAAAATTTCAAAAGAATAATTAAAGAAAAAAATATACAAAATGTAAGGGTTATAAAAACAGGATGTTTTGGATTATGCGCAAAGGGTCCTATTGTAATTATTAGACCAGAAGATACTTTTTATGCAATGGTTAAACCAGAAGATTGCAAAGAAATAATTGAATCTCATATACAAAATGGAAAGATTGTAGATAGATTACTTTGCAGAGATATAGATGGGACAAAAGTTCAAAGATTGGATGACTTGAATTTTTATAAAAAGCAAAAAAGAATTGCATTAAAAAATTGTGGTGTTATTAATCCAGAAGATATAGATGAATACATAGCTTTTGATGGATATAGAGCTTTACCTAGAGTTTTATTTGAAATGGACCAAGATGAGGTAATAGATATAATTACAAAATCTGGTTTAAGAGGTAGAGGTGGAGCTGGTTTCCCAACGGGCAAAAAGTGGAAGAGTGCAAAAGAGGCTGAAGGCGATGTTAAATATGTTGTGTGCAATGCAGATGAAGGTGATCCAGGAGCTTTTATGGATAGAAGTATACTAGAAGGTGATCCTCATGCAATACTAGAAGCTATGGAAATTGCAGGGTTTGCAATTGGTGCACAAAAAGGATTTATATATGTAAGGGCTGAATATCCAATAGCAGTTCAAAGATTAAAAATAGCAATCGGGCAAGCAAGAGATTATGGAATACTTGGTGAAAATATATTTGGCACAGATTTTTCTTTTGACATAGAAATAAGACTTGGTGCAGGAGCTTTCGTTTGTGGTGAAGAAACAGCTCTTTTAGAATCAATCGAAGGAAAAAGAGGCCAACCAAGAGTAAAACCACCATATCCTGCTACATCAGGCTTATGGGGAAAACCAACATTAATTAATAATGTTGAAACTTATGCAAATATTGCTCAAATTATTTTAAAAGGACCTGAATGGTATTCATCAATAGGTACAGAAAATTCAAAAGGAACTAAAGTTTTTGCTTTAGGTGGAAATGTTAATAATGTAGGATTGGTTGAAGTTCCAATGGGTACTACATTAAGAGAAATAGTATATGATATTGGTGGCGGAATCCCAAATGGCAGAGAATTTAAAGCAGCACAAACAGGTGGACCTTCAGGAGGATGTATTCCAAAAGAGCATTTAGATACACCGATTGATTATGAGTCATTAAAGCAAATTGGTTCAATGATGGGTTCAGGTGGACTAATTGTAATGGATGATACAAAATGTATGGTTTGTTTAGCAAAATTCTATTTACAATTTACTGTAAGTGAAAGCTGTGGTAAATGTACTCCTTGTAGAATTGGAACAAAAAGGATGCTTGAAATATTAGAGAGATTATGTAGTGGTGAAGGCGAAGAATATGATATATATAGACTAGAAAAACTAGCTGTAAATATTCAAAAATCTAGTATTTGTGGACTAGGTCAAAGTGCACCAAATCCAGTTATAAGTACATTAAAATATTTTAGAGATGAATTTAGACAACATGCAATAGAAAAAGAATGTAAAGCAATGGAATGTAAAGCTTTAGCAAGAATTCAAATTGATGAGGAAAAATGTAAAGCTTGCGGGTTATGTCAAAGAAATTGTCCAGTTGGAGCTATTGAAGGCGAAGGAAGAGAAAAGAGAGTTATAAATCAAGATAAATGTATTAAGTGTGGAACTTGTATTAAGGCATGCCCATTTCACGCCATCGGGTAAAATCAATGAAAAGCATCAAATTGCGTCGTTAAATTCCAAAAGAAAATCCTCAACGTGCAAATAGCACGCCTCCGGTTTTATTTTGAAATTTGCCTAGCATTTCTCGCTTTTGCTTGATTTTAAGAAGAAATAAATTCAAAGAATAAATTTCGTAATACGTCATTAAAAATAGAGGAGGAAAAAATGGTAAACCTAAAAATAGATGATAAAAAAGTATGTGTACCAGAAGGAACGACAATACTAGAAGCGGCAAGGCAAGCTGGAATCGATATACCTACACTATGCTTCTTAAAAGACATAAATGAAGTCGGAGATTGTAGAATGTGTATTGTAGAAGTTGAAGGAAGAAGAGGGTTTGCAACTTCATGTATTCAAACAGTTGAAGAAGGTATGGTGGTTCACACACATACACAAAATGTACTAGAGGCAAGACACGTTATATTAGATTTAATAATTTCAAACCATGCAAAAGACTGTTTAACTTGTACTCGTTCAGGAAACTGTGAATTGCAAGATTTAGCAATAAAATTCAATGTATTAGATAATGAATTTACTGGAGAAAAGTCAGTACATAAAATAGATGATAAATCTCCATCAATAGTAAGAGACTTCAACAAATGTATTTTATGTAGAAGATGTGTTGCTACTTGTAAAAAAGTTCAACAAATTGGAGCTATTGATTGTATAAATAGAGGTTTTGAATCATGTATTTCAACTACTTATGACCATAGTTTAAATGATGTAGATTGTACCTTTTGCGGTCAATGCATTGAATCTTGCCCAACAGGAGCACTTCATGAAAAGGAAAATATAAATGATGTATGGGCTAAGTTAAAAGACCCAGATACTTATGTTGTTGTACAAACAGCTCCATCAATAAGAGTTGCACTTGGCGAAGAATTTGGAATGGAGATTGGAACAAATGTTACTGGAAAAATGATTTCAGCATTAAAGAGCCTAGGATTTGATAAAGTTTTTGATACAAATACGGGTGCAGATTTTACAATAATGGAAGAAGCAACAGAACTTGTAAAAAGATTGAGAAACAATGATAATCTACCTATGACAACATCTTGTTGTCCAGCTTGGGTAAAATATACAGAAATGTTTTATCCAGAAAATATTCCTCATTTATCTAGTTGCAAATCACCACATCAAATGTTAGGAGCTATTATAAAATCATATTTTGCAGAGAAAAATCATATTGATCCAAGTAAAATATATGTTGTATCTGTAATGCCATGTATAGCTAAGAAATACGAAAGACAACGTGAAGAAATGAAAGTAAATGGATTATGGGATGTGGATGCAGTAATTACAACAAGAGAACTTGCAAGAATGATAAAACAAGCAAATATAGATTTTAAAATGCTTGAGGATGATGTGTTTGATAACCCAATGGGAGAAGCAACAGGAGCTGGAGCTATATTTGGTACAACAGGTGGAGTTATGGAAGCCGCATTAAGAGCAGCCTATGAGCTTATGACTGGTGAAGAGCTTAAAAAAGTAGAATTTGAACAAGTTAGAGGAGAAAAAGGAATAAAAAAAGCAACAGTTCAAATCGGTGACAAACAAATTAGAGTAGCTGTCGCACATGGCCTTGGAAATGCTAAAAAAATAATGGAAGAAATTAAGAGCGGAAAAGCAGATTATCAATTTGTTGAAGTTATGGCTTGCCCAGGAGGATGTATAATGGGCGGTGGACAACCAATAAAGAACTCAAAAACTAGAGCATCAGTTGATGTTAGAAGAAAAAGAGCAGAAGCGATGTATAGTATAGATGAAAGAAGTACTATAAGAAAATCTCAGGATAATCCAATATTAAAAGCAATTTATAAAGAATATATTGGTCAACCTGGAGAGCATAAGGCACACGAACTTTTACATACACATTATGAGAAGAAAGAAAAATATAATATATTTTAGGATGTTTTAGAGTTGTTTTTGGGGATGTTTTTGGGGACACCTTCCAAAAACAGCTAACATTAAATAGCAATTTTAAATTTGTTATATATAATTAATTTTCATTATAAGGTATGATAAACAATCTTGACAAATACATCGGTACGGTGTAAAATATAAGTGCGTTGAAAGAGAAAAAGTGTAAAATGTGTTTAAAGAGAGTAAGCGACGGTGAGATGCTTATAACAAATATACATGGGGAGCTCTGGAGCAAATTAAATAGTAATTAAGGTGGACATTTTAAGTCAATTAGGGTGGAACCGCGTAAGCATATATAAGCTTTCGTCCCTAACTATTAAATAGTTAGGGATGAGGGCTATTTTTTGACCATTTGGGGATTCCTTAAGCTGTTTTCGGAAGGTGTCCCCAAAAACATCCCTAAAAAAGGAGGAATATTTATGGTAAAAGACATGGAGACTATTGTTAATTTATGCAAATCAAGAGGATATATTTATCCTGGTTCAGAAATTTATGGCGGATTGGCTAATACTTGGGATTATGGACCTCTAGGTGTTGAACTTAAAAACAATGTTAAAGCACTTTGGAGAAAGAAGTTCATACAGGAAAAGAAAGATATAGTAGGTTTAGATGCAGCAATACTTATGAATCCTGAAACATGGGTTGCATCAGGACATTTATCTGGATTTTCAGATCCACTTATTGATTGTAAAGAATGTAAAACAAGACACAGAGCGGATAAACTAATTGAAGAATGGGCTCACGAGCACAACAAAGACATAATAGCAGATGGTTGGACTGATGAGCAATTGGTTAATTTTATAAATGAAAATAAAATACCATGTCCAAACTGTGGAAAGACCAATTTTACAAACATTCGTAAGTTTAATTTAATGTTTAAAACTTTTCAAGGTGTTACAGAAGATAGCACTTCTACAGTATATTTAAGACCTGAAACAGCTCAAGGTATATTTGTAGATTTTAAAAATGTTTTAAGAACTACAAGAAAGAAAATGCCAATGGGTATTGCACAGATTGGTAAAGCTTTTAGAAATGAAATAACACCAGGTAACTTTACATTTAGAACTCGTGAATTTGAACAGATGGAATTAGAGTTCTTCTGCAAGCCAGGAACAGATTTAGATTGGTTTAAATATTGGAAAGAATTCTGCGAAAATTGGTTATTAAGTTTAGGAATGAAAAAAGAAAATATTAGACTTAGAGACCATTCAAAAGAAGAACTTGTATTTTATAGTAAAGCTACAACAGATATAGAATTTAATTTCCCATTTGGTTGGGGCGAATTATGGGGCATAGCAGATAGAACAGATTATGATTTAACACAACATATAAATCATTCAAAACAAGATTTGAGTTATTTAGACCCAGAGACAAATGAAAGATATGTACCTTATGTAATAGAACCATCATTAGGTGCAGATAGAGTAACACTTGCATTCTTATGTGATGCTTATGATGTAGAAGATTTAGGAGAAAGAGATTCAAGAGTTGTACTTCACTTACATCCAGCACTTGCTCCATACAAAGTAGCAATTTTGCCTCTATCTAAAAAATTAGGTGATAAAGCAAATGAAATATATGACAAATTGTCTAAGAGCTTTAATTGTGACTATGATGAAGCTGGTTCAATAGGTAAGAGATATAGAAGAGAAGACGAAATTGGAACTCCATATTGCTTAACAGTTGATTTTGATACATTGGAAGATAATATGGTTACAATAAGAGATAGAGATACAATGGAACAAGTTAGAATTCCAATTGATGAAGTAGAAAATTATATAAATGAAAAAATTGAATTTTAGATTAATCTTGGTTATTTAGGGTGATTTCGGGGACACCTTCCAAAAACAGCTGTTTTTGGAAGGTGTCCCTAAAAACATCTTTAATAAAATTAAGTTTTTTTGTAATGAGCTCACAAAAACATACATATAATATACGGGAGGAATATTATGTGTGGAATTGTTGGATTTACAAATTATGATGGAAATATGAGAAATGAGGAAGCACAAAGGGTGCTTACAAATATGAATAATACCTTAGCTAAAAGAGGCCCGGATGAAAGTGGAATTTATATTAAGGAAGATATTTGCATAGCGCACAGGAGATTAATTGTAATTGACCCAGAAGGTGGTAAACAGCCAATGATATGCAAGTATTTAGGTAACACTTATGTTATTACATATAATGGGCAAATATATAATACCAAGGAAGTTAGGAAAACACTTGAGGAAAGTGGCTTTACTTTTGAAGGACATTGCGATACGGAAGTTTTGCTTAAAGCATTTATTTATTATGGATATAATGTTGTAAATCATTTAAACGGGATTTTTGCTTTTGCAATATGGAATGAAGGGAAAAAAGAGTTATTTTTAGCAAGAGACCATTTTGGAGTAAAGCCTTTGTTTTATTCAATTAAAGATAACCAGTTGATTTTTGCATCAGAAATAAAAGCTTTATTTGAATATCCAAGTATTTATCCAAAAATAGATGGACAGGGAATTTCAGAATTATTTGGAATTGGTCCTGCTCATACACCGGGAGTTGGAGTATTTAAAGGAATAGAAGAATTAAAGCCTGCGAATTATTTAGTTTTCAATAGAAGCGGTATGAGGATAAAAGAATATTGGAAATTAAAAAGCAGAATGCATACAGATGATTTTGCTACAACCTGTGAAACTGTAAAAGAGTTGCTAACAGACGCAATAGAAAGGCAGCTTGTATCAGATGTGCCACTTTGCACATTTTTATCAGGAGGCTTAGACTCGAGTATAATAACCTTGTATAGTGCAAATTATTGCAGAAAACACGATTTGCCAATGATTAATACCTACTCAGTAGACTATGTAGACAATGATAAAAACTTTCAAAAAACAGATTTTCAGCCAAACTCAGACAGTGATTATATAAATTTAATAACAAATAAACTTGGAACTAAGCATCACACAATATATTTAGATACACCAGAGCTTGCAGATAGCTTAAAAGAGGCTATGATAGCAAGAGACTTACCAGGCATGGCAGATGTAGATTCATCACTTTTGTTATTCTGCAAGGAAGTAAAAAAAGAAGCGACAGTATCAATAATGGGAGAATGCGCAGATGAGATATTTGGAGGTTACCCATGGTTCTTTAGAGAAGATGCATTGTCTAGTGGAACATTCCCATGGTCTATAAATATTTCAGGTAGACAGCATTTGCTAAATCCTGAATTACAAGAAAAAATAGATTTAAAAGAATATATAGATTACAGATATAATGAAAGTTTAAGTGAAGTAGAACTTTTAAATGTAGACTCAAAAGAAACAAAGGAAAAGAGAAAAATAACATATTTGACAATGAATTGGTTTATGCAAACATTATTAAGCAGAACAGATAGAATGGGTATGTATAATGGTTTTGAAATAAGAGTTCCATTTTGCGATTATAGACTCGCAGAATATGTATGGAATATACCTTGGGAGATTAAGGCTTTGCACGGCAGAGAAAAAGGATTGCTTAGATATATTATGAAAGATGAACTTCCAAAAGAAATAGTAGAAAGAAAAAAGAGTCCATATCCTAAAACTTGGAACCCAACATATTTGAAAAAGGTAAAAGGAATGTTAACAGAAATAATGCAAAATCCAGAGTCGCCAATAACAAGTTTGTTAAATAAAGATGACATATTAGAAATATTAAATACTGATGGCAAGTCGTTTACAAGACCTTGGTTTGGGCAGCTTATGACTGGACCACAGCTTATGGCATACCTTTGCCAAGTAAATATGTGGCTTGAAACATATAAGCCGGAGATTGAAATTTAATAAAACTGCTCTCTAAATCAGGAGAGCAGTTTTGCTTGATACAGTTTAATCTTTGATAACTTTATCCCTTGCTTCTTCAAAAGAAGCTCTAAGGATTCTTTTATTGTGGTCAATTTTGGGCGTAATCTGAGAGTTTAAACTTGTAATTTCCGAATGGGGAATAGTTCTTACAATTTTCCCAGAATGTTTTACTGAGCTAGCAGGTTTTGCAAAGTCTTTAACTCTACTATCAAGCGATTTTGCCATATATTATTCCTCCTTGTCAAGTGACTTTCTAATTTGTACGCTAGATGCATATATGATACTGTCCTAAATTAGAACAGGAGATTAAAAAAATTATGTTTAAACAATAACATATTTTTAGGTTTTGTGCAATAGTTTGAAATTTGCTTATCTTATTAAAAATCACAAATCTTTGAAATAAATTGCCTCAAAATGTTGAAACAAAATACCCAAAATATTTGAAACAAAATTGACAAAACCGATATAAAAGTATAAAATCTAAGCATAGAATAGAAATATAATTATATTTCTATGAATATATTAATACCTATATGAGGTGATATTTATGATTAAATTTACAAAAATGGAAGGGCTAGGTAATGACTATGTTTATGTAGATTGCACAAAGCAAGATATAGAAAATGCGTCAAACCTAGCTAAAATTATAAGTGATAGGCATTTTGGAGTTGGTTCAGATGGTCTAATACTTATAAAATCGAGCAAAAAAGCGGATTTTAGAATGCAAATGTTTAACAGTGATGGCACAGAAGCTGAAATGTGCGGTAATGGAATTAGATGTGTTGGAAAATTTGTATATGACAAAGGGTTAACAGACAAAACTACTTTAAAAATTGAAACCCTTGCAGGAATTAAAGTGCTTAATTTGAATGTAGAAGGCGGAAAAGTTAAGACAGTAAAAGTAGATATGGGAGAGCCAATACTAGATTATAAGCTAATTCCAGCAAAAGACGGAAAAGTATATAAATCAAAAGATGGAATAAAATTTTATAAAGTTAATATAGATATAGAAGGAAATTTAAAAGAACTAACTTGTGTATCTATGGGAAATCCCCATGGAGTTGATTTTGCTAACAACGTAGAAAAATTGAAAGTTGAAAAATACGGTCCAATTATAGAAGTAGATAAGCATTTTCCAAACAAAGTAAATGTCGAATTTATAGAAATTTTAGACAAGCACAATATAAAAATGAGAGTTTGGGAAAGAGGAGCAGGGGAAACTCTTGCTTGTGGAACAGGTGCTTGCGCTTCAGTTGTGGCAAGTGTATTAAATGGTTATACAGAAAGAAATGTAACTGTTGAATTACTTGGCGGAAAACTAGAAATTGAGTGGAACAAAGAAAATAATCATATATATATGACAGGAGCTGCAACAGAGGTATTTGAGGGCGAATTTGATGAAAGTAAAGCTTTATAAAGAAAGGATGTAAAGAAATGGTTAAAATAAATGAAAATTTTGAAAAAATAGAATCTAGTTATTTGTTTTCAGCGGTAGCTAAAAAGGTAGCTGAATTCCAAGAAAAGAATCCAGATGCTAAAATTATAAAATTAGGAATTGGTGATGTAACAAGACCTTTACCAAGTTCTTGTATAGAGGCTATGAAAAAAGCTGCTGATGAAATGGGAAAAACTGAAACTTTTAGAGGATATGGACCTGAGCAAGGATATGAGTTTTTAAGAAATGCCATTGTAGAAAATGAATATAAAGGATTGGGAATAGAAGCAGACGAAATATTTGTTTCAGATGGAGCAAAATGTGATTGTGGAAATATTGTAGATATATTTGGCAAAAATAACAAAGTAGCAGTTACAGACCCAGTTTATCCAGTCTATGTTGATACAAATGTTATGGCAGGAAGAACAGGAAAGTATAAAGATGGAAAGTATGAAGGATTAATTTATTTACCAATGACAGAAGAAAATAATTTTAAACCAGAACTTCCAAAAGAGGTACCAGATTTAATTTATTTATGTTTTCCAAATAATCCAACAGGTGCAGTTTTAACAAAGGATGAATTAAAAGTATGGGTTGATTATGCAAAAGAGCATAAGAGTATAATTTTATTTGATGCAGCTTATTGTGCTTTTATTTCTGAACCTAATGTTCCAAAAAGCATTTATGAGGTTGAAGGTGCTAAAGATGTTGCTATAGAATTCAAAAGTTATTCTAAAACAGCAGGTTTTACAGGTGTTAGATGCGGATATGTTGTAATGCCTAAAACTGTATATGGATATGACGATGCTGGAAATAAAGTAGAACTTCACAAATTATGGAATAGAAGACAAAGTACCAAGTTTAATGGTACACCTTATATTACTCAAAGAGGAGCTGAAGCAATTTATACAGAAAAAGGTCAAAAGGAGATAATGGATAACATCAATTATTATAAAGAAAATGCAAAAATAATCTTAGAAGGATTAAAAGAAATTGGTATAAAAGCTTATGGTGGAGTAAACTCTCCTTATGTATGGCTTAAAACACCAAATAATATGAAATCTTGGGATTTCTTTGATTTGTTATTAGAAAAGGCAAATGTTGTTGGTACTCCAGGTGAAGGCTTTGGACCAAGTGGAGAAGGATATTTTAGATTAACTGCTTTTGGTACAAAGGAAAATACAGAAGAAGCTATGAATAGAATCAAGAAAAATTTAAAAAATATTATGTAATAAATTTTATAAAAAATGGAAAAAGTAATGTAAAGATTAAGTACTTTACATTACTTTTTGTATTATATTATAAAAAATTAATTGATATTTTCTATAAAATGTAATATAATTAGATAGAATTTTGCTAAAATTTTGAAAGGAAGATGAATATGATAGGCTCAGGACTTGATATAGGTATAGACTTAGGAACTGCTACAGTTGTAGCTTGCGTAAAAGGGAAAGGTATAGTATTAAGAGAACCATCAGTCGTAGCAATAAATAAAGATACAAATGAAGTTTTAGCGGTAGGAAAAGAAGCAAGAAAAATGATAGGTAGAACTCCTAGTAATATAGAGGCTATAAGACCTCTTAGAGATGGAGTTATATCTAGTTTTACTGCAACATCAAAAATGCTTAAATATTTTATAAATAAAGCCTGCAACAAAAATACTTTTGGAGGTTTTAGAATGATGATTTGTGTTCCTTCACAAATTACTGAAGTTGAAAAAAGGGCAGTTATAGATGTGGCAATGCAGGCAGGTGCAAAAAAAGCGTATTTAATAGAAGAACCTGTTGCAGCAGCTATAGGTGCAGGTATTGATATAGCTAAACCTATTGGAAATTTGGTTGTTGATATTGGTGGAGGTACAACTGATATAGCCGTAATTTCAATAGGAGGCTCTGTAATAAGTACATCACTTAAAGTAGCAGGTGATAAATTTGATCAAAATATTATTAAATATATAAAGAAAAAATATAATGTCCTAATAGGTGATAGAACTGCAGAAGAAATAAAAAAAGAAATCGGCTGCGTATATCCTAGAACTGAAGAAAAGTCTTGTGATGCAAGAGGAAGGAGCTTAGAAACTGGATTGCCAGTTACAATAAAAGTTCGTTCTTCAGAAATTATGGAAGCATTAATTGAACCAGCTATGCAAATTGTTGATGCAGTTAAAGGAATTTTAGAGAAAACACCACCAGAACTTACAGCTGATATAAGTGATAGAGGAATCTACATGACCGGTGGAGGAAGTCTTTTATATGGATTAGATAAATTATTACATGAAACAACAGGAATAAATGTAATGATAGCTCAAGACGCAATTTCATGCGTTGCTATTGGAACAGGTAAAGCTCTAGATAACTTAGATGCGTTAGATGCTAAAGCTAGAAAATAAATTATATAGTGTTTATAGGTATAACATAGAAAACCTAAATATTTAATAGTAAGGATTTGATGAAGTGAATAGAACTAAGAGAAAAATATTCGAAGCTTCTATGAAATTATTTGCAGAAAAAGGATATGATGGTACAAGTATTGAAGAAATTACATCTGAGGTTGGAGTTGCTAAAGGTACGCTTTATTATCATTTTTCTAGTAAGGAAGAAATTTTTAATTTTTTAATAGAAGAAGGAATGAATCTATTAAAAAATAGTATAAAAATTAAAATAGATAAACAAGAGAAATACATAGATAAAATAAGAGCAATAGTTCTAATTCAAATAAAAATAATTGTTAAATATGAGAATTTTATGACAATTGTTCTAAGTGAAGTTTGGGGAAATAGTCCAAGAAGTCAAACTTGTAAAAAATATTTAGAAGAATATTTAGAAATAGTAAAAAATATAGTAGAGGAAGGCATTGAAAAAGATGAGATTAAACCTTATGATTCTGAAATAGTTACTTCTGAAATATTTGGACTAGCTTGTTCTAGTCTTCTACAAAAGAAAACTAAAGAAATTAAAGTTGACGAATTGTTCAAAGATTTAGATAAAAGTTATGTACAAAATTTAAAAAAGGTTAAAGCATAAATTAATAATAATTCTTTAAATCATAAAAGAAAAGGAGTAAAAAAATGAATATTAATTTAAAAATACCAAAATTGAAATTTAAAAAAATTAAAATGGACACTGTAGAAGATTTGGAAAATGTGGATATTGATTATGAGAAAATAAAAAAAGAAAATTCTAAGAAAAAAAGAACAGAACCTTATGAAACTACACATTATAAAACTGTTAAAGAATTTTTTACTAAGTCTATAAAAGAATTTAGCGACAGACCTTGTATTTTAGAAAAACCAGATCATAAAGAACCATATAAAACATTTACGTATAAAGAGTTTGGCGATGATGTTATTGCTTTAGGAACTGCAATGATAAAATTGCTTAATTTAAAAGATAAAAGGGTAATAATAATTGGTGAAACACAGTATGATTGGTATATATCTTATATGGCAATGCTTTGTGGAGTGGGTATAGCAGTACCAGTTGATAGAGAACTTCCAGAAAATGAACTAGAAAATGTAGTTAAAAGATCTAGGGCTTCTGCTATAATTTATTCACCAAAAAAAGCAGACGATATTAAGAAAATAAAAGAAAATATTCCAGAGGTAGAATATTTTATTGAAATGAAATCTGATAATGATTTAGATGGAAAAGATGTTGGAATAAATTACTTATTGGATAATGGAAAAAGAATAGTAAATTCAGGTGATAATTCTTTTATGGATATAGAAATAGATCCAGAAGAATTTAAGGTTTTATTATTTACATCTGGAACTACATCTAATTCAAAAGGAGTTATGCTTTGCAATAGAAATTTGGCTGAAAACATTAATGCTGTTAATGCCTATGTAAAAATTTATCCTACAGATAGGTTTTTCTCAGTATTACCATTGCATCATACTTATGAGTCTACAATAGGATTTTTAGTTCCTATAGCAATAGGATGTTCAATAGCAGTTTGTGAAGGTTTAAGATATATAGTACCAAATTTACAAGAATCTAAACCTACAGCGGTATTAACAGTCCCTCTATTAGTTGAAAGTATTTATAAGAAAATAAATGAAACAATAAAAAAGAGCCATAAAGAAAAATTAGTAAATTCTATGATTCATATAACTAATGGATTAAAAACTGTTGGAATAGATATAAAGAAAAAGGTATTTAAAGAAATATATGATAATTTAGGTGGAAATATAAGAATAATAGTTTCAGCAGCGGCTCCAATAGATAAAAAAGTAGGAAATTGGATTGAAGATATTGGAATTTTTTTCTTACAAGGATATGGTCTTACTGAAACAGCGCCTATAGCAGCATTAACTCCTGATTATAAACCAATGGTTGGATCTGCAGGAAAAGCAGTTGTACAAGCTCAAATAAAAGTTGATAATCCTAATGAAAATGGTGAAGGAGAGATAATGATAAAATCACCAACTTTAATGCTTGGATATTATGAAGATGAAGAAGCTACAAAAGAAGCTATTGAGCCAGATGGCTATTTTCATTCAGGAGATATAGGTTATATAAATGAAGAAGGATTTATATACATTACTGGTAGAAGTAAGAATGTAATAGTAACACAAAATGGTAAAAATATTTATCCAGAAGAAATTGAAATGTTACTTGATAAAATACCTGAGATTAAAGAAGTAATGGTTTATGGAAAATCACCTGAAGGTGAAGAGGTAAAGAGAAAAGATGATAAGGAACTAATAATAACAGCTAGAGTAATACCTGATAGAGAAAAAATAGAAGAATTACATGGTAATATTTCAGATGATGAAATAAAGAAAATCATTTGGAATCAGATAAAACAAGTTAATAAACAACTTACTTCCTATAAAGCCGTAAAAGCATTAGAATTAAAAGAAGGCGAATTTGAGAAAACTTCTACAATGAAAATTAAGAGATATAAAGAACTTCAAAAGGATAAAAAATAATTGAAAATTGTATGCAAAAAATAAAAAAAATTACTTGACTTTTATTATTTTGTTGTACTAAAATAATATTGTAATAAAAAAATGCCAATTAACATAATAGCTAAACAAAGGAGGTACAGTTTACAATGCCTAAACATGGGATAGTAAACGTGAGAATGGTAATCACGGAAGAAAAAATTTTATCAAATATAGAAAAGGTTCAAAGACTTATAAATCCTAATAGTAAAAAGCAAATTATAGAGTTAGATGACAATTCATATTTTAAAGATTTAGTTGAGTCAATTAAGACCTATTTAGTAGAGTACCCAAAAAAGAAAAATTTCCCTAAAAGTGTATATGATGCAGCTTATGGCTTAGTTGAATATGCAACAAATCAATTTGAAGAAAATACTAAGCAAATCGAAGAATTGATAAAACACAGGGAAAAAAATATAAAGCTTGCTGCAATACTTAAACAAACAACAGCTCTTGTTGAATCAAAAGATTCAGAATGGAAAAAGAGCGTTCAAGCTATTGAAAAGCAATTTCCACAAGAAATAATAGAAGCTTTACAAGTTTTGGGTAGAGCAAAAGGAAATAAATCAGAACATTATCAGGAATCTTTAAAACTTGTTAATGCTAGAATAGCAAATCTTGAATCTAATTTACATATAGAAATCGATATGGAAAGAGTTGAAGATAGATCTAAAGCTCTTAGTTATATAGGAATTGAAATTGCAGATGCATTAAAATTAATTCCTACACCTATTGATGAAGCACCAAAGGTTGAAAATATAGTTGAAGAAGCACCAGTTGAAACAAAAGCTAAATCAAAGGCTAAGCAAAAAGTTGAAACTAAGGTTAAAGATGAAATTCAAGAAGAGGTACAAGATGTTCAAGAAGAACAACAACCTGTTCAAGAACCAGTTCAAACAGTACAATATACTCAACCAATTCAACAAAATGAACAACAGAATGTATATAATGTTCCAAATATACCTGTTATGCAAAATGTACAAAATGTACCTAATATGTATAATGTACAAGGTATGCAAAATGTTCAAAATATGCAGATGCCAAATATGCAAGGTATGCAAAATTTTGTTCCTCAACAATTCAATTATAATAATGGCAATATGATGCCACAACAACAATATTATGCTCAACAAAATCAACAGATGGTTCAACCAATGATGCAAAATGTACAAGGATATACTATTCAAACTCAACCTGTACAACCAGTTCAAGCTCCTGTACAAATTCAACAAGAAAAACCTAAGAAGGCAAAATCTTCTTTATGGAACAAATTAAAAAATAGTAAAGTTGTTAGAGCTATAAAATATGCATTAAAGATAAAAGTTGTATTACAATTACCTGAACCTATAGCAGAAGCTAATTCAGATAATAACAATAAATAAATTTAAGGCATACTATAGAGTATGCCTTTTATATATTTTATATTAAAATTTATAAAAAATATAAAAAAATACTTGACATAGAATATAAAATGTTATATACTTAATGTCGTGCTAAACAAATGCGCCTTTAGCTCAGTTGGTCAGAGCAACCGGCTCATAACCGGTGGGTCCAAGGTTCGAATCCTTGAAGGCGCACCATTTTTAATTTAATAATATTTGGGCAGATGGCCGAGTGGCTAAAGGCGGCAGACTGTAAATCTGTTCTCGTTCGAGTTCGATGGTTCGAATCCATCTCTGCCCACCAATGACGTATCTTTTCGAATTAATATAACAGAGTTGATACAAAATCAATCAGAAAATAAATCTGGTTGATTTTTTATTGCCTAAAATAATATTAAAATTATACAAAACGAAAGGATGGTGCAAATAAAAGAAGGTGATTAAACAGAAACAACAAAATAAAAAAATTATAATCTTTAATTTATTTCATTGTAATGTAAAAGTAATAATGTTATAATTAAAAAAATATTATTAGAAACGGTGAATGATGAACATTAATAATCAATTAGTAAAATATAAAGATAAGCCTATTATAAAATGGTTTAGTAATTTTATTGATAAAATTAAAAGTAGATTTGTTTCTTCTAAAATGTGGGATAAAGAGACAGAAGATAATATAAATAGGTATTTTCCAGATGAATTACGTCAAAAAGAAGTTAAAAATCTATTGCAAGAATTATTAATTAGAAATAAGTATTTACTTGAAACACTAGATATTAGAATGTTAGATAAAGATCTAGTAGAATTATTTGGCAAAGCAAGATTAGAGAGAATAATTACTGATAAAGCTAAACAAGAATTTATATTGGGGCTATCTAAGGATGCTTTACAGACTTATTCTTATATATTAAATTACAATTTAGTAGATTTTAAAGAACGAATAAGTAATTTATATTCTATTTGTTGTGAAAATATAAAGGTAGAAGAATTACAAAATTTGAGTGAAAAAGATAGATTAAAAGCAATTAGTATAATTTTAAGTAATAGTGATTTTCATTTAAGCAATTTAAGTGAGTTAAAAGATTACTATGAAAAAAGAAAAGAAATCTGTCAACAGATTATAGATAATCCAAAAATAGTTAAAGAGGAATATGAAAAAAATTTAAAATCTGATGAGGAAATTTCACCTTTTCCATTTTTAGTTCTAGCTGAAACTCATGGTTTAAGTGAATTAGATATAATAAGATATGCAATCATTCAGGCAAAATATGGAATGAGCCTAGAAAAAGCCAAAATCTTATGTAGTGCTTTTGGACGTGAAATAGACCAAATTAAACAATCAGAAGAAACAAGAATAATTAAAGAATTAATGAACATATTACAAGAAGAGGATATCAGTAAATTAAGGCAAATTAATCTTGATGAAAATTATGCTAATTATGAAGGTACACTTAACATTGTAGAAAACTTGAAGAATGCTTATTTACGCAAATATAAAGAAACTTTATATCAAATTAATGAAAAGGATTATATTGGTACACAAAGTGTTAAAAAAATGGGAAAAAAAGTTGATGTTAAAATATATAATGCATTGGGAAAAAACAATGATAGAGCAGACTTTCATATGATACTAACTTCATTAGGTGGAATATATCCTTATTATCATAATTATCATAATTTAAGAGCTGATTGGGATAGAGCAGATAAAAACCATACTATATCATGTTCATACATTGGAAATGATTTTCTTGGAGTAGTACATGAAAGCTATTTACTAGCTTTTTCAGATATCGAAGAAAATCAATTAATACAAGCTAGGGATAAAGATGCTGGAACTATGGATTGTCCTTTCAATAGATGGGAAGACTTAGAAAATAATGTTTTTTTAACTCCTCAATCAGAAATAAATTCATCTAAAATGTATAATGAATTACTAGTTGAGAGAAAAATTGAAAGAGATGGTAAACTAGTAAACAGAACTCCTACTTTTGCAGTATTTATAGTAAAAACTCTAGATGACATTGATGATAATAAAAATATAAGATGGAAGGAAACCAAAAGCTTAGCAGCTGAATTAGGAATTCCAGTTGTTGTAATAGATGGAACTCAATGTGCAAAATTAGAATTAAAAAAAGTACAAGAAATGGTTCGAACTGTAAAAGAAAAAAGAAGAATGGATTTAATTCCAGAAATTATTCATAAAATAGAGAATAATAGAGCTGCTCAATTGGGTTTATTACAAAATGTTAGAAATGAGATTTTCTCTGATGCAAAAGTAAAAAAAATACTAGAAGAAATTATGGGAACAATAATTTCTTCTGATATAAATACATTAAATCAAGGAATTGAACAATTTGCTAAAGTAACTAAAGAAATTAAAAGTGTTTATTCAAAAAGATTTAATAATGAATATATTGAAAGATGCAAGACGTATGATTATGATGCATATCTAGAGAGATTAAAAATATTATTTAGGTCTAGAAACGGATTAAATGGAGTTCCGGAAAGTCGTGAAAAAGCAATAGATAATCAATTACAACAAAATGTTGAGAAGAGAGACTTAGAATAAAAAATGCTAGTTATATTTGTTAATATTATTATAATTTTAGTTATATAATTTGTTTAATTAATAAGAAAAGTGGTTTTTGAAATATAATTAAAATATAAAATTTAAGAATTAAGAAAAAACAAAAATTTATCTTAAAAAAATTAGCAAAAAAAATTTAATATTGCTAAATTTTAGAAAATGATTTAGTACAAAAGCAGTTAACAGATTAAAAGTATTGTTCACTGCTTTTATTTATGAATAATAGTAGCTATATGAAATTTTTATAGATTTATTATAAATTACTTAGTTCTAACAGAAATATAAATATTTAATATTTTTTAAATAGTAGTTTTTTAATATATAAATATCGATAAATAAGATTTCTTATGATAAAATTAATTTATCGTAAGATTATTTTTTATGAAAGGAACATTATGGATAAGGATATTGAAAAATTTTCATTAGCAAAAACTATATTAGGTTATTATAATTTATTAGAAAATTCAAAAAATTCTGATGGTTCTATTAACCAAAAGAAATTAGATGAATTATTAAAAGAAAAATATAACTATATTAGACGGACAATTTGTAAGTAGAATTGTAAATGATGCAAATTTAGCTGAAAAGAAAACTAGGGACATTCAAGAATTAGATTATTTATATTCATTAATAAAAGATGAAAAGAGTAGAAGAGAAAATGATATTGTAGCAAAACTAGATGAACATGCTAAGAAATTACCAATTGATTGTAATTATGATGATTTTGGAATAATTAAGGCAGTAAAATCATCTCCTACTAAAGAGGAATGGTATGACTTTACAGTTTCACCAGAAGGTGAAAATAGAAAAAGTGTTTTAGTTATCCCTAAAAGGAATTATCAATATGTTACACAATTAGGAATTAATGCATCTTTAAACGAATATGAAATAATAAAAACAATTGATGGAATGGAAATGCATTTTGTAACTATGACTAATACTAGTTTTAGTGAAGTAAAAAGATTATTACATTTAGATAGAGAATTAACTAAAAAGGAACAGGATTACTTAAAATTATTTTACAATCAAATGTCAGATATTCATTTAAGAACATGCAAATCAAAGTTTAGTGGATATATAGGAACTGTAGAAAGAAATTCCAATACACCTTCATTTGAAATGAATTATGAAGATTTTGCAGCTACAAAATATATTAGGCAAAGAGAAAAAGAAGACAATGAAAGATAAAATATTTGGTACTTTGTATTTATTGCAATGTGCCTTTTTATTTTAATTTGCAATAATTTTTATAATAAAATTTTTATCAATTATAATATTTTTACTGAAATCGCTTGAAAATTAATAAAATTTATGTTAAATTAGAGATAATGAATTGATTGATATTTGTATCAGTCGTTAAAAGTGTGAAAAAAGTTGTAGATATCTACGTTGTTCGCACCAATGTAAGTACCTATTTTATAGGTACTTATTTTTTATTTTCAAAAATAATATCATTTATCTAGCATTCTTCATAATTTTATGATATATTAAAGTCATTATTCGTAGATGTCGCGAAATAAATAAAGACATCCAGAGTTATGGAGGTTCACTATGTATAGTGGAAGAACTCAACGAGAGCAGGATAAAGTTTTTATCTTGCCGAACGCTAAGCGGAAAATTTTGTTTACGGAAGATGAATATTTGAAGGAACCCATTAACATTGCTACCATGAGTGATTACATTACTCAGGTAGCAGAGCAGTATCCGATTGTGGAATATTTTTCTGAGAATACGGATGATCTCAACGGTTTTGTTAATAGTATTTCTGTAGCAGTTATTTGTGGTGAAAAAGTAGGATTCGAGTATGAAACTGAGCAGAAGGTTAAACCTGTTGATGAAGCAGTAATTGCTTATGTTATTGATTCTTTCAACGAAGCAAGAGAAATTTATTTTGAAGAACTGTGCAAACTTTTGTATAAGAAACCGTTACTTACTGTTACAAATGAAGGGGTACTGGTTTTTTATACGCCCACCACTTTAATCGCTACTTTGGATTGTAAATGTGGTAATGTTATTGAAGTTAATGAATTTGCAAAAGCTGTTGGCAATAACTATATTACCAATATTAACTCTGTTTCAGTAGCGAGCGATGGAAGCAATGTCATTAAATTTGATACAAGAATTGGCAAATCTGTTCAGTATAAGTTGACCATGCTTTTCGATTTCTTCTCTGATGAAAAAGTTACTGTTAAAATCAATTAAATTTCTTGCACAAAAAGTGCGTGTCTTTTATGGCACGTACTTTTTGTGTTTTAAATTTTGAAAATATATAGTATTTTAAATAAATATATGATATATTTTAATTGGAATATTTTAAAGGAGGTATTTGATATGAAAAAAGACCTAGGTGTTAATCCATTTACTTTCCCTATGCCTGTTTTAATGATAGCTACTTATGGAAAAGATGATAAGATTGATGTTATGAATATGGCTTGGGGAGGTGTTTGCGCAGATAATATGGTAGCTTTAAATATATCAGATTATCATAAAACAACTAAAAATATAGAGGAAAGAAAAGCTTTTACATTAAGTATTGCAGATACTGATCATCTAGAAGAAGCAGATTTTTTTGGAATAGCTTCTGGAAATAAAATGGAAGATAAATTTGAAAAAACTGGTATGCATGCTACAAAAAGTAAAAATGTTGATGCTCCAATTATAGAAGAGTTTCCTTTAACTTTAGAGTGCAAAGTTGTTGAAATGCAAAATCAGCCTTATGGACCAAGAGTTTTAGGAGAAATAGTGAATGTAGTTGCAGATGAAAAAGTTTTAGATGAAAATGGAAAGGTTGATGCAGCGAAATTAAATGCTTTTGTATTTGATCAATTTAGAAATGGATATTATAAAGTAGGAGAAAAAGTTGGCCAAGCTTGGAAGAGTGGAATGAAATATATGAAATAGATATTAATATTATGGAGATAAAATGAAGGTTTTTAAAAGAATATTAATTGTTTTATTTGTTATAATTGTAGTCACAGGATTAGGAGTAGGAATGTATGGCTATACATTTTATGAGGACAAATTAAAGGAACAACCTTTAGCAGATAAAATAAATGAAGTGAGAAATGATTATACTTTTGTAAATATAGACGAAGTGCCAAAAGATTATATTAATGCTGTAATAGCGGTTGAAGATCGTAGATATTATGACCACGGGGCAATTGATATTATAGGATTAGCTAGAGCGATGTTTACTAACATAAAAAATGGAGAAATGCAAGAAGGTGGAAGTACTATTACTCAGCAAGTTGCAAAAAATTTATATTTTATTGGGGAAGAAAATGTTTTCAGAAGAAAAATAGCTGAAATGTTTATGGCAATTGATTTAGAAAACCATTATTCTAAAGAAGATATAATAGAGTTATATATAAATACAATTTATTTTGGCGATGGTTATTATGGAATTAAGGAGGCCTGCAATGGATATTTAAATAAAGATCCAAAAGATATGACATTAGCTGAATCTACAATGATGGCAGGAATACCTAATGCCCCTTCGGCTTATGCACCAACGGCTAGTAAAGAACTTTGTAAACAAAGGCAAAATAAAGTTATATCTTCAATGGTGGAAAATGGGTACATTACTCAGGAGCAGGCAGATGGCATAGATCAAAGCTTTATAGATGAGATTAATGTTGAAAAATAGTAAAAAATAAGTTATAATAAAATAGTAAAAATTAAATAGGAAGGGTGTTCTTTTATGAAAAAAGATTACGAAGCAGAGTTACGGAAACAATTTGGAAAAAATGTTAGACGTATAAGGAAGTCTAAGAAAATCACACAAGCTGAGCTTTCTAAACGTTCTGGACTAAAAAGACTAACAATATCTAATATTGAACTTGGTAAATCAACCTTGCTTTTTAGTAATTTTTTAAGACTGGCAATTGGACTGGATGTTGAGCCAGAAGAATTGATGACCGGATTGAAGGACATAATGTTATGAAAATCCCACTGTTTACTAGTTTTAGTAGACAGTGGGATTTAATTCGCTTTAGCGTGTTGAGCCACAAGCGAAACCAAAAACCGCCAGCTATGCTGGTGTTGTTTTAAATACTTACAGA
>CALXUS010000017.1 GCA_944391745.1 uncultured Clostridia bacterium
GCACCTTAAGGTGCTGCAATGTTATATGCCCTTATAGGGCATGTGAAAACCACCCGTTTTACGGGTGGTTTTTATTTATGGAAAAGCATATAAAAATCCGTCCAATTCAAAAAGATTTGGATATTTTTTTTCTAACTCTTCCAAACTGGAGAAATCTTTACCATATCCGCCAGTAGGCTTCTTGAAAATATAAAGTCCAAATTTTCCATTCAGTTCTTTGATAATGGCTGTAAAAGAGACATTTTCATTATTTACATCTTCCGGAAAATAATCTTTTGGATCAATTTGAAGTCCATCAACAGACCATGACCGAAATTCTTGTTCAAGATTCATAGTCATTGCTTCTCTCAACTTAACATTCTCTTTAGTAAAAATAGACATAGCTGAATTCTCCTTTTTTCTAATTTGTTATTTGGTCAAACAACCAACTACCTTTTTATTATAACATGAACAAGTATCTAATTCAAGAGCACACAAACGAAAAATTCAATGTTGTTATATAAACGAGTAGGGAGTAGGGGAATAGAGCTTTTTAATATATATTATTTAAGTAATAAGTTATATCAAATTTATAACAAAATTAAAAGATAAAATATTAACAATATAAATTAAAATAATTTTGAAAAAATTATAAGTAGAAAGAAAAAACAAATAAAATAAAAATATAAATAATAATTTAATTTACTAATTTTATTAAATTGAAAATTTTAATATTAAACAATTAAATTTTTAAAACCAAACATTTGAACTTTTTATATATTTTAAATTATTAATCTTAATTATACAATTTTTTATATTAAAAGTATCTTTATATAAATAAGCTTCTAAAACAATTTAAGTGTTATTATAATAAATTAAAAATTATTTAATTATTTACTAGATAAATTATATTATGCCAAGCTCCAAAATCGTTTTTAAGACGTTTTAATAATTTAGTAATGAAGTTATATATGTCTAATAAATAGTTGTATATTAAATTATGTATAAATATATAGTATAATTTAGTGTAAGTGCCTAAAAATCAAGTACTTTAATAAATATGTAAAAACGCCAAAAAATACGACGCACGAGAATCGATTTTAAGGCGTTTTTATTTTTTAGACATATAGTTTCATTACCGCAAAATAAGGTTAAAATGAGAAATATGACAAAAATCAATTTTAAGACATTATTTTATTAATGAAAATAAAATATATATTGTATAAGTATAAAATATATTGTATAGATAAATTAAAAATATAATGTAAAGATATTAGAAAAAGGATTCCGAATAAATTAGATGAAAGTATTTGAAAATAAAAAACTATATGATAAAATATAAAAGTGAATAAACTATTAATAAGTATATAATTACTTGTAAGCCTAGAATAGCAAGAATTTGAAGAAATGCAGCTATTCTTATTTAACTCCTACTCCGTTCTGCGTGAAACTTTGATTTCACGCAACATCATATATCGTTTTTTACCCCTCTCCTTTAGTATCTCTCCTTTCTTTTCTATTGATTTTTTGTTTAAAATTTTATTTCTTCTAATTTTCAAATATTAAATAAATTTTATTCTTTATTATTGTTTTTATTTGTTATACCCTTTATTTATATTTTTCCTCATATTTTAAAAGCTATATTTTATGACTTTTATTTATCAAATTTAATATTTAATATAATTTATTATTATTCTAGTTTAGCTTTTTCTTCTTATCTCCTCCCTATTCTTTATGATTTTATAATTTGAATCTTTTGGATTTTAATTAATTATTAAAATTTATGAATATTTTGTGAAAATTTAATAATTAATTTTTTTTTGGGAAATGATATGATAGAATATGATTAATTATAGAATTTATGTTCTATAAAATATAAATTATAAGGAGGTCTATTTATGGATAGAAAAGTTAAGGTCGTTCAATATGGTGTAGGTAAAATGAGCGTTTTTACAATGCGTTATGTTTATGAAAATGGAGGCGAAATTGTAGGTGCAATTGATATCAATCCAAATGTTATTGGAAAAGATATTGGAGAAATAATGAATACCGAAAATAAAGGTGTTATTGTTCAAAGTGCGGAAAATGCTAGAAAAGTCTTAGAAGATACAAAACCTGATATATGTATAGTAACAACAATGAGTTTATTTAGTGATTTGGAAACTCCTCTTATGCTTTGTGCTGAATTAGGTGTTAATGCAATTACAACATGTGAAGAAGCCTTCTTCCCTGGTAACTCAAATCCAAATTTAACAAAGAAAATAGATGAATTAGCTAAAAAAAATAATTGTACTATTACTGGTAGTGGATATCAAGACATTTATTGGGGACAATTAATTTCTTCAATAGCTGGTTCTACTCATAAAATTACTAAAATTAAAGGTAGTTCAAGTTATAATGTTGAAGATTATGGTATTGCCTTGGCTAAAGCTCATGGTGCTGGCTTAACATTAGATGAATTTGATAAACAAGTAGCATCTGCAGATAGAATTAGCGATGAAGAAAGACAAAAAATTATTGATAGTGGTACCTATTCTCCATCATATATGTGGAATGTTAATGGTTGGCTTTGTGAAAAACTTGGACTTCATGTAGTTTCTCAAACTCAAAAATGTGTTCCTCAAACTTATAAAGAAGATTTATATTCTTCAACACTAAATATGACTGTAAAAGCTGGAGATGCGACAGGCATGAGTGCTGTTGTAACAACAAATACTGAAGAAGGTATCGTAATTGAAAGTGAATGTATAGGTAAAGTATATTCTAAAGAAGATTATGATAAAAATGAATGGACAATTTATGGTGAGCCTAATACTACTATTGTTGTTGCTAGACCTGCAACTGTCGAATTAACTTGTGCTTCAATTGTAAATAGAATACCTGATGTAATTAATGCTCCTGCAGGATATATTCCTACTTGTGAAATGGGAGATCTAAATTATAGAACTAAAAACTTAAATGAATATGTTAAATAAATACAGAAAGATAAACAAGCCCTATTTTAAGGCTTGTTTATCTTTCTAATGCATTAGAATATATTTTTTCAAGTTTACTATCTGGATAATATTTATCAAGAAATATATCAATACTTCCTTCTGCTGCTATGTTGTTTCTTCTTTCAAATTGTCTTTGACTGGCCATACTTGTGAAAGAAATATTAAATGTCATAAATATAACTAATATAATAGTCAAAGTTTTGAAATATTTCTTTTTATATATTTTATCAATATTAGATATATATGGGTAAATAAGTTTCATAAAAGCTAATCCACCTATACCCCAATATATACAATGTAAAAGACTTGTTCTTCCATTCAAATTAAATAATAAATTTGAATAATCCCAAGATACTGTTCCAAAGTATTTTTCTTGAAAATATGAAAATAAGTATTCAACAACACCACCTAATATAAAACTTAGTATAAATATCTGTAAATTAGTTTTTGCATGAGGAATTATTAAATAATATACTACCAGTCCTAAACCATATACTTGAATAAATGGTCCAAATAATAATCCTTGTCTACTTACATAGTGCCCATTTTGTATAAATCCTACTATTGTTTCTAATATGTAACCAATTATACTTCCGATAATAAATATCCAAAATATTTTTAATATTTTTTTTGTAAATTCATTTTTTTCTACAACTGTTAGTTCCATTGTTACTCCTATTCTATGCAAATTCAATTGTAATATTAAAAGTTTTTTGCATTCAATTATTAATTTTATAAACTATTTAATATTCCATATTAAAACTGCTTTAAATAGATCTCCATCTATTTCTATATTGAACTTACAGTTTTGCAATTCTGATAAACTTTTAGCTATTGAAAGTCCTAATCCGCTTCCCTCTGTATATCTAGATTTGTCTCCCCTAACAAATCTTTGCATAAGTTCATCAGAAGATATATTTAATTTTTCTTTTGATACATTTTTTATTTCTAATTTTATTTCTTCATTAGTTTTATTTAATGTTATATAAACTCTTGTATTTTCCATTGAATATTTAGAAACATTACTATATAGGTTTTCTATAATCCTATACATATATCTGTTATCCGCTTCTATCATAACATTATTACTTGGCAAATCTAAATCAATAATTAAATTTTTTTCATCAAATTTGTCTTTAAATTCGCCTGTAACTTGTTTTAATAACTCACTTAAGTTAATTTCTTCTATGTTTAATTTTACATTACCAGAAGAGGCTTTTGACGCTTCTACTAAGTCTTCTATTAATTTCTTTAATCTTTGAGATTTACTATCTAAAACTTTTATATATTCTTGTATTTTTTCGTCTTGAATGTTTTCTTCTTTCAATAAATCTACATAGTTTATTATTGACGTAAGAGGTGTTTTTATATCATGAGATACATTTGTTATAAGTTCTGTTTTTAATCTTTCCGATTTTAGCTTTTCTTGAATTGCATTGTTAAAACCATTAGAAACATCATTTACATATTCTGCTAATTCTTTTAATGTACCAGTTAACTCATCTGTATCTAAATCTATATTAGGATTTCCCATATAGATTTCATGAAGAGCATTTTTTATTTCATTCAGTTTTTTGTTATATTCTAATATTTTGTACAAGGTCCATATCCAAAGAACAACTAGTACTATAAAACTTATTCCTGTAAAGAATGTAACACCTAATATACAACTTACAAATATAAATGCTATATAAAGAATAATAATTTTCTTTTGAGATTGACTTTTATCTAAAACTTTGTTTGTTGCTTTCTTAATTCTATTTTTTATAGATTTATATATCCTATATGTTGTAAAACTATGCCAGAATTCTCTCGCTTTTAATCTTTTTATTGTTGTTACAGTCATTACAGCTAATGAAACATAAGCACCCAAATAAGTTAATCCAACTATATATATTAATAAATTTGTTGATATATCTACATACGATATTATTGTTGCAGCTATAATTAAGCACATCCAAAATATACTTGAAAATAAGATTATTATAAACTCATAAGAGAATTTATCTAATGAATTTAGAGTTATCCCTTTTTTATTTTTGCTATGACCTACTGACCAAATTAAATATACAATTATTATGCTTAACAAAATAATATCTATTGGAATTGAAACTTCAGCAATATTTGAATTTTTATTAAACATATTTAGTAAAATACTTGTTAATTCTATTGTATTTGAGTATTTCATATTACCAATATCTATGTATGTGTATATATTATATCCATTAAATGTATTTAATCCTTCATAAGGTAATGATAAATATCTTATTTTATCATGGCTTAAGTTCGTTATACTTGTGTCTATATTTCCATTTTCATATATCCAATATATTTTATTGTTTTTGAAATTAGATGCTTCAGTTAAATAATCATTTGATTGTATATTTGTAAATATTTCATTAGTATCATTTTTTACAATTATAAATTTCATAAATATTATAAAATTATTATAAGAGTAATATTCAGTATAATTTTCATTATAGTAAATGTTATCATCTATTTTGTTGTATAATCCGTTATGTTCAAAGTCAGTATAGCCATTATTTATGCCATTTACATTTCTAATTAAACTATACATGTATTCGTAGGAAAAATCATAAGAATTAAGATAACTTGCTTCTATATCATTAGAATTTCCATATTGGTCTTTAATTCCTATATATGCAATGCTTAACAACAATGATAATGTTAATATAGGAATTAATATGTAACAAAGTAATTTTAATACTGCAGATTCTCTTATTTTTTCCATCTGAGCTTACTCCTTTCATTAATTATTTTATATTTTCTATCTTATACCCTATTCCCCATATTACTTTTAAATATTTTGGTTCCTTAGGATTTATTTCTATTTTTTCTCTAATGTGTCTTATATGCACAGCAATTATATTTTCAGCTGCAAAGCTATCTTCATTCCATACATTTTCATATATCTCTGAAATAGAATATACTTTTCCTTTGTTTTTTAATAAAAATTTTAATATGTTATATTCTGTTGCTGTTAACTTTATTTCTTTTCCATCAACAGTGACTTTTTTTGTCTCATTATTTAAAATTAAATCTCCACTGCTATATATTTCATCATTAGAATTTTCTGATTGTTTGATACTTCCTAGTTTTACATATCTTCGTATATTTGAATTGACTCTTGCAACTAATTCTAAAGGATTAAATGGCTTTGTAATATAATCATCTGCACCAATTTCTAAACCTGAAATTTTATCATAATCTTCTGATTTCGCAGACAATAGAATTACCGGAATAGAGCTGGTTTTTCTTATTTTTTCAAGTGTTGTTAGCCCATCTTGATTAGGCATCATAATATCTAATATAATTAAATGTATTTCATTTTCTTTTAATAAGTTCATTGCTTCTATTCCGTCATAAGCTTTAATTACATTGTAACCTTCTCTTTTTAAGTAAATTTCTATTGCTTTTACTATTTCTCTATCATCATCAACGACTAAAATATTATACATGTTTGCTCCCCTCTATTATTTAAATTAATCTATTAATATATTAACATCTGTTTATTAAGTAATTTTATATAATTTATTAAGAAATTATTAAATTTGATTTATTATTTTTCTATGTTTAATATTAAGAATTTCTAATCATTTTTATCGCTTCTGGTATACATTCAATTGTATCACTAGCTTTCATTGCAATATCTGTATATTTTTCTTCAGCAATTTCTCCTGCAAAACCATTTATATATGCTGATACAGACACTAATTTTACATTAGGTTCAAAAGAGCCAAGCATTCCTACTATAATTCCTGAAAGTACGTCTCCGCTTCCAGCAGTAGCCATACCTGCTCCACCTTTCTTAATATAATATGTTTCTTTTCCATCTGTAACTATTGTAGTATGTCCCTTCAATAGTAATATTACCTTATTATTTTTGGCATATTCTTCTGCATATTTGATTGGATTTTTCTTTAGTTCTTCAATGCCAATTTTACTTAATCTTTCAAATTCTTTTAGATGAGGAGTTAAAATTACATTACATTTTGTTTCTATTAATATCTTGTTGTCCATAGTAGATAATGTATTTAATCCATCTGCATCTATAACTAATGGAATATTGTAATTCTCTAATATATATTTTAAAATCTCTTTATTATCTTCTGATTGTCCCCATCCCATACCTATTGCTAGTGCTTTAATTTTCTCTAGTGAGCTTTTAATGTTAGATGGAGAAAACATTATATGTGAATCGTTATCTTCCAATGGAAAAACAGTTGCTTCTAATAAATATGGTGTAACACTATTTATTATACTTTGGGGTATTATTAATCTTGTTACTCCAGATCCGCTTCTTATTGATGCAGAACTTAAATTAGCTAATTTTATGGCACCTGAATACATATTGCATCCACCCATTATTCCTACATATCCAAAGTCTCCTTTATTACTATTTACATCTCTTTTTTCTACAAATTGCTTACAATCTTCTATTTTAATTTCTTTAATATTTGTTTCCATTTTTTCACCTTCCTATATAGTTATTATAATAACATAAATGTATATTATTGTAAATTATTCATATAATTTATAAATTCATTGAGATTTAATGGTTTAGCATAATAATAACCTTGTACCATGTCACACCCCATCTTTTTTAAAAATTCTACTTGTTCTTTTTTCTCTACTCCTTCTGCAACTGTTTTTATATTTAGGTCTTTAGACATTTCTATAATATATTTTATTATACTATTAGTCTCTAATTTGTCTATAAAAGATTTATCTATTTTTAATGTATCAATGTTTAATTCTTGCAACATACTAAGAGATGAATACCCTGTACCAAAATCATCTAGAGCTATTTTAAATCCTTTATTTTTTAGATTTTCTATTATTTTAGCTAAGTTGATTCCTTTATATTCTGATGCGCTTTCCGTTATTTCTAGTTCTATAATATTTATTGGTACATTTGTTTGTTTTATTATTTTTATATATTCTTCAATAAAATTTTCATAAGCAAAATGTTCTTTTGAAATATTTATTGAAAAATTAATAGTATAAGTTGTTTTTATTTTTTCATTTATTATTTTTATATCCTTACATACTTGTTTAAAAATGTATTTATCTAATTTTATTATAAATCTATTTTTTTCAAATAATGGAATAAATTTTGATGGGGATATATATATTCCATTTCTATACCATCTTACCAAAGCTTCACAAGATGAAACTTTATTTGTTTTTAATTCAATTTTAGGTTGATACACAATTTTGAATTCTTGATTTTGAATTGCTGATTCCATTATTTCTTCAATTTTGTGTTCCTCTATTATATTATCTTCATTTGTTTTATCATATATTTTATATTTAGTATTATAATCGCCTATTATCTCATCATGAGCTGTTAATGCCTTATCTAAAGCTGTTAATATATCGTCTTTTAAACCTATTTTATATATCCCTATAATTGGATAAATATTATATAATTTATTTTCGATTTCAACTTGTCTTAAGTTCTTGAAAATTTTTTTTGCAATTGTTTCTATATTTTCGTTTGTTTCTAATAAAATGGCAAATACATCATTATTAAATCTACTTAATATTTTTACTAAATTTCCAATTATATTGTTTATTTTTATACTTAATTGTTTAATTAATTTTTTTCCTTCTTCATGTCCATAATATTGATTAAATGTTCTAAATTTCTCTATATCTATTATAAAAATATATTTGGGAGATTTATCCTTTTTTTCTATTATTTTAGAACCTTCTTTGCAAAAGTATTTATAATTTCCTAAATTAGTTAGTGTATCTTTATATATTAAATCATATAGTGATAATTTATTTTTGAGATTAATTTTATATTTTTTCATATTATTTAATTCCTTTTTATTATATATAACTTATTATTGTTTAAATTTAACATTTTTATGTCTTTTTTAAAAAAGTATAGACTTTTTTTCTTTTATATATTATTATAGTAGTGTTAAATTAACTTTAGGAGGATTGATTATGTTAAACATAAAAAGATTTATTGTTGTATTTTTTATCACTTGCTTAGTTTGTACAAGTGTTGTTCTTGCTTCAGATATTAATATGAATTTAACAACAGGTAATTCTAATACAAATAATGAAACTTCTAATACCGCTACTACAAATGAAGAAGGTAATAATGCTTCTAATAACAATACTACTAATAATGCTGTAACAAATTCTTCAACAAATACAAATACTAATAATACAAATAATACTTATGTTTATGAAGCAAATATGAATAATGTAAATACTATTAATACAGAAGCGGAAACTAATGCTAATGTTCAAAGTGTTAACAATATAAATGATGTTGAAAGTTCATCTTTACAAATTAATCAAATTTTAAACATTTTTTTAATTGCAATTGGATTAATTCTTGTATTACTTTCTATAGCAATTTTAATTAGATTAAGAAAATAAAAAAAGAGAAGTTTTAGCTTCTCTTTTTATTTGTTTACTTCTTTAATATATCTGTCTATTTTTCTTTGTGCCTCTTTCTTTTTTAAATCTTCCCTTTTGTCAAATAACTTTTTACCTTTTGCTATTGCTAATTCTAATTTTACAAAATTACCTTTAAAATATATTTTTGTAGGAATTAATGTATATCCTTTTAAAGTCGTCATTCCAATTAGCTTATTTATTTCTTTTTTATTTAATAATAATTTTCTTGGCCTTAATGGATCTTTATTAAATATATTTCCATGTTCATAAGGACTTATATTCATTGAATAAACATAAATTTCTGAGTTTTTTTCAATTGTTGCATAACTATCTTTTAAATTTACTTTTCCGTGCTCTAATTGATTTTATTTCAGTACCATATAACACAATTCCCGCTTCAATTGTTTCTATTATTTCGTAATTGTGATATGCATTGGGATTTTTAGCTATTATATTATTTTCTTGTTTCATTTAAATTTTAATACTCCTATTATACATTATTTCCATTATATACTTCTTCTGCATTCTCTATTTGCTCAAAATAAGCATTAATACCATTGTATATTCCTTGTGCAATTTTATCTTGATATGAATCACTTATTAATTTTTGCTTTTCTATTGTACTAGATAAAAAACCTGTTTCTACTAAACATGACGCCATTTCTGTTTTGGTTATTACTATTAAACCAGTACTTTCTTTTATACCTAAGTCTTCTGCATTAGTTGCTGATATAACTTGATCTTGTATGTTTTGTGCAAGTAATTTACTAACTGTATCTTTTTTTGGATTATACCATGTTTCTATACCACTTGTTACTGTATCATTTTCTAAAGCATTTTGATGAATACTAACAAATATATCTGCATTATTTCTGTTTGCTATTCTAGCTCTTTCATTTAAATACACATTAATATCATTAGATCTTGTCATTATAACCTTACTGTATTCTTTTTCAAGTAGAGTTTTCAATTTTTGTGCAATTTGTAAGCATATAGTTTTTTCATATACGTTACCAAAAACACATCCTGGTTCTTCTTCACCGCCATGACCAGCATCTATTACTATGCATTTATTTATTTTGTTTGGTTGATTATAATTTATTGTTTCTGCTGAGTAGTTATTACTTCTTTTATTTAAGTTATTAAGAATTACTATTATAATTAATAATAGTATTATTATTGCTAAGCCAACTTTCCTTTTATTAAGCTGTTGTTTTTTCTTTCTTTTGTATCTTCTTTTACTCATTTAATATTCTCCTATATTTAAAGTAAAATATTAATCTTGCATATCCATAATATGGTTATTCTCGTTTTCTTTATATACTTTATCACGAACTTCTATATATGTCAAGGATGTTTTTGGGGACACCTTCCAAAAACATCTTTCACTAAAATATCTAGTGAGCTGTTTTCGGAAGGTGTCCCCATTTTCAGCTAATTTGATTAATCGTCGTTATGCTCTTTCATATATTTACAAATTAATATAACGGCTATTACAACTATTGCTATTAGTATTATCCACATCCATACATCTAAATTCATTCCTAAGAATGTATAATTTTCCGTATTAGAAACAGTATTATCAGTATCTGTCATAGTATTTCTTACTGAATTTACTGTTGATTCTGTTGCATTTTCTATCATGTTTCCAGCACCTTGAACTGTATTTTTTGTTGCATCCCAAGTATTTTCTACAGCATTGCCTACATTATCGGTAATGTTTTCTGTAGTATTTGAAATGTCATTTCCAGCTTCTCTTACATTATTAGCCATATTTCCTGTTGCTGATACAAAATTAATGCTTGTAAATAAAACGAATAGTATAACTCCAATTGTTAAAATTGTTTTACGCATAATTTCCCCCATATATAACTTTGTGAAATTAATATTATTATTTGTCAATTTATTTTTTATATACAAAAAATTCATTCTAAAACTTATAAAATTTTAGAATGAATTTAATTATTTTATGCTTTATTGCTACTTCCAAATACATCTCTTATTTTATGTTTTACTGTTTCTTTTATATAATCTCTTCCAGGTCCTAAATATTTTCTAGGATCAAATTGTTCTGGAGTTTCAACAAATACTTTTCTAATTGCTGCTGTCATAGCTAATCTTAAATCTGTATCTACATTAATTTTTGAAACACCACGCTTACTTGCTTCATGTAACATTTCATCTGGAACACCTTTTGCACCTGGCATATTTCCACCATATTTGTTACACATTTCAACGTATTCAGGGATAACTGTTGATGCTCCATGTAATACTATTGGAACATTAGGCATAAGAGATTTTACTTTTTCAAGAATGTCAAAACGTAATTTTGCTTCTCCTTTAAATTTGTATGCTCCATGGCTTGTACCTATAGCTATAGCTAATGAATCACAACCTGTTCTTTGTACAAATTCTAATGCTTGATCTGGGTCTGTATACATTGCATCACTACTTGCTACATTAACATCATCTTCAATTCCTGCTAATTTTCCAAGTTCCGCTTCTACTACTACACCGTGTTCATGTGCGTAATCAACTACTTGTTTTGTTAATTCTATATTTTTTTCAAAATCATATTTTGAACCATCAAACATTACTGATGTATATCCATTATCTACACATAGTTTACAAGTTTCAAAATCTGGTCCATGATCTAAGTGTAGTGCTACTGGAATATCATGTTCTTCTAATCCAGCTTCAATCATCTTCTTTAAATATGGTATTCTTGCATATTTTATTGCACTTGAAGATGTTTGCAAAATAACTGGTGAATTTTCTTCAGCAGCTGCATCCATAATTCCTTGTACAAATTCCATATTATTAATATTAAATGCTCCTACTGCAAATTTTTCTGCAATAGATTTCTCAAACATATTTTTTGTTGTAACTAAAGACATATATTATACCTCCTTTTATGTCTAAACTTTGATGATTAAATTTTATATTTATGAGTGAGAAATGTCAATAAGGTTTGCTTAAATTTATAAGCAATTTAGAAGCGGCTTAGATAATTTTTCTTTATATAATATTTTTAATTTATGAAGAGGTCTTGTCATAGCAACATATAGTAATTTCATTTCTATTGTTTTTTCTGAATTATATTTTTCTTCAGATGCATTTGAGATAATTACTCCATCAAATTCGAGACCTTTTGATAAATAACTAGGTACAATGCATATTTTCCCACTATAAGATGTTTGATTATCAGTTATATTAATTGCTTGATATTTTTTATCTATAGTATCATATAATTTCAAAGCTTCATTCTTATCTTTGGTTATTATTGCAATTGATTTAAATCCTTTTCCTATATATTCATTAAGAGTCTTTTCAATTAAATCAATATGCTCTTTGTCAGTGTTATATTTTATATACTCTACATTTTCACCATGTCTTATTACAGGTTTGGCTATTTGTAAATTTAAAAATTTTGTAATATTATTAGCATTATTCATAATTTCTGTAGTAGTTCTATAGCTTTTCTGTAGATTTTGTATATTACATTTATTATTAAAAGTTTCATCTGTTACAATATTCCAATTTGGAATTCCTCTATACTCATAAATTGATTGAGCTAAATCACCAAATATACTAAATGTTGAATTTGGAAATAATTGCTTTAGCGCATAGAATGTAAATTCTCCAAAATCTTGTGCTTCATCTATTGCAACATGTTTTATTTCTTCAAATTGTTTTGAGCCATTAATTTTGTTCTTAATATATATAAGTGCTGATAAATCTTCGAATTCAATTTTTTTATTTTTAAGGTTCTTTTCAGTTAGTTCTAAGTATTCTTGGTTTATTGATTCTTCTGAATATTTATTTATTGATGTTATAAATTGCATATAAACTTTATATGTTTTAGGTATAAGATTGATTAAATATTTATGGATTTTTGATTTTAGTCCCTTTTTTAACTCTTTTTCTACTGATTCATAATTTTCTAGTTCTTTTAATTTTAAATTGTCATCAAGGTTTTTTATTTTATTTTTATATTGCTCTTTTATATTAGTAGATATTTCTTCAAAATTATTTTCAATCTCTTTTAAAAGTAACAATTCAGTTATATTTATTTTCTTTTCTATTGTATTATAAATATTAATTGACTTATTTAAATTTGAATATATATTTCTTATATGTTGATATGTAAATATTGTGTATCCTTTTATTTCAATATCTTTTTGTGGAATTATTGAGTTATCTATTTCTTCAATAAATTTGTCTAAAGCTTTTTTGAATTTCATTGTAACTTTGTATTTTTCAAAAGATAGTGAAGTAGGATTTTCAATATATTTTACAAATTTCTCTTCTTCACTGATTATTTTAAATTCCTCGTTTAGATAGTCTGACGTTAATTCATCCAATGTAAGTTGATTAACATTTTCTACGTCCAAATCTGGTAGTACACTTGAAATATAATTTATAAAGAATTTATTTGGTCCAATAACTAAATATTGATTTGGCTTTATTTGTTCTCTATTATTATATACAAGATATGCTATTCTATGTAATGCAACAGTTGTTTTTCCACTTCCAGCTACTCCTTGAACGATTATATTTTCATTTATTGGTTTTCTAATAATGTCATTTTGTTCTTTTTGTATTGTTGATACTATGTTTTTTAATCTGTTATTTGCACTTGATTGTAAATATGGTTTTAATAGGTCATCATTTGCAACTGTATCAACATCTTGAAAGCTCAGTAATTTTTGATTTTCAATATTGTATTGTCTTTTAAGTAACAGTTCTCCTTTACATATTCCCTCTGGTGCATTATAAGATACATTTCCTAAATTACTATCATAATATATTGATGATATAGGTGATCTCCAGTCGACTGTTATTATATTGTTTTCCTCATCTACCACTCCTATTTTTCCAATGTATAATTTTTCAATATTATTTTGGTTTTCTGCTCTAAAATCAATTCTTGCAAAATATGGATTATTTAATGTTTTGTGAATTTTGTGCATTTTTTCATCGTACATTAATATAAAGTTTTCAATCATTACATCATTACCTTTATATAGTTTTTCAACAACTTTTGTTCTTTGAGTATAATACCCAATTACTTCTTTAAATTTTTGAATTGTCTCTTGTAATTTTTCTTTTTCCTGTTTAAATTCTGTATCTTCCATTTCGCACCTCCTATTAATTTTTTTATATTTTATAAAACAAAAAGAAAGCAAAAATAAAAGCAGAATTTTAATTATAAAATATTTTTATATAATTTTCTGCTTTTATCTTCGCTTTTTATTATAAAATAACTTTATCTATATCTTCTTTCATTCCTTCAAGAATGCTATAGCTTTTATCAAATTTTTCCTGTTCTTGTTCTGATAATGTTAAGTTTAATATATCTTCTGCACCATTATGACCTATTACTGCAGGAACTCCTATAAATAGTCCTGAATGATTATAATTGTTATCTATATATGTTGATACAGTTAATATTTCTTTATCATCATCTAATATTGTTTTTACTATTTTTGCTAATCCTAGACCTATTCCATAGTAAGTAGCTTTCTTTCTATTTATTATTTCATAAGCTGCTTGTTGTACTTCTGTATATATTTCATCTAGAATTTTTTCATCTTTACCTTTTTCTTTTAATATTTGAATTAAAGGTTTACATCCTATATAACTATGTGACCATGCAACGAAAGATGAATCACCATGTTCTCCCATTATATATGCATGAACATTTTTTGGAGATATTCCTAATCTTTCTCCTATTAAATATCTTAATCTTGAGGTATCTAGCATTGTTCCAGAACCGATTACTTTATTTTTAGGAAATTTAGAAACTTTTTCGACTACATAAGTCATTAAATCTACTGGGTTAGTTGCTATTACGAATATTCCTTTAAATCCTGATGCAACAACTTGTTCTGTTATATCTTTCATGATTCCGGCATTTGTTTTTGCAAGCTCTAATCTTGTTTGACCTGGCTTCTGTGCTATACCAGCAGTTATAACAACTATATCTGCATCTTTGCACTCACTATATTCTCCAGCTTTAATTTCAATCCTACTACTTGGTGCACAAGCAATTCCGTGTGCTAAATCCATTGCTTCACCTATTGCTTTATCTTTTAATACATCAATTAGTACAAGTTCATTTACTCCTCCTTGGTTTTCTAAAGCATAAGCCATGCTCATTCCAACAAATCCTGTACCAACTAAAACGACTTTTCTTTTTGATAACATAATATTACCTCCATTTTTATAATATTATTGGCATTTTTGTTAGTTAATATTCGCGCCAAATTATTATATCATAAGTTTTATGGAAAATAAAGTATATATTTATAAAAAAATTAAATTATGCTAATCTTTTTTCAATAAATTTAGCTAATTCATCTGCTTTTTGTGTAATATATTTTTGATTTTCTCCTTCTATCATAACTCTAACTAGTGGTTCTGTACCTGAAGCTCTTATAAGAACTCTACCATTTCCTGAAAATTCTTTTTCTAATTCTTTTATTTTTTTGTTTATTTCTGGATCTTTATCAAAATCATATTTCTTTTCTGATGCTACTTTTGCATTAATAAGTACTTGTGGGTATATATTAATTATTTTTGCTAATTCAGAAATACTCTTTTTCTCTTTTAAAGCAACTTTTAAAAGCATCAATGATGTAAGTATTCCATCTCCAGTTGGATTATAATCTAAGAATATAATATGTCCTGATTGTTCTCCACCTAAGTTATAGCCGTTTTTTAGCATATTTTCTAATACATATCTATCGCCAACTTGTGTTTGTACTAGGTTTAGCTTGTTCTTTTCGCAATATTTTTTCATTCCTAAATTACTCATTACAGTAGCAACAATAGTATCTTTAGCAAGTTTTCCTTCTTTTTTCATTGAATTAGATACTATAGCCATTATTATATCACCATCAATTTCATTTCCATTTTCATCAACTGCTAAGCATCTATCTCCATCACCATCATAAGCTATTCCTAAATTACATTTATTAGCTACAACAAACTTTTTTAGCATATCTAAATGTGTTGAACCGCAATTATCATTTATATTTGTTCCATTTGGTGTATTATTTATTATATAATGTTTTATACCTAATGCGGTATAAACTTTATCTGCTATAACTGATGTTGCACCATTAGCTGTATCAATGGCTACTGTGAAATTTTCTTTATCTAATAAATCAAATTCATCTTCAAAAGTTTTTCTAAAAAAGTATAAATATTCGTCTAATAAATCTTCTCTGTTTTCTGAAACACCTATTTTATTGCTTTCGGCAATTAATTCATTGATTTTATTTGAATCAAGTATTTCTTCAATTTCTTCTTCAAGACTATCTGGAATTTTCATTCCTTTATTACTGAAATATTTTACTCCATTGAATTCAAATGTGTTGTGAGAAGCGGAAATTACAACACTTGCATCTGCTTTTAATTTTTTTGTTAAATATGCTACTCCTGGAGTTGGTATAACTCCAATAAGTTTTACATTTGCTCCATAACTTAAGAACCCAGCTGTCATTGCACTTTCAATAAGTGTTCCTGAAATTCTTGTATCCCTACCAATTAGTATTGTAGGAGTATGATTTGTATGCTTAGCTAAAACATAAGCTCCTGCTTTTGCAACTTTATAAACTAACTCTGGCGTAAGTTCGGTATTTGCAATTCTTCTAATTCCATCTGTTCCAAAATATTTCATAAATTTTTTTGTATGATAAAATTTATCATACACTCCTTTCTTTATAATTTTAAGGTCTTTGATAGTTCTGCTTTGAAGGTTTTTAAAGGATTTACCTACAAACCTAATTTAAAATAGTTTTACATAGTATGGCTTTATATCAGGTAATAAATCTTTAATTAATATAACAGATCCATCTGTTAATGTAAATTTTATATTAGGAAATGTCTTAATCATTTTTTTATCTGAAAAAAATGTATCTACAAATTCTTTTAATTTCGGATTATTATTATATAAATTTATATATGTATCATAATAATCTTCTGCACCTTGAACTTCTAGGTTAAATCTATATATAATTCTTGTTGAAAACATTTTTAAAGCAAAACTTGTTATTAAAAAGTCTATTGCTATAAATATAATTAATATAACTGTTAAAATATGCAACAATTTTACAGGTATTTTACTTATTATTTTATCTACTGTTGGGTTTATTACTTTATTTAGGCATATAGTTAATATACCCCAAAATATTGAATAGAACATGCAAACTCTTCCATTAATATTTAATGGATAATTTGAATAATCCCACCATTTTATGTTAAATATTATTTCTCCTACCCAGCTAATTATATATTCAACCAAAGATCCTATTATAAATCCCGCAATAAATAAAGTCCAATTATTTTTCTTGGCTGACTTAGGTATACAAATTAGGAATATAGCTCCTAAACCATAGATGCAACAAAATGGTCCATATAGAACACTTTGTCTACTTTCTATTACTCCTTTTGTTAATAGTCCATATATTGTTTCAAGTATATAACCTAATATACTATATACTATAAAATATTGGCTTATTTCCCATAGTGAATATCCAAATATCTTCTTTTTGCTTGTTTTTTTATCCATTTGTACTATCCTTTTCTTTCATGTTAAAATTTCCTATTTTATTTTTTATGGCTGTAGTTATTCCTTTTATAAATTTCCAATTATTTAATACACTATAAGCTATTGCAATTAATAAAGATATAATATTAATTATCCAAACTAATATAATATTTTTCCTTATTGCTGGTATATATTTTGCGTAATAAGCTAAACATATTATAATTAAAAATAACATTGGTCCTTGCCATTTTAATTCTCTTAGTTTTATATATTTTCTTAATTTTCTTTTTCTATAAAAATATACTATTAAATTTGCAATTAAAGTTGAAAAACATGCTGCATAAATTTTAAATGTATTAACAAAAATTAAATCTACGACTAAATTTATTATTGCTGCAACAATTGTTGTTGTTCCCATTATCTTTGTATCTTTGTATGCTGCAAAAATTCCTCCATAAAAACTCGATAGATTTGAATAATAAGTTGCAACCATTATTATAGGTATATAAATATAAGCTTCCCCATAAGATTCATCTATAAAAATTGGAAATGCAAAAGGCATTGCAGCTATTAAGCATATTGTAACGGCATAAAGAAATCTTTTTGCATCATGATATATGCTGTTATAATATTGATTTTTATTATCTTCTTTTACAATTTTAGCTGCTGATTCTTTCCAAGCTGTATAAAAGTATCCATATAAAACATTAATTATATTAGGGAACTTATTCGCCATAGCATATATTCCATTTGCTGCTGAGCTTACCATCTGTGTAAGTATTATTCTGTCTGACATATTGATAATACTCCAAGAGATACTATTTGGCACTAATGGAATTGAATATTTTATCATGTCTTTCATTAAGTGCTTATCCATTTTACCAATGTATTTTGGTAATTTTAATATTCCTAAAATTATTACAGCAGTTAATGTATTGGCTATTGTATTAGCCCATAATAATCCTTCTGCACCTGCTTCTAGAACTAAAATAAATATTATATTAAGTATAATTGTAGATATTCCTAATATAAAATTTGAAATTGAGTAGAGTTTAATCTTTCCTAAACCTCTTGATAATGCATTACTCAATCCTATTAGTATATTTGATATTACAAAAGTTATAATTGCAGTAATATACATTGAAGTGTAGTTCGTTCCAAATCCCATTATTAGTGCTGCAAGTATTGTAAATATCACTGTTCCAGAAAAAGTATATATTATTGTTTGTGTTATTATTTTCTTTCTTTGTACTTTACTATCGGCATCAATCAAATATCTAAACATTGATTCTTCCATTAGTAAAGTTATTATTGGGCATAAGAAAATTGAAAGAGTACATACAAAATCATAATTACCATATTCGGCTGGATCTAATTGTGATGTATATAATGGCAAAAGTAAATATGAAATAATTTGTGTACTCAATTTTCCAATTGCAATAATTATTGTGTTTTTCATTAATTGTTTTTTCTGATTCATTTTGCTCCTTTGTTATTAGTAAGTTATAATATTTTACTATTATTTCTTTTTGGTTAGTTTAATTATTTCGTTATCTAATTTTTCAACAAAATTTTTGTTATTACTTATAAAATCTTTAGGTTTAAACGTCTTGGCTTCATCTATTTTTTCATTTAATGTAGAAAAATCGTTTAATGGAATGATATAACCATCTTTTGAAAACGTTTCTAATATTTGTAATTGATGATCATTTACATGCTCACCATATTTTTTTAATCTTGGAGCTACAATCATAGTTTTATGTATTGTAAGTCCATAAATTATTGTTCCAACTCCTGCATGTGTTATAACTATTCTTGCTTCTTTCATGTATTTATTAAACTCATCTTGAGACAAAAACTTATGTATTTCCATTTTATTAGATTTAAAATCCGTACTTCCAGTTTGTGCAATAATTTTTTCTTTTAAATTCAATTTTTCTACTGCTTCTAAAAGTCTTGGAAAATGCTTATCTTGAGTTCCAAGCGTTACAAATATCAATTTAATTTTCCTCCAATTAATATAATTAATATATCCATCCCCAACATACCGCTTTAGGATATAGTTTTTTCATTTCTTCCCATTGAACGACAAAAGTATTAGCAATAGGGTATACTAATCTTCCAGCTAATGTTTTTGAATTTCTATTTGCAAATGTTTCTATCCATATTACTTTACTGCCAAATAATCTAGCAATATAACACATTGCTACTGCAGTGTGTGTACCTGTTGTAACTACAACTTTAGGATGTAATTTTAAAAATAAATATAAGCTTTTGAAAAAGTTAAATAGTAATATAAAAAAATATCTAAATGGCGTTTTTCTTGTTCCATAAGCTAAGAAATAAACTTTATTGGGATATTTTTTTGCTAAATCCTTATCAGATTCAGTTTTTTCAGTTACAATTGAATAATCATACTTTTCAAAATCAAGTTTTAGGAGTTCACTCAAGTGTCCTCCCATACTTGATATAAACATTACTTTTATCATAATCTCTCCTACATCTTTTTTGGAACTTCAATTCCAAGTAAATGTAATCCATTTGTTAAAACGATTTTTGTCATATAAGTTATATATATTCTCACATCTTGTTCTTCTTTATCTTCAGATAAAATTTTATTTTCATTGTAAAATGTTGAAAATGCTTGTGCAACATCAATCAAATATCTAGATATAATTGATGGTTCATTTTTATGCATTGCGTCTAATAATATATTTTCAAAATTATCTATAAGTTTTAATAATTTTATGCTACTTCTATCAGTAATTTTACTTAAATTTAAACTGTTTGAACTTGGTATATAACCTGCCTTTTCAATTACACTGTTTGTTCTTACTGTCATATATTGAATATAAGGACCAGTTTCACCATTAAAATTCAAAGCTTCTTTTAAATCAAACACCTGATTTTTGGTTCTAGATTCAGCTAAATCTTCAAAAATAACTGCACCTACACCTACCTGTTTTGCAACTAAATCTTTATCTTCAATATCTCTATCTTGAATAATTTCTTTAGATTTAGAAATAGCTTCATCTAATAAATCTTGAACTTTGAAAAAATTGCCTTTCCTAGAAGACATCTTTCCTTCTGGAAGTCTTATCATTCCATAGCTTACATGTTCTAGACCATTAGTATATTTTTCATCTAATCCAAGATATTTTGCTACTGCAAAAACTTGTTTTAAATATAAACTTTGTTCTTCTCCTACTACATATAAACATTTATCATAATCGTAAGTTTTTGCTCTATACATAATAGCAGCTAAATCACGTGTTGCATAAATTGATGCTCCATTTGCTTTTTGTATTATACATGGTGTACTTATTCCTACATCTTCTAAGTCAACAATTTTTGCACCTTGTGATTCTGTTACTTTACCAGTTTTTTCGAGTATACTAACTATTTCTTGTCTTTGATTTGCATAAGACGCTTCGCCTTTATATGAGTCAAATTTTACTCCTAGTAAATCGTAAATTTTATTAAATTCAATTAGACTCAATTCCTTAAATTTGTTCCATAGTTCTATACAGTATGGATCTCCATCTTCAAATTTTTTGAAAGTTTCTCGACATTCTTCTAAAACTTTTTCATCATCTTCACATAATGCATTAATTCTTTTATAAATATCTGCTAATTTATCTATAGGATCGGTTGAAAAATCATATTCATTTCCCCATCTTTTATAACCTTCTATTAATTTTGCAAATTGTGTTCCATAATCACCTAAATGATTAATTCCTATTGTATTATATCCTAAAAATTTATATAGTTTATATAAGGAATTTCCAATTATAGTTGTTTTTAAATGTCCTATATGAAATGGTTTGGCAATATTTGGTGAAGAATATTCTACAATAACAGTTTTTCCTTCACCTATGTTAGACTTTCCATAATCTTCTTTTTGAGCATCAAATTTTTGTATTGTTTCTTTTGCTAAACATTCATTTGCAATGTAAAAGTTTAAAAAGCCATTTACAACATCTACTTTAGAAATAATATTTGAATCTATTTCAATATTATCTTTTATATTATTAGCAATATTCACTGGTGCTTGTTTTAGTTCTTTTGCAAGTCTAAAACAAGGAAAAGCAAAATCACCATTTGTTTCATCTTTTGGAATTTCTACATAAGATTTAATTTCTTTTTTATCTATATTTGTTACTTTTGAAATAGCTTCTGCTATATATGATTTAAAATCCATGTTAACCCTCATTTCTATATATTTTTGATAACCTTTTATATTATACACAAATTCGTTATAAATGTAAATATTTATGTTATTTTATAGTTTTTACCTATATATTTTATTTTCAAAAACTTCTAAAGGATAAATTTTATTTTCTTCATAATTATTTATATCCTGGAGTATAGTCTCATACCCTCTAAGTTCTTTCTCAGTCATAGCTTTTACTTTCTCAATATCTATCCATTGAACATCTAAAATTTCTTTTGTATCATAATGTATGTTTTCGTCTAATATTTCTGATACAAATTTTACTATAATGGCTGTTTCCCCTTCTTTTAAAACTTTTGTACTTATTGGCAAAACTCCTGTTAGTTTTACTTTACATCCAGTTTCTTCATAAGCTTCTCTTACTGCTGCATCTGTAATCAATTCATTTTCCTCTACGTGTCCTGCTGGGCAATTCCATTGACCATAGCATTTTTTCTTTGCTTCTTGCACCATTAATATTTTATTATCTCTTATTATTAAATTTCCTGCAATTACAACCATTATTAGTTACCTCCAATAATATGTGTTTTTATTTTACCATTTTATTATAGTTATTACAAGTTTTAATATAAAAATAGAAAACTCTAATAGTTTCATCTATTAGAGTTTTTATATAAAAGAATTTACCTCAAATTAAATATTCTTATTCATTATGTAGCTTTCCTTAAATTCTTCAGCTAAAATATCCATACCTACTCTGTCATAATATTTTCCATTAATAAATACGCATTGTCTTCTTCTTCCATATTCTTTAAATCCACATTTTTTATAGCATTTCATTGCTCTTTCGTTAAATGACAACACATTTAATGAAATATTATTTAAATTCATATAGTTAAAGCCATAATCAAGTATTAATCTTATAGCTTCTGTTCCATATCCTTTACTTCGATAATCTTTATCTCCTATAAATATTCCTAATACGGCGGTTCTATTAGTGTAATTAATTTTTTCTAATGAGATTGATCCTATCAATTTATTTTCATCTAATGTAACTATTGCAAAGTTTGCTCCATCTTTATAATGGCTATCTAAATATTCTTTTTCTGCTTTTAAACTTAGGAGTTGTGCACTTCTATTTGTATAGTCTGTTGTATTAAAATCATTTAACCATTCTGTAAACTTTTTTACTTCTTCATCAGAACCACTTTTAGGTGATAGATATATTCTTTGTCCTACTAACTTTTTAAAATACTCCATTTTTATTCCTCCTTTAATATAATAAAAGCCTTACTAAGAAATCTTTAAGACTCCTTAGTAAGACTTTGTTCTCATCTTACAGTGTAAGTAGCTTTTGCTACTCTTTACCGCTCAAGCTTAGCTCTAGGTAAACTCTTAAATATATTTTTTATTATACCATTAAATAATAAGCATGTCAACCATATTATGTTAATTTTAAGTTTAATCTCCTAAACTAATTCCTATATCTCTTGCAGTTTTTATAAGCTCACAATCGGGTGTAACTAATCTGACATTACTCTCTTTTGTTCCGCCCTCAACAGCACCAAGTTTTTTATTTTCACCAACAACTTCTTCAAGTGGTACATAGTCTAAGCGACCGTTTTTTATAACTGTTAGTACTCCAAATATTCCTTGCATTGCAAGTTCCATAGCTTTAGCCCCATATTTAGTTGAAAGAACTCTATCATAAGCTGATGGTGTTCCACCTCTTTGCATATAACCAAGTGTTGTGCATCTTGCCTCTAATCCTGTAAGTGCTTCTAATTCTTTTGCTACTCTCTCGCCTGCCCCTGAAAATTTAATACTTATTCCAGTTCCATTATCTATTTTAGCTTTGTAAGTTGAAGCTTCTCCATCTTTTGGTTTAGCACCTTCTGATACAACAACAACGCTAAATTGTTTTCCAATTGATATTCTCTTTTTTATAGCTTCAGCGGCTTTATTTATATCATAAGGAATTTCTGGAATAAGTACAACATCAGCTCCACCAGCTATTGCTGATTCTAAAGCAATCCACCCTGCAAATCTTCCCATAACTTCTAAGCACATTATTCTGTGATGTGTTTCAGCTGTTGTATGAAGTCTATCTAATGCTTCTGTTGCAACAGAAACTGCAGTATTATATCCAAATGTAACTTCTGTACATGCAACATCATTATCTATTGTTTTTGGAACTCCTATTACATTCATTCCTTTTACAAATAAATCTCTGCCTGATTTTTGTGTACTATCTCCGCCTAAAGTAAATAAACAGTCAAATCCTGCATTTTTAAAATTTTCTATACATAAGTCTGATAAATCTTTGTATTCAACTGTTCCATCTGGATTTTGTACTTTGTAATTAAATACTATTGTATTAGTAGAGGAACCAATTATTGATCCTCCTTTTGGTAAAATTCCAGATGCAATTGGACTTCCATCTAATCTAATATAATTATTTTCAACAAGTCCTCTAAATCCATCAATATATCCATAACATTCAATTCCATTTTGTTCGGCTGTTTTTTTAATAGCTCTTATTACAGGATTTAGACCTGGTACATCTCCACCATTTGCTAAAATAGCAACTTTCTTTATCATATTATTTTCCTCCTTAGTTTATTAATGCTTTGGTTGTTTTCTTGTTTTTTCTTTTTTTACCTTTTGCTTTTTTTGTTTATGTGGCTTTTCACCCATCATTTTCTTTTCTTTATTTCTTTTAACTATTTTTACGATTAAAACAATTATTAAAATAAATGCTATAAATAACATTAAACCAGCAAAACCTAATAATGAATAATTTATTATTTTTCTAACTCTAGTAATAACATTATCTACTTCTTTTTCTTTTTCTCCTAGTTTATCTACATCTATGTTTAACTGATAGATAGTAGTTTCTTCGTCATTTGATAAAATTATATTGATTAAATTTTCTCCATCTACCAAATTATTTGAACCAACGATTTCTATATTAGCTTCTGGATCATTTGCGACTGCATTAATATTTAAACTTGTAAGTTCTGTATCTATTAATGCTGAAGTATAATAAAATGTATCACTACTAAAATTTGGCTCTAAATTTACACCTTCTATTTGAAGGCTTTCTAATTTCAAATTTACTTTTGGTTCTTTTAATACTGTAATTGTATAAGCTCTTGAAGTGCCATCTTTTGCTGTTACTCTTACAGTAACTGTATTTTCCTGTCTTGTAAGTCTTGTATTACCTGAAATTCTAACAATTGCTCCATCAACTGCTGGTTCAGCATTAATTTCTAGACTTGTTACATCTTCAGGAATTATAACTGTGTATGTTAAAGTATTTTTATTAAAATAAGGATTTAAATTATATCCTTCTACTTCTAATGTAGATAACTCCTTATTTGATCTTTCTTCCCTTGCCTCTTCAGCACTTATTTCATTTGTTTCTGAAAGTTCATTTGTTAAATTTTTTGTAGTACTAGTATTAGTTGCATAAGCAGAATTTATTCCAAGCATTAATATTGTTACAATAATGATAATTGATACATTTAGTTTCTTCATAAATAATCTTCCTCTTGAATTGTATTTTTCTACTTTCTTAGTATATCATTACAATTTTTCTTAGTCAATAATTTAAATTTATTTTTCAATAATAGACCGATAATGTATAATTCTACAATTTCTCATTTAAATATTTGCTTACTTGCTCTACAATATGGCCAATTATTCCCTCTCCTGCAAATTTATTATTGTCAAAAAAATTTGAGTTTTTATCTATCCAGTATAATTTATTTACCTCTTCTATTAGTTCTATGTCTTTATTTAATTTTCCCATATAAATTTCTAGTTCTTTGTCTAGTAGGTTATATTGAAAATTCATAATGTTAATTAGTGAAATGTCTTTATTTGTTATTCCTGTTTCTTCTCGCAATTCTCTAAATGCAGCGTCTAATTCATTTTCATTTTCTTCTACTTTTCCACCAACTAAGTTATATTGACCTTTATAAGGCTCTTTTTCTCTCTTACACATTAATATTTTGTTTTTTTCTTTATTAAAAACTAATATCAAATTTAATTTTTTCATAAATAGCTCCTATAATTTTTTAATTATACAAATATTTTTCTATCAATTTTTTCTTTACTTCAAAACTTTCTTTTGTAGAAGTATCAAAACTATTTTTTGTAAGCAAATAATCAATCCACTTTAATGCAATATTTTTTATGTATGGGAATTCAATTTCTTTATTTACAGTATCATTTTCATAGTATGAATCGATGAATGTTTTTACCTTATCTAATTCAGCTCCTCTACTTTTAGATAAGAATAATAATGAAATTGTTATTGCCACATCATAAACAGATGGACCAAATTTTGCATCATCAAAGTCTATAAAACCAATTTCATCTTTATTTATAAAGATATTATCCTTTGTTAAATCAAAATGCAAAATTGATTTTCTTTCAAATTCTTGTCCAATATTAAATTCAATCGTGTTTAAATTCAAATTTACATTAACCGTTAAGTCATGTAGTCTACGTATTTCTTTAGCAAGTTTTGAAATGACTTCACTTTCAATTGTTTGAATATTATTTTTTAATTGACTACCTTCTAAAAAAGAATACATTACAATGTAATTATCATCATATTTTTTATAATATTCTTTATTTTTTGTTGGTATAATTTTAGGTACATAGAAATTGTTTTCATTTAAAAAGTTATGGAGCTTTATCATGGATTGTGTATGTTCTAAACTATTATATATTTTAAAAATATATTTGCTATTTTCACTTTCAATTAAATAAACATTACCATCAGTAGAGTCAGAATTTTTTGCTATTTTATTTAATTGAATTTTATAACTTTTTTTAAGAATCTCTTTTAAAATATTATCATTCATTACTATCTCCTTAAACCTAGTTAAAGTTTTTGTTAATAATACCATTATAATACTAGATAGTCAATGAAAACTTGCTATACTATTAATTTATTGACAGTATAATAAGATTTGTCTATAATTATTTAAGAAAGGATATAGAATTTATGAGTAAAAAATATCATATTTTTAAAAGACCTAATAAAAATATTAATGTTAATGTTGAAGAAAAAATATTGCCTAGTAATTCATCAAATTTATTGGGAACTCAAGTTCCTAAGTATATTGTTATTCACGAAGTATCACTTGGAACAGGAAAAAGTCCATCTGAATATAATATGGAACATTATTATAAAAAGATTTATGATGCTGGACAGTCTGGCAGCACTATTGGTTACCATTATCTAGTTGGTGATAATAGCATATATCATTTTATACCTGATAATATAGCTACTGGGCATACTGGTACAGATTTTGGCAATCACAATAGTATTGGTGTTGAAAGATTAATTTGTAAAGGAACAAATTATGAATATGCTATTCATAACCAAGCAAAACTTATTGCTACATTAATGCTTAAACATAATATACCTTTGAAGAATGTAATTACTCATAAAGAAATGCAATTAAGATACGGTTCAGTGGAAAAAAGAAATAATCCAAAACAATGTCCTGGAAGATTAATTGCTGGTTTTAGAGGTACATTAAATGATTTTAGAACTGAAATCAAAAGATGTTTTATGTATGGTTGGTTTTTTAATGAATTATTAGATGAAAAAACTATAAATAAAATCCCTGACGTAATGGCTTGGGCACAAAGAAAATACATGGAAGAAATAAATATGAAAAAACAAGGCAGAATGAGAAATATAAATAAGGATGATATTGAAAGATAAAATAATAAAGACCCTCTTTCGAGGGAAGAAAAAAGGTTTTCTTTTATTTGCTTGTCTGTTTTGTTTTTTGTCTAACTATACCAAAATAAAGGCTATTATCCAAAACATTGCTCCTAAAATTGGCAATACTAGGCTTCCAGTAAAAATTGCTATTATTAAGCAAATGATGTCTAATATACTCATAATAAATGTCAGGATAGTGAAAAATACTTTTACAACGGGAATATCTCTAGCCAATGAACAGCCAACCATAAAAACAAGGATGGAAAATATGTTTACCAATATGATTGCATAACTAATCTCGAAGTCCATCTTCATCACCATTTTCAAGTAATTTTATTGTGTAAACAAGACAAGCATACAATAAATTTGCACAATGATATTATATAATACCTTATGGATCTATGTCAATAAGTCGGCTTTTTCAGTTTGGTTATAGCCAATCCATCTCCTACTTCTAATATTTTAGTATCTAGTCTAGGATTATCTGTTGTAAGTTTTATATATTCGCGTAAATGAGTTACAGCAGTACGTTGTTTATGCTTATTATAATCGCTCATAACATAACCTTTGTATAAAATATTATCTGCAAATATGATTCCATCATCTTTTATAAGTCTTAGCGCTTGCTCCAAAAAGAATGGATATTTACCTTTTGCAGCATCTATAAATACCATATCATATTTTTTATTAATTGTAGGAAGTATTTCTACCGCATCTCCTTCAAGTATATTAATTGTTTTTCCATCTTCTACGATTTTTATGTTTTCTTTAGCCTCTTTTATTCTTTCTTCGTCTCTTTCTATTGTATCAATAAATCCGCCTTTTTCAAGAAACTTTGAAAAACATATAGCAGAATAGCCAACAGCTGTTCCTATTTCAAGGATTGCTGTTGGTTTTATTTCTTTCATTATATTTTCAATTACTTCTAAAGTGTCATCCATTATTATTGGAATATGCTCATTTAATGCTTTTTCTTTTATTTCTTCTAAGTTCATTTTTATTCTCATTTCTTTCTAAAGACGCATTACATAGTTGGAAAAGAATTGTGCTTTTGGCTAGGCTAACAAGCAAGAAAACCGTAGGTGTGCTTTGGTGCACATCGAGGATTTTCGCAGCGCAGTTAAACGACGCCAAAACGCAATTATTTTTCAACCTGCCTAGTCGTTTTGAGCTCTCTTAGCTTGTCTTTCTCTTGTTTTTGTATCTAATATTCTCTTTCTTAGTCTAATATTTTTTGGAGTTACTTCAACTAGCTCATCATCTGCAATAAATTCGATTGATTGTTCTAGTGACATTTTTAGTGGTGGAACTAAACGAAGTGCGTCGTCTGAACCTGATGCTCTAGTATTTGTTAAGTGTTTTTCTTTACATACGTTTATAGATATATCTTCATTTCTTGAGTTTATACCTACTATCATTCCTTCATATACTTCTACACCTGCACCAATTAATAGTTCTCCTCTTAATTGTGCATTGTATAGTCCATATGTTATTGATGTTCCAGCTTCGAATGCTACTAGAACTCCTCTTGTTCTTGATTGAATTTCTCCTTTATATGGTTCATAGTCTTTGAATACGCTTGCCATTGTTCCTTCACCTTTTGTATCTGTTAGGAATTCTGTTCTATAACCAATTAATCCTCTTGAAGGAATTTCAAATTCAATTTTTGTATGTCCTGGTTCTGCTGGTTCCATATTTATCATTTCGGCTTTTCTTCTACCTAATTTTTCTATAACATTTCCTACACAATCATCTGGTACGTTTACGCTAAGTGTTTCTATTGGTTCACATTTTACTCCATCTATATCTTTGAATATAACTTTTGGACGAGATACTAAAAGTTCAAATCCTTCTCTTCTCATATTTTCGATTAATATAGATAAGTGTAATTCACCTCTACCACAAACTTCAAAGCTTTCAGCTTTATCTGTTTCTTTTACTCTTAGTGATACATTTCTTTCAAGTTCTTTAAATAGTCTATCTCTAATATGCCTTGATGTAACAAATTTTCCTTCTTTACCAGCTAGTGGTCCATCATTAACACTAAATGTCATTGAAACTGTTGGTTCATCTATATTTACAAATGGAATTTTTTCTGGATGATCTAAATCACAGATTGTATCTCCAATATTAATATCTGAAATACCTGATACAGCGACTATATCTCCAGCTTTAATTTCTTCTGTTTCAACTCTTTTTAATCCTTCATAAGTAAATAGTTTTGCAAGTTTTCCTTGAGTAGTTTTGTCTTCTTTGCAAATACTAACTGCTTGACCTGCTTTTATTGTTCCTCTTTCAACTCTACCTATAGCTATTCTTCCTAGATAGTCATCATAATCTATGTTAGATACTAACATTTGCATTGGTCCATCTATCTCGCACTTTGGTGGTTTTATGTAATTTATAATAGTATCAAATATGCATGTGATGTTGTCACTTTCGTCATTTAAATTCATTTTAGCAATTCCATTTTTTGCAGATGCATATATAACTGGAAAGTCTAATTGTTCATCTGTTGCATTTAGGTCCATGAATAATTCTAGAACTTTATCAACAGTTTTTAGTGGATTTGCTCCTGGTCTGTCTATTTTATTTATTACAACTATTGGTTGTAAATTTAGTGCTAAAGATTTCTTTAAAACTTCTCTTGTTTGAGGCATTGGTCCATCAAATGCATCAACAACAAGTAAAACACCATCAACGGTTTTTAAAACTCTTTCTACTTCTCCTTCAAAGTCAGCATGACCTGGAGTATCTACAATATTTATTTTAACTCCATTATACATAACAGATGTATTTTTTGAAAGTATAGTAATTCCTCTCTCCTTTTCCAAGTCATTAGAGTCCATTACTCTTTCTCCGACTTGTTCATTTTCTCTAAATACATGGCTTTGTTTTAATAATGCATCAACTAATGTTGTTTTACCATGGTCAACGTGTGCGATTATTGCAATATTTCTTATTTTTTCGTTTATCATTTTATTTTCCCCCAATAATAATTTATTTTATATATTACAGTATGATAGAGAATTGAGATAAAAGCTCAATTCTCTAACTTATTATTTTTCATCTTCACTATTATATTCATTGCTTGTTCCTTCAAGCTCTTTTATTGAAAGTTCAATTTTCTTTTCTTCCAAATTTACATCAATAATTTTAGCATTTACTTTTTGGCCAATTTTTAATTTTTCTTCAGGTTTAGAAATTCTTTCCTCACAAATTTGAGAAATATGTATTAAGCCTTCAATACCTTTTTCTAGTTCAGCAAATGCTCCATAAGGCATTAATTTTTTTATTTTGACTTTGACAATATCTCCAACTTTATAATTAGCTTTTGACCAAGGATCTACTCCTTTTCCTTCATAAACTAGTTGCATTCTTTTATTTTCTTTATCTAATGCTTTTATTTTAACTTTGATTTCTTGACCTTGTTTAAGAATGTCATTAGGGTTTGCCCCTCTATCCCAAGTCATTTCAGAAATATGAAGAAGACCTTGAATTCCATCTATATCGATAAAAGCTCCATAAGAACAAATGCTATTTACAATGCCTTTATATTCTTTGCCAACTTCTGCATTACTCCAAAATTCATCTTCTTTTTTCTTTTTCTCTTCATCTATAATTATTTTTGCTGACCCTATTATTTTATGTTCTTTTGGATTATATTCAATAATTTTAAATCTTACTGTATCCGTTTGGTTTGCTGAAAGTGAATGAGGAATAAATATTCTTATTCCTTTATAATCAACAATTAAACCTTTGTCATTTTTTTCAGATACTTTTTCTTCAAATATTTCATTATTTTTTACTTTCTCTTCAAATTCTTTTCTTACATTATTCCTTTTAATTTTTTTGTAAGAAAGTAATACATTTCCTTGTCCATCATTAGACTTTAATACATCTGCAGTTATTTTGTCACCTATTTTTATTTCATCAGCCGGATTTTCATTAGGATCATAGGAGTATTCACTTCTTGGAATTATTCCATCTGCTTTATAATGTAAATCTAATATTATGTCGCCTTCTTTTGTTATTTGAATAACTTCACCATCCATTTGCTTACCTAATTTTTCTTCTTGGTATAATTTATCAAAATTGTTTAATAATTCTTCAAAAGAAACATTTTCTTCATTCATTAATTTTACCATTCCTTTTTATTGTTTTTAGCTATTATATTATATATTAAACTTTTTCCTTTGTCAACATAATTATATCATCCATTATTTTTTCACTAGCTTTATCAATCCAATCTGGATCATCTGTTTTTAAACTATGTACATCTATTGGTTTACCATAGTTGAAAGTAATCTTTGTAAATGGTTTAAAAGAACCTTGTATTCCTACTGGCACAATTTTAACTTTAGCTTTTTCTGCTAAAAATACTGCACCATTTTTTACTTTCATATTTTTTTCTAGTCCTTTTCTTGTACCTTCTGGAAATATTCCTAAAATTTCTTTATTTTTTAGTGCTTTCAAGCACATTTTTACTGAATTTATATCACCTGAATCTCTTTTTATTGGAATAATATCAAATAAATGTCCTAAATAAGATAAAGGCCAAAATCTATATAAATCAGCTTTAGCTATAAAACGTATTTTGGGTTTATTTAACAATATTATACCAGCAGCATCAAGATAATTTATGTGTTTTGAACAAATTATAAAACCTTCATCTTTTGGAAAATTCTCTACACCTACTATTTTTGGTCTATATACAATTCTATATAATAATCCTAAAAATCCTTTTGTAAATGAATGTCTGAATCTTTTCCATGCATTATCTTTTGTCATTTTATATGCATTTTCTATTTTTTCAACTAATTTCATTTTCTTTTTTATAATCTTAAACACTTTATTTTTGACTTGATTTATACTTAAATTAGTTGTATCTATATAGATAGCATCTTCAGCCATTTTAAATGTTCCTACTTTACTATTTTTATCATTATTATCTCTAAATTCAATATTCTTTTTTATTTCATCAAGTGTTATGTCTATTCCATTTTCTTGATTTTGCTTATATCTTCTTTGAGCTCTTTCTTCTACTGATGCGTCTAAAAATATTTTTACTTCAGCATTAGGAAAAACATTAGTTCCAATATCTCTTCCATCTAATATAACATTTTTTCCTTCCGACATTCTTCTTTGTAATTCTACCATCATAGTTCTTACAATTGGAATATGTGAAATTTGTGATACATTATTATTTACATCTTCTTCTCTTATTTTCTTTGAAACATCTTTTCCATCTAAAAATACACTTGTACCTTTAAGGTCTATTTTTATTTCTTTAAGTATTTTTTCAATTTTTTCAGTGTCATTAGCATCTATTTTTTCATTTAAAAGCTTTAATGTAACACATCTATACATTGCTCCTGTATCAATATATTGAAAATTAAATTTCTCTGCTACTAATTTTGTGATAGTTCCTTTACCTGTACCAGAAGGTCCATCAACTGCAACTATAAATGACATTTTTTTATTCCTTTCTTTATTAAAACTAATTATTTATCAAATTAGGTAATGTTAATTTTTTAGCAATAACTTTCATTTCTACAACATTCATTGTTGTTTGTCTTTCTATTTCTCTAATGCATTTGTCTTTAAATTTTTTTAATTCACTTACTAAATTAAATCCATATTTAACTTCTAATTCAACATAAATTGAAGGTCCATTTTCTGTTTTTGTAACTCTAACTCTTATAACATTGGTTATAGACTCAATTTTTGATGCTATATATTCAATTATTTGTCTAAAAACTGTATCAGAAATTGTATAGTTACCCATATAGCTAAATGTTGGTCTAATTATTGACTTTTCAGATATATATGGTTTTTCTCCACTACCTTTTGATTTAAAAATTTGTAAAGGGTCTAATAAAAAGCCTGAAAAATCCTTTTTTATTTCAAATGTAGGTACAGGAATAACATGTTTTCCTTCTGTAGTTCTTATTCTCCTAGCGTTATTTATTTCCTCTTCTGTAGCAACATCTGTTATATATATCGTTTTTTCAATTGGTGGTAACTCTAAGTTTTTGGCAATTTCTTGGACCATTTTATCTGAAGTTCCAAGTATTAAAACAGATTTTGGCTTTATTTTATTGAATGCTTTTACCATTTCTTTACGTTGCTCTTCGTTTTTAAATAAAGCTCTTCTAACAGTCTCAATTTTCGTTGGAGCTTTTTTAGCTGAACTTCCTGCAACAATGTCATTATTTTTTACTAAGATACCATCATCAATAATGTATTTAATATCATATTCGCCTGCAACCATTTGAGCTCTATAGCTTTTCCCGGTTCCAGATGGTCCGACAAAAGCATATACTTTTATGTCTTTTTTCATAGACTAATTCCTTTCTATTAAAGTTATTGCGTATCTATAATTTTTATATTTAACACTAAACTGTTCTTGATTCAATATGTCTATTCTTTCTTGCCCTAGTTCTTGAATGACTTCATCTGCAAAATTATAGTTATCTGAACTAATTATCCAAATTCTACCGGTAAAATTTTGTAGTTCATTTAAATCTTTTACTGTTGTACCAAAAGCCTTATAAGCTTCACTAACATTCCAATTTGCTTTATCATAAAAATATAATTTATTATTTGGAAATTCACTACCAATTATAAAACCACTTAAATCATTGTTGACAATTATGATATCTTCACTATTTATTAATGAGCTAACATATTGTTTAGGTTGTGCATTAGTTGAATCATAATTAATGTTTATTAAGTTTATATTTGTCATACATGACGAAATGACTATAATTAGAAATATTATAAAAGTTCTAATATTATTTTTATCCATTGACATTAAGTAGGCCAAAGCAAATAAAAATAATCCGGTGATAATTAGAAAATATCGTGCATATAAAATTGGTGTTACAATTAGTGATATAATTCCTACAAAGGCTATTACTATAATATAAATGCATAATGCTAGCTTAGCGGGTTTACATTTTTTCCAATTTTTTATTAATAAAAATATCAAATATAAAAGTATTATTGCACTAAATACATAAGAATAATTTCTAATCAAATATACTGAATCTAGATTACCAGTAAATTGAAATTCAAAAATTTGTAATATATTTGGCTTACCAATCCAGAATCCCCCTGAACTGCTTTTTAGTGTTAAAGCAATTAGTGTACCTAGCCATGGAATATATAATATTATTTGTACAATAGCTGATATAATACTTCTTTTTAGATTTCCACTATATTTTATGTATTTTATTTCGTAATTTCTTTGTTTAATATTCATTACAAGGAAATAAATAAATAAAGCTAAGTTTATAACCAAAGCTGTTGCTAAAGCATAATAATGTGTATAAGCTGAGGCTAAACTGAATATTGAAAATATAATCCAGTTTTTATTACTTACTCCACTTTTATATATTCTATATCCATAAATTGACATAATAGTTACTAAAAGCATTGAAAAAGTATACATTCTAATTTCACCGCTATATACCAACACTACTGGCATAAACAAGACTAAGAATGAAAATATTATTCCTACTTTATCTCCAAAGTCTTTTCTTATATGAGTATATCCGATTATACTAAGTATTATTATTGATATAACTGATAGAAGCCTGAAACTTAATATGCTATTATTTGTAAATAAACCAATTATATGTAAAATAAAGTAATATAAAACAGGATGTACATCATTGCTTCCTATATTCCATATATCTTGAAATGAAAATTTTGAAATTGCTACTGAATAACTTTCATCGAACCATAAATTTGTGTGAAAGTTTGGTAGTAATATATATAACGCTCCTAGAACTATTATTGCTATATGTACATATTTTAAAATATTTATTCTTTTTGTTGTTATCATTGCTTTACTATTTTCATTCCTTTTAGTGGTATTCATTTTAAACATCCTTCCTACTTTTTATGTTCAATATCTTTGTAAATAAGTAGTAAATAACCCATTAATTTTGATTAATTTTTTTGTCTTCGACATCATTAATTTTAACATTTCTAACGTGCTCAATTTTTTCCCATGTAGTATCTCTCTTAAATAGACATTTAAAATTAATAAGGAGCCATGACCCTAAGAAAATTGGATACATTATTAATCCTTTCCACATTTTCTTAATTGGTTTTTTATCTATAAACATTATAACAATAGCTACAATTATTGGTAAGAAAAATGTTGGAACTATATATCTAACTAGATTAAGGATAAAGTCAGGTGTAGACATCCCATTAAATAAATAACTTACAGCATTAAGAACTAATAAAAGTATTGTTATTACAAACATAGGAATACTACCTAACATATATAATAGTCCATCAAAATTCATTAACGTTTTGCTTTTTGTTGCTGCTTTTGCTAAAGGTTTTGTATATTCATGTAAACATTGAATATGACCTATTGTCCATCTAGATCTTTGAGACCAAGATGGTTTAAATTTTACTGGTTGTTCATCATATACTTTTGCATCAGTTGCCCATCCTAATTTTTTACCTTGAATAATTCTTTTTAATGAGAATTCTATATCTTCAGTTAATGTATTAGTGTTCCAGCCAGTTGGTCTAATAGCATCAAATTTTACCATAAATCCAGTACCATTAATTAATGGCGATAAACCAGCATTATATCTTGCTAAATGATAAAATCTATTCATTGTCCAGTAAAAAATTGCATAGCCAGATGAAATCCAGCTGTCCGTTGGATTTTTAATATCTCTATATCCTTGAACTACTTCTTCACCTTGGCATAAATGTTTATTCATTGCTGAAATAAAATTTTTATCTACAATATTATCTGCATCAAAAACACAAAAGGCATCATAATCCATTTTAGGATCAGCTAAAAGTGTATTTAAAAATAATCTTAAAGCATCACCTTTCGTCTTTTTAGCTGGATCTTCTTCATGCCTTTCAAATATTTTTACTTTATAACTTTCTGCTACTTCTTTTGTTTTATCAGTACAATTATCAACTATGACACATATATCAAGTTTATTTTTTGGGTAATTTTGATTTTTTAAGCTCTCTATTAAATTACCAACAACTGCTTCTTCATTATGAGCAGGGATAATTGCTAGAAATTTATGATTTTTATTAACTAATAAAGGTTTATCCTTTAATGTTATAAATGAGCATATACTTACAACAAGTTGATAAATCCAATAAATAGTAATAATCCATATCAATGCTTGTTGGATAAAATATAATATTTGCATCTATTGCTTCCTCCTGTTTTTTTACTTTTGCAATATATGTTGTTTTGTATAATTTACAAAATCTCTTTTTATATTATACTACATAAACTTTTCATTTACAACAAGTTATTAAAATAAAAAACTCAAATTACTATAAAAGTAATTTGAGTTTTTTATTAGTTTTCATGATGCTCTAAATCTTTCATGTTTAAAGCTATTTTGCCTTGATTATCTATCTCGGTAACTTTAACTTTAATTTCATCGCCAATATTTAAAACATCTTCAACTTTATTTATACGTTTGCTAGATATTTTAGAAATGTGCAATAATCCTTCTTTACCTCCGCCTAAATCGACAAAAGCTCCGAATGATGCTATTCTTGTAACAACACCATCATAAACTTCTCCTACTTTTAATTCTCTTGTTATTAATTGAACCATTTTTAGGGCTTTATTGGCGTTTTCAGTATCATTAGAATATATGCAAACATGACCATTTTCTTCAATATCAATTTTAACACCTGTTTCATCTATTATTTTATTTATTGTCTTTCCACCACTTCCAATTACATCTTTGATTTTTTCAACTGGAATAGTAGTAGAAACAATTTTTGGTGCATATTTTGATAATTCTTTTCTTGGTTCTGGAATTGCTTTTAATATTATTTCGTCTATGATATAATCTCTTGCAATTTTAGTTCTCTCAAATGCTTTTTCAATTATATCATAAGTTAATCCATCAATTTTTATATCAACCTGAATAGCTGTAATACCATCCTTGGTTCCACCAACTTTGAAGTCCATATCTCCGAAGAAGTCTTCGATATCTTGAATATCTGTAAGTACAATATAGTTATCTGGATTTTCTGGATCAGTTATTAATCCTGATGAAATTCCTGCTACTGGCTTTTTAATTGGAACACCTGCGTCCATAAGCGCTAAAGTACTTCCGCAAATACTTGCTTGTGAAGTTGAACCATTTGATTCTAGAACTTCTGATACAACTCTTATTGTATAAGGGAATTCATCTGCACTTGGTATTACTGGAACTAATGCTTTTTCTGCTAAGGCTCCATGTCCTATTTCTCTTCTACCTGGTCCTTTTGATGGTTTTGCTTCACCAACACTATATCCTGGGAAATTGTATTGGTGCATATATCTTTTACTTGTTTCAGTGTCAAGTCCATCAAGTATTTGTTCATCTTCCTTTGTTCCAAGTGTAACTACTGATAATACTTGAGTTTGTCCTCTTGAGAAAAGCGCACTACCGTGTGTTCTTGGAAGAAGTCCTACTTCTGCATGAAGTGGTCTTATTTCATCTATTTTTCTTCCATCAGGTCTTTTATTTTCTTTTAATATCATTTTTCTAACACAAGCTTTTTCTAAGTCATGAACTGATGTTGCAATATCAAAAGCGTGCTCTTCTTCGGCATCTTCTCCATACATTTCTATTGCTAAATTTTTAATTTCTTCTGCAATTTTATCAACATTGTCATTTCTTATTTCTTTATCTTGCTCTTGTACGCCTTCATACATAGCTTGTTCAAATTTTTCACAAACAGCTTTATAGAATTCAGGTGTAACAGAAAATGATTGATATTCAAATTTTGGTTTGCCTATTTCATCTTTAATATTTTTTATAAATTGGCAAAGTTTTTTAATTTCCACGTGAGCTTTTTTAATTGCTTCTAGCATAATGTCATTTGGTATTTCATCTGCCCCTGCTTCAATCATTGTTATTTTTTCTTCTGTACCAGCAACAGTTAATCTTAATCTATTGTTTTTTCTTTGCTCTTCTGTTGGATTTATAATTATTTCATTATTTACGTATCCAACTTGAACTGCAGCTGTTGGACCTCCCCATGGAATATCTGATATTGAAAGAGCTGCTGATGTACCAATATTTGCACATACCTCAGGGCTGCAATCTTGGTCCATTGAAAGTACTGTATTAACTACACATACGTCATTTCTAAAATCGTGTGGAAATAATGGCCTAATTGGTCTATCAATTGCTCTAGATATTAATATTGCTTTATCTGCTGGTTTTCCTTCTCTTCTATTAAAACTTCCTGGAATTCTTCCTACAGCATAAAGTTTCTCTTCATAATCTACAGATAATGGAAAAAAGTCTACTCCATCTCTTGGTTCTTTTGAAGCTGTAACATTAGTCATTACAACAGTGTCTCCATATCTAACTGTAACACTGCCATTTGCTTGATTAGCAAATTTGCCTGTTTCAATCGTTAGCTTTCTTCCTGCTAACTCTGTTTCATAAATTTTAAACATATTACCTCCTAAAATTTAAACAATATACATACGCAAAGTATGTATTGGTGCTTAGGATAATCGATTTAGTTGTAACCTCTATGTTATACTATATGTAATAGTACATCATACAAGCTACTATCTAAATCAATTATCTTATTTTGTGTTCAAAAATATAGTTATAAGCGTTAATAAGCAGGCGCTAGCACAATTAATAGCAAAACGCCTGCTCTTAAATATTATTTTCTTAGTCCAAGTTTTGATACGATGTCTCTATATCTTTGAACATCTTTTTTTGCTAAGTAGTTAAGTAAATTTCTTCTACTTCCTACCATCTTTAAAAGTCCTCTTCTTGAATGATTATCTTTTTGATGAACTTTTAAATGTTCTGTTAAATCATTAATTCTTTCTGTTAAAAGAGCAATTTGAACTTCTGGAGAACCAGTATCTTTTTCATCTCTTCTATAAGTCTTAATAATCTCTTCTTTTCTTTCCTTTGTCATAATTACACCTCCTGTTTTTTTTGCTTAAACTGAGCTAAAGTGGTGTGTTTTCCTTAAGCTAAGTTAAAGTCCTTTATTATAATATCATACTTTTAATTAAATTTCAAGATTTTTTAAGTATTTTAATACTTTATTAATTACTGCTTTGTTTTTTTTCAATTTTTACCCATTTAATTGTATTATCGTCTACCTCTTCTATATTATAAGTAAATTTTTCATCTTCTACTACTAATTTTTCGCCTTCTTTAGGTATTTTTCCAAGCATTTCAATAAGATATCCAGATAATGTATCATAGTCACCATCTGGTAAATTAGTTGCTAATAATTTTCTAAGTTCATAAATTGGCATACTTCCTTCAACTAAATATGTATTATTATCTAATTTTTTATATTCTATTTCTTCATCGTCATACTCATCTAAAATGTTACCAACAAGTTCTTCTACTATGTCTTCCATTGTAACAAGTCCAGATGTTCCACCATACTCATCTAATACTATTGCTAACTGTTGTTTGTTCGTTTGCAATTCTTTGAATAGTTCGTCAATTGGTTTAGTTTCGGGGACGAAATATGCTTTTCTCATAATTTGCTTAATTTCTATTTTAGTACCTTTACTTACTGCCTTTAAAATATCTTTTAAAAATAATATTCCTACAATATCATCAATACTTTTTTCATATACTGGTATTCTACTGTATTTATATTCATCTATTTTATCTAATAGTTCATATAAATTATCATTTACTTCTATTGCAAATATCTCTGTTCTATGAATCATTATTTCACTAGCAGTTATATCATTTAATAAAAATACATTATTAATTAAATCTTTTTCTGTTTTTTCTATAGTCCCTTTTTGTTGTCCTTCGTCAATCATCATTCTGATTTCTTCTTCTGTAACAATTTTTTCTTCATTTTCGCTAACACCGAATATTTTTGATATAAAATTGGTTACTCCACTTAATAATTTTACAAATGGTGAGGCTATTGCTGAAATTAAACTAATAAATCCTATTGTTCCATAAGCTATTTTCTCTGAATATTTCATTGCTAGTCTTTTAGGGACTAACTCTCCAAATATTAAAGTGAAAAAAGATAAAATAATGGTTATTACAATTATTGAACAGGCTTGCCAAAAATCCATTCCTAGACTAGGTAACCATGAATTTAAAACTGGTGCAAGTTTGCTTGCAAAAGTATCTGCGGCAAATGCACTCGACAAAAATCCAGCTAATGTTATACCAATTTGAATTGTAGATAAAAATTTGCTTGGATTATCTAACATCTTTTTTATTTTCTTTGCTTTTTTATTTCCTTCTTTTGCCTGCTTTGCAATTTTATTATCATTTAGTGAGATATAGGCCATTTCACTTGCTGCAAAATAGGCATTAAATAATACTAATATGACTAATGCTAATATTTGAAAAAACATTTAATAAATCCTCCATCAATGAGCTAATTATATATATTTAATATTTATGTGTCAATATCATTTTGTAGCAAAAAATTGTTATTTATAATATTATATAAAGAGTTTACAAAGTGTACACATTTTATTTTTTCTGTTCTTATTATTAGTTAATCTATATTAAAAAATAGTTGTATCAAAATTTTTAAAATTCAATATTATATAATGAGATTTTTCGAAAATACAATTGGAGGTAACAATGGGAAATAATGAACAAATAGTTAATACAAAAGAGCCATATACTTATGAGCATTTACAAGAAGATTTGAAAAAGCTTAAAGATAAATATTCATTTTTGCAAATTGAAACAATTGGAGAAAGTGTTCAAAAAAGAGCTATACAAAGTGTGCGCATTGGAACTGGTCAAAATGAAGTTATGTATAGCGCATCAATTCATGCAAATGAATATATAACAACAAATGTACTTATGAAATTTATTGAAGATTTTTGTGATGCCTATATTAGAGATGATGACATATTTGAACACAGTGCGAAAATGATTTTTAATACATCTTCAATCTATATTGTTCCTTTGCTAAATCCAGATGGAGTTGAATTAGTAACAAAGAATATAAAAGAAGGCTCTCAAGATTATATGCATTATAAACAAATAGCTGAACAGTTTCCTAACATATCTTTTCCAGATGGATGGAAAGCAAACTTCAATGGTGTGGATTTAAACTTGCAATTTCCAGCTAATTGGAATGAAGCTAGAGAAATTAAGTTTGCTCAAGGATTTAATAAACCAGCTCCAAGAGATTTTGTTGGCTTTGGTCCTCTTACAGAGCCTGAGGCTTTGGCAATTTATAACTTTACTTTAAAGCATAATTTTAGACTTATTTTGGCATATCATACTCAAGGTGAAGTTATTTTCTGGAAATATGCAAATTACTTACCTAAGGAATCTGAAGAAATTGGTAAGACTTTCAGTAAAGTTAGTGGCTATGATTTAAGTGCTACACCTCCTGAATCAGCAAATGCAGGTCTTAAAGATTGGTTTATTCAACAATATAATAAACCCGGATACACTATTGAAGCAGGACTAGGCACAAATCCACTATCTATGGCACAATTTAATAAAATCTACAGTGATAATATTGGAATATTAGTTTTAGGAAGTATTATTTAGAAAATTAACTGAGGCTGCTTTTGGGGACACCTTCCAAAAACAGCTTCAAAAATTAGTAAGTTAGAATTAGCATTAAAATAACGAAGCTGTTTTTGGAAGGTGTCCCCAAAAGCAGCTTTAAAAGTAGCACTGATTTAAATCCATTCTCTATATTTTTTTATATAAAACTTTTTTGCAAATAATGCAACAAAGCAATATAATAAAGTTACAATGAATATTAAAGCAATAAATTCTCCTGCAATAGGAACGAGTCCAATCATAGCTCCAAGAGGTGTAAATGGTACTACTAATCCGATAATTATTAGTAATGTTGAAGATATATATACGGTTTTATGTGCGTTACTTTGAATGAATGGTATTTTTGATGTTCTTATAATGTGCATTCCTATTAAATTTGATACTATACTATAACTAAACCAAATTGTTTGAAATGTGGCTGCATCACGTACTTTAAATAAGAACCATAATGATGTAAATACTATTATATCAAATGCCGAACTTACTGGTCCCATGAACAACATAAAATGTTTTAAACTTTTTATATCAAGCTTTTTAGGTTTTTGAAGACATTCATCATCTACATTATCAAAAGGCAATGTCATCTGACCAAAATCATATAACAACCCTTCAACTAATAATTGTATTGGTGTTTCTGGTAGAAATGGTAAAAATGCACTTGCAATTATTACTGACATAACTTCACCGAAGTTAAAACTTGTAGATAATTTAATATATTTCATTAAATTTACAAAAGTTCTTCTACCTTCTGTCACGCCATCCAATAATACATTTAAATCTTTTTCTAGAAGTATGATATCTGCAGACTCTTTTGCAATATCAACAGCAGAATCTACTGATACTGCAACATCAGCATTTGTTAATGATGGGCTATCATTAATTCCATCACCCATGTATCCAACTACATAACCTGCTTCTTTTAATATTCTTACTAATCTTGCTTTTTGTATAGGTGATAATTTTGCGAAAATATTGTTTCTCTTAAGTAATCTCAAAATTGCCCAATCAGTTAATTTATCTATCCTATCACCCAGAATTATTTCTTTTGATTTAATACCAACTTTACCACATACGCATCTAGTAACTTCGGCATTATCACCAGTAAGAACTATTACTCGAATTCCAGCATTATTTAGCTTTTCAATTGATTCTTTAGCAGATTCTTTTGGAGGATCTAAAAATCCAATGAATCCTACTAATGTCATATCTTTTTCATCTTCAACTTTAAATCTTTTATTTTCACTTATATTATTTTTTTTGCAAATTGTAATTATTCTTAATCTTTGTTTATTTAATTTTTTATAAGTATTTTAAATTTTTT
>CALXUS010000018.1 GCA_944391745.1 uncultured Clostridia bacterium
AACTACCGCAATTTTATTGGTTTCTCAAAAGATTCATTGTTTACTTTTCAATGTACTTTGTGTTCCTGACCGGAACGTTTTTTATTATACTATATTGCCTTATCTTTGTCAACACTTTTTTGAAATATTTTTTAATATTTTTTTATGTGTTTTAAGGCAAAATAAAAAACTAGTTATAGATGTTTTTTTCTTCTGTTGTAGTATCTCTTAACTAATTCCTTCGTACGAATATATAATAACATGATTTTGTTTTTAAGTCAACACTTTTTTTGAAATTTTTTTATTTTTTTTGTATTTTTTCTTTTGTTGATTTTTGTCTTCTTGTCTGTCCCGTATTTTTTCAGTATATTTGTTTGAATTTTGGAAATAATTATCTTAAAAGGAGGCTTATTATTTGATAAACAAGGTTGAGATTTGTGGTGTTAATACATCAAAATTGCCTGTACTATCAAATGAAGAAAAAAACGTACTATTAAAAAAGATAAAAAATGGTGATAAAAATGCTAGACAGGAATTTATTAATGGCAATTTAAAATTAGTTTTAAGTGTTATAAAAAAATTCAGATTTAAATCTGACAATGCAGATGATTTATTTCAAGTTGGCTGTGTTGGATTAATTAAAGCTTTAGATAACTTTGATTTAAATCAAAATGTTCAATTTTCAACTTACGCAGTTCCTATGATTATAGGTGAAATAAGAAGATATTTAAGGGATAATAATCCTATTAGAGTAAGTCGTTCTATGCGCGATTTAGCTTACAGAGCTTTAATGGTTAAAGAAAAATTAACAAAAGATTCTCAAACTGAGCCTACGATAGAACAAATTGCAAATGTTTTGGGAGTAAATAAAGAAGAAATTGCTTTTAGCTTAGATGCTATTCAAGATCCAGTATCCCTTCAAGAATCAGTTTATGGTGATAATACAGATAATATATATATAATGGATCAAATTAGTGATAAAAAAAATACTGATGAAAAATGGACTGAGAATATAGCATTGTCTGAAGCTATGAAAAAACTTTCAGATAAAGAAAAACTTATTATATCAAAAAGATTTTTTGAATGTAGGACTCAAATGGAAGTTGCAGAAGAAATTGGAATTTCACAGGCACAGGTTTCTAGATTAGAAAAGACTGCTATCAATCATATTAAACGTTCTTATAAATAATTTATTATTTCATAATTCTTTCATATATATAATATAATTTTATTGATAACTAAAAAAATATATGAAAGGTGTGGTTTTATGGGGCAAAAAGGTATGGATTTCAGGCATAAAGAAGTTATAAATATTAAAGATGGTAAAAAACTTGGATATGTTCAAGATGTTTGTGCAGATTTGCAAACAGGTAATATTACTTCTATTATTGTACCTCGGCAGTGCTAAACCTTTTAGCATGTTTGCAGGCACAAATGACATTGTAATTGAATGGAATAAAATTAAATGTATAGGAGAAAATGTAATATTAGTAGAATTATGATGGCACTAAAAATAATATCCCATAAATAATCTATGTTTATTTACGGGATATTATTTTTACTTATTTGTTGTTTTCTACTATCATGTCCAAAGCTTTCCAAAGTGTAAGCCGATATTTTTCCTTTTCGTCTTTTTCTAATTCTTCGTAGTATTCTTGGAGCATGAAAAGTTGATATAAGTGTAAATTCAAAGCTTTCGCTAATTTTTCCAATGCCTTAAGTGATGGCTTTTTATGATGGTTTTCAATTTCAGAAATATAGGAATTACTCATCCCACTGATTCTTGCTAGATCTTTAATTTGGTAGTTGTTTGCCTTTCTTGCTATTCTAATTGCTTCCCATTCTGAAGTCTTTTCCATAACGGCCTCCTAGAATTATCTAATACGACTTTACTACATACTACTATTGAATTATATCAAATTATACATGTATAAGTCAATTTCTCTTTGTAATCTAATTATCCTGTTTTGCTTAATATTTCTTTTTTCATTTTATTGATTATTTTCTTTTCTAACCTTGATATATAACTTTGTGATATTCCAAGCATATCTGCTACTTCTTTTTGCGTTTTTTCTGTTCCAGTTTTAAATCCAAATCTTAATTCCATTATGTTTTTTTCTCTATTATTTAGTTTTGATATTGAAGCTTTTAACAATTTTTTATCTACTTCATCTTCTATTCCTCTTGAAGTAATATCATCGTCCGTTCCAAGTATATCTGATAATAATAATTCATTTCCATCCCCATCTTGATTTAGTGGTTCATCTATTGATATTTCACTTTTTAATTTATTGCTTCTCCTTAAATGCATTAGTATTTCATTTTCTATACATCTAGAAGAATATGTGGCTAACTTTATATTTTTATTACTATTAAATGTATTTATAGCTTTCATTAATCCTATTGTTCCAATAGATATTAAATCTTCTAATCCAACTCCTGTGTTCTCAAATTTTTTGGCTATATAAACTACTAGCCTTAAATTATGTTCTACCAATTTCTTTTTTGCTTCATCGTCGCCATTCGATAATTTTTCTATTTCTTCTGCTTCTTCTTTTGCATCTAAAGGCGCTGGCAGATTATCATTTCCGCCTATATAAAATATATTTTCATTTTCATTTTCATTTTCATATTCATCATTTTTTTGAATATACTTTTCGTACATTCTGCTTATCATTTCCAATATCTGCATTTTGCTTTTCTCCTTCCACTAACTCCAAACCTATTAGTGCGTGATAATCCTTATTTATTTTTTTGTCATAGATTCCAATGATTACATCATAAACATATTCTTTTTTATCTTCATATTCTATTTTTACAAAGTCTGGTTTTACTCCTATCAACATTCCATTTTGTTTTCCTATTGAATTAAATGGTATTATTTTTAATTTTAATTTTCCTCTGTTTTCTTCATCACCTCCTATAATTTTTTCCAAATCTATATTATCAAAATTTTTTATACTACTTTTTTCTACTATGATTACTGGCTTTTTACTTATTGGCTCTTTTAAAGTATTTCCGGAATCTATGTAAGCTTTTATTTCTGATTTTTGTTTATTAATACTAATTTCTATATTGCATAGCATATCCTTCTTTTTTAATTGCCTTTTATTTAAATGAAATGCTATCTGTATTATGCAAAATCCGATAATTCCAGCAATTATTGTCATTTTCATTGGATAAGTTCCAACTAGCACACCATCTTTGAACACAATATTTTTAGGGCTTACCATATAGAGCAGCGCTAAAGCGCATCCTCCAATTACGAATGATGTTAAATAAAAAAGTAATATAAGTTTCAATAATTTTTTTATATTTTGTGGATTAAATGCTATATATATCATTATTATTGACAGTAAAACTTTCATAAATATATTAGAATATATTGGAATTATATTTAGGTACGATATTATTGCATATAGTCCTCCAAATGAGCTAGACGCTATTAATCTTAATTGTTTCATTTGTATTTTCTGTATGAATCCTGTCGCAAATAATATAATATAGTTCATAAGTATGTTTTCTATAAAAACAATATCTAGATAAACCGTCATTTTTTCTCCATTTTTTATTTTTTGTTTTTTCGAGATGTTTTGAGGATGTTTTTGGGGATGTTTTTGGGGACACCTTCCGAAAACAGCTGTTTTAATATTTTGGTAGCTGTTTTTGGAAGGTGTCCCCAAAAACAGCTACCAAAATATTGTTATTCTTATTTTAGAATTAACCGAATAAAAAAGCTGTCAAATTTAAGGACAAAAAAATAAGAAATGAACGACTTTTTATTATTTTTTTCGTTCATTTCTTTATATATAAACTATAAATTAAATTTTATTTATTTAAATTCTTATTCTTTTTTAAGAATGGTGGTATATCTAAGTAGTCTGTTCCGCTATCTGTATTTGGAACTGGAGTTGATGATTTTGTTGGCCATGCAGTTTTTCCAATTGTAGTTTCTTTTGCTCCTGGTTCTTTATCGAATCCTGTTGCAATAACTGTAATTACTATATCTTCATCTAAGCTCTTATCTATTACTGCACCAAAGATGATATTTGCTTCTGGGTCAACGCTTCTTTGAACAAGTTCTGCTGCTGTGTTTACTTCATGTAATCCTAGGTTTTCTCCACCAGTTACATTTATTATAACACCTCTTGCTCCTTCGATAGTTGTTTCTAGTAAAGGACTTTGTATAGCTTGTTTTGCAGCATCCTCTGCTCTGTTTTCACCAGATGCTCTACCTATTCCCATGTGTGCCATACCTGTATTTAACATTATTGTTTTTACATCTGCAAAGTCTAGGTTTACTAGTCCTGGTACTTTAATTAAATCTGATATACCTTGTACACCTTGTCTTAATACATCATCTGCCATTTTGAAAGCTTCTACTATTGATGTTTTTCTATCTATTATTTGTAATAGTTTGTCATTTGGTATTACTACTAATGTGTCAACTTTGCCTTTAAGACTTTCTATTCCTCTTTCTGCTTGAGTAAGTCTTTTCTTTCCTTCAAAAGTAAATGGTTTTGTAACTACAGCAATTGTAAGTATTCCCATTTCTTTAGCAATACTAGCTACTATTGGTGCTGCACCAGTACCTGTTCCTCCTCCCATTCCAGCAGTAACAAATACCATATCTGCACCTTTTATTGCTTCTGATATTTCAGTTTTACTTTCTTCAGCTGCTTGAGCTCCAATATCTGGGTTAGCTCCGGCTCCTAGACCTCTTGTTATTTTTTCGCCAATTTGTATTTTAGTTCCGGCTTTTGATAAAAGAAGAGCTTGTCTATCTGTATTTACAGTAACAAATTCAACTCCTTCTATTCCTGAGTCTACCATTCTGTTTACTGCATTATTTCCTGCTCCACCTACACCTATAACTTTTATTACAGCTGTTTCTTCTGTTCCATAATTTTCATCATAGTTATTATCCATCAACATAAAGCTTTCCTCCTAATATATTTTATACATTTTATATCTTACGAATAAAAGAATTCTTTAACTTTTTCTATTATATTCTTAAAAAATCCTTTATCTGAATTTATATCTAAACTGCTTGACACATTTTTTGCAAATGGTCTAGATGCTATATATCTAACAAGTGCATAGGCTGTTGCATAGTTTGGCTTAATTATACTTGCTATTTTGTTATTTGCCATCTTTACTGGAATATTTAAAGTTATTTTTCCTACAATATCACTTTTGCTAATGCTTGTTATTCCTTGACCAGTAATTACAACAGTATTAATATTTTGTTTGATACCTTGATTAGATACATCTTGATTAACTAATTCAAACATTTGCTCAACTCTTGCTTCAATTATTTCAACAATTTCTGAACTTTTAACAATTTTGTTGTTTTCATCTTTTGCAGTATTTAGCACAACATCGGTATCATTATCTATATATGATTTTAATGCTAAACCATACTGTCTTTTAAGTCTTTCTGCTTCATCTAATGATATTCCTAAAACAACGGCTATATCATTAGTTATATTATTTCCTCCTACTGGAATTGAATTAGTGTATACATATCTATCTCCATCAAATACACCTATGTTCATTGTTTCTGCTCCAATATCTAATAGCATAACATAATCTTTTTGTTCCATAGCATCTAAAACAAGATTTTTTTCTGCTAATGTTATTGGAACCATTCCATCTATATCCACATCTACTTTTTTGAATATATTAGTTATAACTCTCATGTAATCTTTATCTGCTAATATAATCTGTGCATTTAATGTAAACTTTCCACTGAATGTTCCTATTGGGTCATCTACTTTTTTTCCATCTTCTAATACAAATTCATTTATTACTATATCTATTATTTGTTTTCCTTCAGGTATATCTATATCTTTTGCTTGCATTAAACTACTTGATACATCTCTTGCTGATATTCCCGAATATTTATCTTTAGCTTCTTTTGTAACACTATTTTGTACAATGGTAACATATTTTCCTGGTATAGTTATGTATGCTGAATTTATTTTCATATTCATTTCTTTTTCAGCTTCTTTTATAACATAAGATATAGATTCGCTTAATGATTGTTCATCTACTATTTTTCCTTTTTGTATTCCATTGCTTCTTTTACTGGTGTTACAAATAACTTCAATCTGATTAAAGTTATTGACTTCTCCTACTACTAAGCTTATCTTAGACGCACCGATGTCAATACTCACTATTATGTCACCTATAGCCAAAGCAAATACCTCCAGTCTGCTCAATTTTTTCTAGTATGCATATTATTATATTTTTCAAAAAAAGTCAATAGAAATAGACATATTTCTGTAATATTTTTGTAACCAGTTTGTAATAATGTTTTATTACTTATTTTTCGCCTTTTTCTCTGCTTTTTCTCTTCTTTCAGATATCTTAGAAAGATAATATCTACGTATAATTCCTAAGTTATTAAACATTCTTCCAACAAAAACAATTATTGCTGCTAAATAAATATCTACATTTAATTTTTCGCCCAAATATGTTAATAACATTGCTAATATTGCATTAACGAAAAATCCTGAAATAAAGACTTTCATATCAAAATTTTTCTTTATGTTTGATGCAATCCCTCCAAACACCGAATCTAGAGCTGCTACAATTGCTATTGCTAAATATTGTGACACCGTATATGGAATAGTTGGTGCTAAAAATCCAATTATAATTCCTAAAACACACCCTGCTATTATTGCTATTATCATCATACTATTGTACCTCCTGTAAATATTTACTATCAATCTCTCTAGTATAAGCTCCAATTTCAATATTATTATCTTGTTTTACTTCTATAGCCATACCATTTGCTTTCATCTGATCAATATATCCACTATTTTTTATACTTAATGTACTCATTAAATATGTTGGGTCTCCTATTGCTTTTACTACATAAGGAGAAGTTAATCTTACATCTCCATATAATATAATAAGACCATCATTTAATGTTACAATATCTGCTAGATTAATTATTCTATTATCATTTATTGAAATAGCTTCAGCTCCTGCATATTTTAATTCATTTAATAGAAGAAGTAAATCATCTGAAACATAAGTATATAGTGATTCATCAGTATCTGTTAATGTTACTATTACTCCACTACCTTTAACATTAGTTAGTCCTAATAATGTTTTAGATTGTTCTATTTCTTGATCTAATAATTCAGTAGTTTCTTTATTTTCATTTATAGCTGTTTCATATTCATTTATTGTATTTTGATTAGCTGTATATTGCTCCATGGTTTCTTCATATTTAGATTTGTAACTAGCAATTTGAGTTCTTAATTCGTCATCTCTCATATTTTCTATATCAAGTTCTCTGGACTCATTAACTGTTCGAAATTGAAGAAAAATTGATGCAACTAATAATAAAGTTATTATACCAGCTACAATTGATAAAACTAAAGTTGCTTTATTTATTGGCTTTTTTTCTTTTATTACTTTGCTTTTTTTCTTTTTTTCCATTAGCTATTTTTTATGATATTAAATATCATAATCTCCTTTCTAAATTTAATTATTATTTCCCATATATTTTTGAGTTAAAGCTCCAGTATATTTTGCAATTTCTACATTATTAGATTTTTTGGCATCAACTTGGACTGATCTTGCTTTTAAAGCATAAGCATATCCTCCAGCTCTAGTAATTGCCCCATATAAACTTTCTTGATTTCCTATTGCTTTTATTTCAAATGGTGACCCTACTTTGTTTCCATTTATTAAAATTACATTGCCTGCACAGGTTATAGCTGTTGTACTAACTATTCTTTCATCATTTATAGATATAGCTTCAGCACCTGCATTTGCTAATTCATTTACTAAACTTCTAAGATCAGAGTCGTGTACAATTAAATTATTTAAATCCATAGCAGTGTTATCTTGAGCACTATCTGTTACAGTTATTACTATTCCTTCGCCTTGTACATCAGTTATTCCAAGTAATTGATTATATTTTTTTAATTCTTCCTGCTTTTCTGCTGAGCTATTGTCATTTGAAGTTGAAGCTTTTCTAACTTCCTCTAGCCTAGCAATAGATTTTTCTAAATTGTCTTCTGCATTGTCAGACTTTTCTTTCCATTCAAGTAAGCTATCTTTTAGTTCACTATTTGCAAATGCTTGTGATACTGCTGAATTTTCTTTTTGCATTGTTCTAATTTGTATTGTCATTGCTGTCGCAAGTACTACACATATAATTCCAATAGAAATACATGCACTTTTATTTTTCATATTTTTCTCCTTACATTAATAGTTTATATTTATACTTTTTCTCTAAAGAAAGGATTCTTTTCATTTAGATTCATATTTACAAATATTTCTCCTGCATAATTCTTTTCTCTTTCAATTATTGCTTTTACATAAAGCATTCTAGTATCAAGGTTTGTACAATCTCCTAAGTAAACTGTTTTTCGTTCAGATTCTAAAAATAAAGTATAATTTGTTTCATCTTCTATATTTATTGTTGTTATTAAATTATTAATTTCATTATTTTTAGCTGATGCTGTAATTTTAAGTACAGTATTAAGTTTATTTAAATCATTTTCACAAAGTCTATTACCAGGTACTATATCTTCTTGTGGTGTTTCATAGCCTGTAATTTTTGCAGCACCGTCTAATTTGGTTGATGTCATCTCTAATATAAATCCTTGATTATCTATATATGCATAAGAACTTCCATATTCAAGCATATATGTAGCTACTCTTTCAGTAACAACAAAAGTAATTGTATCAGGTAAATTTCTTTTTATTGAAACTGTTTTGATATAAGGATTTTCTTTTATTGCCTTAATTGTATCTTTATTTGAAACTCTAAATAAATTCATATCATTTGTTACTTTTGATAAACTTATGATTTGTTGAGATGCAATTTTACTATTTCCTTCAACTGTAATATTTTTTATATTAAATATTGGAGATAGCATTATATATATAATCAATCCAACCAAAACAACAAGTATTAAGAAGATTTTTATAACTAATTTTATTCTTCTGTTTCTTCTTATTTCCTCTTCTGTCATTCTAGCTTTTCTAGTTTGTTTAATTCTTTTTTTTCTTAGTCTTTCTTGAGTTTTTTCTATTTTAGCAAGTTCTTTTTCTTTTGTTCTTTTTTCTTTTAATTTTTGCTTTTTTATTTTTTCTAATTTTTTCTTGTTAACCTTTTTTGATTCTTCTTCTCCAATAAAGTGATTTTCCTTTTTGTTCTCTGCTCTTATTTTTTTATTATTTTTCTTTTTACCTTTTTGAGCAGTTTTAGTTACTTTATGTGGTTTTGTTTCTATTTGTTGATCAAAATTGAATATTCCTTCTTTTTTAGTTTCCTCTTTCTTTGGTATTTTTTTATTCTTAGCTTTTGGCATTTATACCACCTTTTCTTTTTTTATATTAGCTCCTAAATTTATGAGCTTTTCGTCCAAGTTTTCATATCCTCTTAGTATATATTCAATGTTTTCGACTTTTGTTATTCCTTCTGACATTAATCCAGCTATAACAAGTGCAGCTCCTCCTCTTAAATCTTTACTCATTACTTCTTTTCCATATAAATTATCTACACCTTTTATTATTAATTTTTTATCTTTGATTTCTATATTTGCCCCCATCCTTGATAATTCATCTGCATATTTAAATCTATTTTCAAAAATATTTTCTTCTATTATAGATTCTCCTTCTGCCTTTGTTAAAATAGCTCCTATTATTGGTTGCATATCTGTTGGAAATCCTGGATAAGGTTCAGTTTTTATATTTATTGCTTTTAATTTTTTTGGTGCTTTTAATTTTATACTGTTTTTGCTCAAAGTAATTTGGCATCCAGCTTCTTTTAATGAGTATAGAACTGTTAATAAATTTTCTGGATTCGCATTTTTTATAGTAATATTTCCTCCGGTTCCTGCAGCAGCACAAAGTAGTGTTCCTGTCTCTATTCTATCTGAAATAATTTTATAAGTTGTTCTATGTAATTGTCTTACTCCAAAAATTGTAATTTCAGATGTTCCAGCGCCATATACTTTTGCTCCCATACTGTTTAAACATCTTGCCAAATCTTTTATTTCTGGTTCTTTTGCTGCATTAGTAATATGTGTTGCACCTTTTGCATATACTGATGCTAGAATAATATTTTCTGTTGCACCTACACTAGGAAATCGTAATTTTATTCTTTTTCCTATAATTTCTTTACAAGTACAATTTATAATATCATCTTTTTCCTCTATATCTATTCCTAATTTCTTGAATGCTTCTAAATGCAAGTCAATAGGTCTTGCTCCAATGTTGCATCCTCCTGGAAATGCAAAAGTGGCCTTTTTAAACCTACCTATTATAGCTCCTGCAAGTACAACTGTTGAACGAAGCTTATGCATTAATTCTTTAGGAATAGTAGTTTTATTCATATTTTTACTGCATATTGTTATTTTATCATTTTTCTTCTCGACTGTGCAACCCAATATTTTTAATATTTCCAAAGTTATTCTAGTATCCTCTATATTGGGAATATTATATAAAGTTATTGGCTCTGGATTTAATATGGCTGTAGCTATTATTGGTAAAGCTGCGTTTTTTGAACCACTAGCTTCTGCTTTTCCTGAAAGCTTTGTCTTTCCTTTTATTATGTAACTTAGCATACTATATCTCCTTTCTAACTGATATATAGTATGTTATTTTACTTTTTTATGTTACTTATTTATTTTATGCACTTTCACTTTCAGTATCTTTTAATTTTATTGACAATAATTTACTTATTCCGTTTTCTTCCATTGTGATTCCATAAACTGTATCTGCCGCTTCCATTGTACCTTTTCTATGTGTAATTACAAGGAATTGAGTTGTTTTACTAAATTTCTTTAAAAATTCTGCAAATCTATATACATTCACATCATCCAGTGCGGCTTCAATTTCATCTAAAATACAGAATGGTGCTGGATTTATTTCCAATATTGCAAATAATAATGCAATAGCAGTTAACGCTTTTTCTCCTCCAGAAAGAAGCATCATATTTTGTAATTTTTTTCCTGTCGGTTGTGCTTTAATATCTATTCCACATTCTAGTATATTATTTTCATCCTCAAGTATTAATTCTGCTTTGCCTCCACCAAATAACTCTCTAAATACTTCATTGAAGTTTTTATTAATTTGCTTAAACTTTGCACTAAATTGTTTTTTCATTGTTTCTGTCATTTCTAGTATGATGTCTCTTAATTTAGCCATAGTATTTTCTAAGTCTAACCTTTGTTCACACATTGTTTCATATCTTTCTTTTGTTTTTCTATATTCTTCAATACTATCTACATTTACACTTCCTAAATCTTTTATTAACCCATGTAATTCGTTAACTCTTTTTTGTGTTTCTTGTATGTTTGTTGGTTTAGGATAATCTTTTGCATTATTTGGAGTTATTTCATATTGGTTCCATAATTCATTTATTGTATCAGCAATATCCTGTTCAGTAGAAGTTCTCTTAATGTTTATTTTCACTAGTTGTTCTTTTACATCTTGTATTGTTCCAAATTGTTTTTCTATTTCTTTTTCTATTTTGTCAAGTTTATCATTTTTCGTATTTTTATTTAATTTTAGTTCTTCTATTTTTGAAGAACTATTAGTTACTTCATTTTTTATTTTCTCTATGCTATTTTGCAATTCTATTATTGTATCACTAATAGTTGCATTTTGTTCATCCATTTTTTCTATTTGTATTTTCTTATTTTCTATAGATTGCTTTTCATTATTAATACTTTGGTCTATTCTAGATATAATTTCTTCCATTGAAGATGCACTTTCGTCAAATGAAGAAACTGATATTTTTAAATTAGTTATATCTAAATTTAAATCATCTATGTATTTTTGGTTGTCTTTATTTGCACTAGCAAATTCTTCTATTTCTTCAGTAAGTTTTTCTATTTCTTCTTTTATTTCTTTTATATCAAGTTCTTTTTCTTCTTTTTTATTTAAGCATTCCTCTTTATTATTATCTATTTCTTCTTTTTCTTTATTAAGCTTCTCTTTTCTTTTTATTAAGCTATTTATATTTTCTTCTATTTGATTTAGCTTTTCTTTTTCTCTTGCATAAGTAATTTCTATTTCTTGTAATTTCTGAGATATCTCATTTATTTCGTCATTTTTGCCATCTTCTTCTATCGATTTCTTTTCTTCAGTTAAATCTTTAATTTTTTCATCTAATTTTGAAATTTCTATTTCTAGTTTTTTTATTTCTTCATTTCTACCTAAGATATTAGCAGTTTTCTTATTAACTGAACCACCAGAAATTGCACCTGATGGATTTATTATATCTCCAGCTAAAGTAACTATTCTAAATGTATATTTATTTTCTCTTGCCAACTTAATTGCGACATTCATATCTTCAGTAATTACTGTTCTACCCAAAAGGTTTTGTATTATACCTTCATATTTCTTGTCATATTCAACTAAATCTGATGCCACTCCTATTATTCCATTTCCTGTATGCTTAAATTCTAGTTTTTTACCATGTACTGTTGCAATAGGCAAAAATGAAGCCCTTCCTAAATTGTTAGTTCTTAGATATTCTATTAATTTTTTTGCATCGTTTTCATCTTGAGTAATAATATTTTGTAAGCTTGCTCCCAAACACATTTCAATAGCTGTATTATATTTTGGATCAGTAGATATAATATTTGCTAAAACTCCATGCATTCCTCTTTTTAAAGTTGGGTCCTTTTCTGCTGCAATCAATAATTCTTTTACAGATTTAGTATATCCTTCTTTTTCTTTTTCAGTTTCTAATAAAAAGTTATATTTGCTTTTCTTTATTCTTTGTTCATCTACTAGACTATCTATTTTATCTTGATATTCTTGTAATTTTTCTTCTAATTCTTCATTTTCCTTTTTAAATTCTTCAACTTTTTCTTCTGCATTTCTTTTTTCATTTTCTATCTTTACAAAATTAGAATTAATTTGATTTTTTTGCATTCTTTTTTCATCTAATTCTGAAATAACTTGATCTAGTTCTTTATTTGCCTGCTTTTTTCTATTTTCATAATTCTCATAATTCACGTCTAGCTCAGTTATATCATTTTCTAAAGAATATTTTTCTTCTTTTAATTCTTCTACTTGCCTTTTTTTGTCTTCTATTTCTAATTCTTTTCCTGATAATTTTTCATTTATTTTTTTAAGTTCTTCTTCTTTTTCTTCTAATTCTTTAGCAAATTTTTCTTTATTTTCTTCTAGGTTTACTCTTTTTTGTAGTTTTCCTTCTTTTTCTTCTTCTAATTCTGAAATTGTTTTATTGCTTTGAGTAATTTCATTTTCTAATCTATTCTTATTTTCATTATTGTTAGAGATTTTTTCTTTACTTACATTTATGTCTGATTTTATTCTTTCTATCTTATTTTCACTTTCAAAGCCTAATGTTTGAAGTCTTTCCATTTCAGAAGTGATTTGTTCTATTTGCTCTTTTAATTCTTGCTTCAATTTTTGCATTTTATCTAATTTTTCATTTTCATCATTGCTTTGACTTTCGAAAATCTCTTTGTTTTTTTCTAACTCTTCTAATTTTTCTTTATATGAATTAATTTTTAAAACAAATAATCCAACTTCTATATTTTTTAATTCTTCTCTTAAATCTAAAAATTTTCTTGCCTTTTCTGATTGTAATTTTAATGGTTCAATATTAGCTTCTATTTCAGATAAAATGTCGTTAATTCTAACTAAATTAACTTTTGTATGCTCTAGTTTCTTTTCAGATTCTTCTCTTCTAGCTCTATATTTGACTATACCTGAAGCTTCTTCAAATATTCTTCTTCTATCTTCTGATTTATTACTTAATATTTCATCAATCTTGCCCTGTCCAATTATAGAATATCCGTCTTTTCCTATACCTGTATCCATAAACAATTCAAGTATATCTTTAAGTCTACAAGGAACTTTATTAATAAAGTATCCCGTTTCGCCTGTTCTATATAACTTTCTAGTTACAGTAACTTCAGAATATTCAAGTGGCAAAGTTCCATCTTGATTATCTATTACCATATTTACTTCGGCAAACCCAAGTGATTTTCTATTTTGAGTTCCTGCAAAAATTACATCATCAGATTTTGCACCTCTAAGTGCTTTCATACTTTGCTCGCCTAATACCCATCTAATACTATCTGCTATATTACTTTTTCCAGATCCATTTGGTCCAATTACCGCAGTTATGCCTTTTTTAAATTCAAAAACTGTTTTATCTGCAAATGATTTAAATCCTTGCATTTCTAATCTTTTTAAATACATTATGACTACCTTTCATTAGTTTTATTTATTCAATAAATTTATTTATATATTTTACGCTACTCTCTAATTCCATTAAATTATTATCTTCAATAGTTGTATAATAATCATCAATACTCAAATTATCGCTAACTTTTTTTAATGATATTAAATCAATATTATATAAATCTGATAGTAATGTTACTGAATGTAGTTCCATATCAAATATTACATTATCAGTTATATCTGTTTTGTTAACAAAATACTCTGCTGTATAACAAGGTAATTTTTCTAACTCATCAATTGTTATTAAATCTTGATTACCAATATCATGCATACTATATTTTTCTTCTCCAGTTATATCCCAATCTAAGTTAAATGATTTATTTATTGATATCCAACTACTAATTTTTGAATGAGTAGAACCTGCATATCCAATATTTATTAATAAGTCAGGCTTTTCGTTTTCACATAAGTATTTTGTAAGACCTATTGCTGTTTTTTGTTTACCTATACCTGTAATTAATAAAGATACTTCTGTATTTTTAATAATTGCTCTATATATTTTTATTAAATTTGTTAGTTTTTCATTTATTTCGTTATCATTTTTTATTTTTTTCAAATTTAGTGCATAAGCTATTTTCTCGCCTTCTTTTTCCATTGCACAATGAATTAATATCCTTTTCATTTTATTACTCCATCTTTTATTTTATGAAAATTTTGTTATAAGTTTGACATTTATATCATATTATCACAAATAAACGATTTTGTCATTAAAATTTAATATTGTTTTTTATATTTTTTATTGTTTTTTTTATATTTTATTTGATATAATATAAGTAATTTTTGAATGATTTACATAGGAGAGTAATATATGATTGAAGAGAAATATGACTTTTACAGTCCAACTAATTTAAAAATACATGATTTGAATGTCTCTATTAAAGACCATCTTATTGTTATGGACAGTTTGGATATGTTTACTAAGCGTCATAGTGAAAATGTAGCTAATTTAGTAGGTAGAATTTGTCAAGAGATGCGTTGTAATAATCAATTTACAATACATTGTGTTTTAGCAGGATATTTACATGATGTAGGAAAACTTTTTATTCCTAAAGAAATTGTCAATAAACCTGGTAAACTTACTGATCAGGAATATGAAATAATGAAAACTCATACCACTCTTGGTTATCAATATTGTATGGAAGATTTAGCATTAAGACCTTATTCAGATGGACCATGGTATCATCACGAGGCATTAAATGGAACTGGTTATCCTAGGGGGTTAAGAAAGTCTGCAATTCCTTATTCAGCTCAGATTATTCGTGTTGCGGATGAATATGATGCTATAGTTACTAAAAGACAATATACTACTCACGTTAATATTTCTCAAACATTAAAGGAATTAATTAAAGATGCTAGACCTAGTGAAGATGTAATTGCATTAGATCAGTTAAAGCAAAATGAAAGACTAGGTAAAATTAATCCTAAACCTTTAAAGGCTCTCTTCAAAGTTGTTATAGATGATACTCTTTATGAGATAAGTTGTGTTCTTAACTATGTAAATTATATTAAAGAGCAAATTAAAAGATTAAAAAATGCTCAGAGATATGAAGAAAAAATGATTACAGCAAAAAAAGGATCTACAAAAGATTATTATAAAGCTGGTATGCAACTTCTTTTCCAACCTGGTGAAAATTTTGACAATTATAAGCAAGTATTAGCTGAATATGAAAATGCACTAGTAATAAGAGAAGATAGAATTGCAAAACTATATGATGAAATTAAAGTTATAAAAAGACTAAAAATATAATTTTTTATAAAAAATCCACTGTAAACAAAATGTTTATAGTGGATTTTGATTAGTCTATTAATTAAATTTTAAATTTTTATTTTTCTTTTCTGTTATTATTTTTCTTAAGTTTTATAAAAACTAGTACTGCTATTGCTGATAAAATTAATATTATTGGTACAACATTTATTGAAAGTACTCCTGTTCTTGGCATTATTCCTAATTCATTCATATCTTCATTATCTTCTAATGTTGTTTCTTCTAATTTTTCAGAATCAATTCTTACATAAGCTTTTACATTTTGTGCTATATCTACTCCTTCATTCTTTTTTATTATAATTTCATATTCTCTTGTTTCTCCAATATTTAAATCTGGCACTTTATATTTAGCTATATTTTCATTTATTTCCCAATCTTCGTTTAAAACGCTAAAACCTTCTGGTATAATAAATGAAATATATCCACTTCCTATTCTTTCTTCATTATTAGTTACTTTTATTTTATAATGAATTTGAAGTGTTGAATTTGCATTTGCATCTCTAATTTCGGTTTCTATTTTTCCGATTTTTCCATTTAACCCATAATAGTTTCCATTAACATAAGCTTTTTCTAAATTCATTTCTATTTGTAAATTAAATCTTAACCTTTTATAATAATAATTTAATGTTATATCTTCTTTTTTTACTGTTACTGTTTGACTATCTGGTTTTTTGGTAAGTTTGTAATCTTCATATTGCCTTTCCTCTGCTGAAAATTCATCTTCCTCATGGACATTTTTATTTACTATATCTATTTTTTCTCCTGTTTCTTCATCTATGTAATTAACTGTAATTTTTGATTTATGCCTATAATAGTATATTATAGTTTTATCTTCTCCCTTCATTGTTCCCGAAGGTTCTCCTTCTACTTTAGTAAAATCATAGTTTTCAATTTCTTTCTTATTAGTAGTATATTTGTCGCCATATATTCCTTTAATTGTTTCACTTTGTGCAATTTCTTTATTTGTTACTTCATCAACATATTTAGCCTTTATATTTGTATTTTTTGAGTAGTAGTAATTTACTACTTGTAAATTTTCTGATAGTATAAATTCTTCAACATCTGGCTTTTTTACCAATGTATATCCTTCTATTTGTTTTGCTTCAGTTGTGACTTTTTCACCAATTGGTCCACTTTTACTTTCAGTATCTAATTTTTCATTAGTGTTAATGTCTATGTAATTAGCTTGTACACCATTACTTTGTAAATTGAATGTAACAAATAAGTTAGACTCTCCGCCTGCTCTTTCCATATAAAATAACGTTAATGTATGTTGCCCTTGTTCAAGTTTATTGTCAAAAGCTTTTTCTATTACATCTTTTTTCATTGAATTAGTTGATTTGTCATATACACTTTCATAGTAAACTTCATTTTTTGCAAAATTTATATTGCCTTGTATTTTTATATGGCAACCTCCTAAATCTAATACGAGTTTATCATCTACAAATACCCATACATCATCATCTCCGGAGAAATTAAATACCATATCTTCATATTCATTAGTTTGTGTATTCTTAACTTTTCCATCTCTTGTCATTATAAATGGTATTTCTATTCTTCCAGTAAAGCCTAAATTTCTGTTTTCTAAAATTGATGTATCATCATTGCAATCATTAAATGGATAAAAACCACTTCTCTCGCCTTCATGCATTTTAAATGTTTTCGTATTATAATCTTTATATACATGAAATTTATCACTATTAAAACTATAATATCCATTATTCTCTTTTATAAATGGAAACTTCCAGTTGCTTAATACTTCATCATAAATTTTTGAGTTTGTATTTGACTTAGGAAAAAAGCTGGTTCCATTAGTGAATTTATTAACTATATTCAAATTTCCATTGACTAATCTATTTTCAGCTAACCCTTGTATTACTCCATCAGAACCTCCATATTGATCTACACTTAAATATCCATTTTGTATTCCTCCTGAGCATTTTCCTTCAGTAGACGCCATAAGCATTGATTTTGAATCTATATTGTATCTTTCTTCTTTTGATAAACTATAATATTCATCTGTACTTATTCCTCTTTGACTTGCGTTATATTCTTCTCTATTTATTTTTGCAAATGTGGCATTTACATATTTAATATTATTTTCATCTATTGGTTTGCAATTATTTGATGCCATAGATTTACTATAAAATGTCATTGAAGTTATAAATAGAAAAGCTATAATTAAAATTTTTATTTTTTTCTTCATATAGCTCCTTTTCTGCAAATGTAAGCCATCCCGTGCTTGCACTTGAATTTTTTATTGGGATAAAAAAGATAATTTAAGACTTAAATTATTTGAAATAATTAAATTGAATTAATTTAATTATTAGCATTATACACCATATTATGGTAAATGTAAAGAAAAATCGTATGTCACTTTTCGACAAATTATGACATACGATTTTAAAATCTATTATTTATTCTTCTAATCCAATACTAACTCCAAGAGCATTATTAATCTTTTTCATTAAGTTTTCATCATCAATGTGACCTATTTTTTCTTTTAACCTGCTTTTATCTATTGTTCTTACTTGCTCTGCCAATACCACCGAATTAGTTTTTAGTCCGAACATTTTCTGCACCTATTTCTATATGTGTTGGTAATTTAGTTTTTCCCATCTGTGAAGTTATAGCAGCAGCAATTACTGTCGGGCTATGTTTATTTCCTAAATCATTTTGAATTATTATAACTGGCCTAATTCCACCTTGTTCAGACCCAACTACTGGACTTAAATCTGCATAAAACATATCTCCTCTTCTAATATTCATATTAATTCTCCCAACCTAAAATTGAGATGATATATATTTCTAAATGTTTAATTCTATCTCATTATATATTATGTCTATTTTTTTATTATTGTTAACATCATATATTTCTACTTTTGTCGGATTAAGTGTTGATTTGTTTATGTAGAGTTTTTGTTGATTATTATATTTACTTTTGTTTGCATTATAACTCATTATTATTTCATTATCTTTTTCTTCTATTTTTTTATCTTCTGAATTTTTATATCCTCTTAAAAACGATGTTAAAAATAGTGAGTTGTCACTAACATAAGGATAATTGTTATATAATTTGCTCATATTATATTTTGTATTAAAGATTTTTAAAATTCCATTTTCATAAATCATTTGCATACCTGCTATCTCTTCTGGAGATAATACTTGCTGCTTAGTATAACTTTCTCCCTTTACTTCTTGTTCAAATTCATAATAGTTAGCATTTTTGTTACTACTTACTATTACCTTTATTTTTGCTTTATAAGTATTTACATTTAGAATATATTGTTCAATCTCTTGTATATTCATATTATTTCCAATTTTCTCAATATTATAATTATTATTTTTTAATATTTTTGAAATAATCAATACTACAATACTAACAATTAAAATAAAAACAATAATTAACTTTGCTTTTTTCATATTATACCTACCTTCTATCTTAATTATTATGCTATACATTTGTACTATATGAAAACAAAGTAAAAAAGTACTTAAGAATAAATTCTTAAGCACTTATATTTTTAAAGTATTCTTTTAATTCATTTTCGACATCTACTTTTGTCTCTAAGTGATTTATTTTATCTCTTATCAAAGAAGCCTGTGGTAAACCTTTTAGATAATAACAAATATGCTTTCTCATTTCTCTTATTCCTGTGTACTCACCTTTTTCTTTTACTTCTAATTCAATATGTTTTAATATTGTTTGTAATATTTCTTGATTTGAAACTTCTTCGATTTCTCCATTTTCTAAAAATGTTTTTATTTGTTTTATTATCCAAGGTCTTCCTAAAGTTCCTCTTCCAATCATAATTCCATCACAGTTAGTTTCTTCTATTATTTTTTTTGCGTCTTCTGGAGTTTTTATATCTCCATTTCCTATTACAGGTATTTTTACACTTTCTTTAACTTGTTTTATTATATTCCAATCTGCTTTTCCAGTATAATATTCACTTCTTGTTCTTCCATGAACAGTAATAGCTGATGCTCCAGCCGCTTCTATTGCTTTAGCTGCTTCAACAGCAACAATATGTTCACTATCCCAGCCTTTTCTTATTTTTACTGTAACTGGTACACTAGAATTTTTTACTACTGCTTTAACTATTTCATATACTTTATTTAAATCTAGTAATAATTTGCTTCCATCACCATTTTTTACAACTTTTGGAGCTGGACACCCCATGTTTATATCTACTATGTCTGCTATTTTACTTACATATTTTGCCCCATAAGCCATGGCTTCTATATCACTACCAAATATTTGAGCAGAAACTGGTCTTTTTTCCCCATCCATATTTAATAATTGCTTAGTTTTTTCATCATTATATAAAAGTGCTTTACTGCTGACCATTTCAGTGACTACAAGCCCTGGCTCATACTTTTCACAAACTAGCCTAAAAGGCAGGTCTGTTAAACCTGCCATTGGAGCTAAAATTATATTATTATTTAGTTCTACATTTCCTATCTTTATTTTTTTAATCATAGTAATTCTTTCTATTTTTATTCTACAAATATGGCTTTTTGCCTTCTTCCACTAATATTTAATAATAATGCTATCATAATCAAATTACTTAATAATGAACTTCCACCATAACTAACAAAAGGTAATGGAACACCTGTAATTGGTAATAAACCTATAGTCATTCCTATATTTTCTGTCATGTGAAATAAAAATATTCCTGCTATACCTATAGCAATATATGATCCTAAATTATCTTTAGCAGTCTTTGCAACATACATTGCTTTAGTTATCAGAACAACATACAGTATTACTATTGTCACTGCTACGACGAATCCCATTTCTTCGCCTATAACTGAAAAAATGAAGTCAGTTGTTTTAGGACTTAAATATCCAAGTTGTGTTTGATTTCCTTTAAGTAATCCCATTCCAAATAATTCACCGGCGCCTATTGCTAGTTTTGATTGAGTTAAATTATAACCTGCACCTCTAGGATCTAAATCTTGATTTAAAAATACTTCGATTCTTCTTTTAGCATGATCTGGTAATACAAAGAAGTACAATAAAGGTACTGTAATTGCTACTATTAAAAATCCTGCAATAATATATCTTTTGTCTATTCCAGCCACAAATAACATTAATATAAATGCTACACAAAATGCTAAAGCTGTACCATAATCAGGTTGTTTAATAATTAATAATACAGGAACTGCCATAATAGCTATTAATATTAGTAATCTCGTTGGTCTACTTATTTCTTTTTTCCCTTTCGCATTCATTTTAGACATTACTAATGCTAATAAAATTATTACAAATATTTTAGCAAATTCTGCTGGTTGTAATGAAAAAGATCCAAAATAAAACCAACTTGTTGCTCCATTTATTGGTTCTGTAAATAGAACTCCTATTAGTAAAATAATTAAAACTGCATAACAAATTGGAGATATTTTAGCTATAGTTTCATAATCTAATAAAGTAAACAAAATTACAAATGGTATACTTATTCCTATCCATAATATTTGTTTTTTGAACTCATCATATTCTGAATTTTGAGTTGCTGAAAAAAGGGCAATCAATCCTATTATAATTAATAGGATTGTGCAAATTAATATAGACCACTCTACATTTTTAGATAATTTTTTTTTCATTCTAGCCTCTATTTCTTTTTCTTAGACTTTTTATCTTTTGATTTTTTTTTATTTTTTGATTTATGATTTTGATTATTATTGGTTGATTTTTCTGTTTCATTTTTTTCTTCAGTAATCTCTTCATTTTCTATATTTTCTATCTCTTTATTTTCTGAATTTTCTTCATTATTTTGTGTTTTTTCTTCTAAATTATTATCTATTTTATCATTATTTTCTTCAACAATATCTATAGATTCTTCACTTTCTACCACAGTATTATTTTCATCATTAGTTTCACTTTCTTTTATTTCTTCGTGAACTTCTTCTACTGTTTCTTCTTCCTCTATATTTTTTTCTTCATTATCTTCTTTTTCATTATATTCACTATCACTATTTGATTCATCATTTGACGTTTCATCTTTAGTATTTTTATCTTTTTTATTTTTATTTTCGTTTTTAATACTTATTATAGGAATATTCGCATATAATGCTGGAGCTCCTGTTGTTCCATCACTATTTTGTTTATTTGTTAATCTAACATCTATTTCTTTTTCATCTACATCTATATATTTTTTTATTACATCTATAATTTCTTGTCTCATCATATCTAGAAAATCAGCTGAAACATTTGCTCTATCTTGCATTAACACTAAGTGCAATCTTTCTTTTGCTTCATCTTTATTTGCTTTACTTTCTATTTGTCCATTTTTTTTGTTTAGTTTTTTAAAAAATCCCATAATGTTTTCAAACATTCCTACTTCCTCCATTGCATTTTATTTTTTAAACCCTTTCTTAAACTTACTCCATATACCTTCCTTTTTTCTACCAGGTATTGTAACTTCTACATTTTCTCCTAATATTCTCCTAGCAATTTCTATATAAGCTTTTCCTGAAGGAGCTTTTTTATTCGAAACTGCAGGCTCACCTTTATTTGTTTGAGTTATTATATATTCATCTTCAGGTACTACACCAATTAAATCTATAGACAATAGGTCAAGAATATCCTCAACATCCATCATCTCTCCCCTTTTAACCATTTCTGGTCTAAGTCTATTAATGATTAACTCAGGGTTTTTTATTTCAGATGCTTCTAATAGACCAATTATTCTATCTGCATCTCGAATTGAAGATATTTCCGCATTAGTTACAACTATGGCTCTATCTGCTCCTGCTATTGCATTTTTAAATCCTTGTTCTATTCCTGCTGGGCAATCTATTAAAATGAAGTCAAATTCTTCTTTTAATTTTCCTGTTAATTCTCTCATTTGTTCTTCGTTAACTGCACTTTTATCTCTAGTTTGGGCTGCTGGTAATAAAAATAAATCAGTAAATCTTTTATCTTTTATTAAAGCTTGTCTAAGTTTACATTTTCCTTCTACAACATCTACTATATCGTATACTATTCTGTTTTCTAGTCCCATTACAACATCAAGGTTTCTTAGTCCTATATCTGTGTCTACAAGAACAACTTTTTTTCCTCTAAGAGCTAAGGCTGCACCAACGTTTGCAGTTGTTGTAGTTTTTCCGACTCCGCCTTTTCCTGATGTTATAACTATAACTTCACCCATAACTTTCCTCCTTGTTTCATTTTAACACCTATATTATATTTGCATTTGGCTCAAAAGTCAATGAATATAAGGTAAGTTTGTCAATTTTTTCTATATGTTTTTTCGTTTAAAAAATAAAAAAATATAGTACCATATATTTTTCAATGAATTAATATTTTACTAAAAATTCTTGTCAAATATAAAGTACTATATTTTTACTAAGGTTTATATATTATTAATTATGCTTGCGCTGTTTCATTGTTTTCTTCTAATTGGCTATTTAATGATTCATTATTTTCCTCTGATGTACTATCTTCATCATTTTTATTCTCATCAACTACTTCTAGATTAGAAATTGAAACTTCATAAGCTACTTTTTGCTCTACAGTTCCATCCTCATGCTTTTTCTCATAAGCTCTAGATTGAACTCTACCAATAACTTTAACTTCAGTTCCTACTTCCATTTTTGAGCAAAATCTTGCATTTCTTCCCCATGTAATACAAGGAATATAGTCAGATTTATTATATGCTCTATTTACTGCAAGAAGTATATCAGCGATTTCTCTTCCAAATGGTGTTTGTCTGTAAATAGGTGGTTTACAAATATATCCTGTTAACACTACTTCATTTGAAATTAGATCTTTGCTCGCTACAACTTCCTCTTCTTGGTTAGGTAAGAATTCAATGTCCTTTGCAAACACAGTTAAGATTAATCTGTTTCTTTCATTTTCATAACTATTGTAAGATCTAAATTGACCAGTGATTTTAACTTTTTTGTCAACTACAAGATCTTCATCTTTAAATAATCTTTCAGATATAGTAACTGGTATTATATCTGCATTTCCACTTAAACGTGGTACACTTAAATCAAAAGTGTAAAATTTTTCTCCATAAATTTCATGACTAAATTTTTTTTCATCAGTTATCTTTCCAACCAATGTAATATGGTTGTTATCAGCAAAATTTGTTTCCAATTTAAATTCCTCCTTAATTATTCTTGTGTATCTTATTCATCTTATAAAATATTAGAATAGTTATGCGCTATATCCTATTATACAACATTATTTTCAATTTGTCTACATAAAAAGTTGATTTTCTTTTATTTTTGTAACATTTTTGTAATATTTGTATCATTTTCTTATGAATTTACTATATTATTACTAGTATTATATTCATTTTGTAAAATTTTATTTGTCATAATTGCATTTGTTGAAGTCTCTAAAATTTCTTGATTTCTATTGGTAATAGCTATTGCCATAACAAATAAGATTACTACCGTTCCTAATGATACTAAATATGAGTATATTTTTTCTTTATTAAATACTACAAACATAAAAAAGTACCTCCAATAAATGTATATGCATTTAATTGGAGGATATTCTGCTTTATTTTATTTTTTGTTTTTCTGATGTTTTTCCACAATGTAAACATTTGCATTTTGTAGTAGTGACAATTTCCTTCTTTTCTACAGTTCTATCTTTTCTAAATAATGATTTTTTTATAACTTCAGTTTTCCTAATTTGTGAATCTATATTTAGTGTGACAGTTGCATTCCATTTCTTGCAATATGGACATATTCTACTATGTGAATCCCAGCCATATAAGACCAAAGTAAATAAAATTGCTATTGGTATTAATAACAAGTTCTGAGATGTAAACATATATACTAATGCTAAAATTATATCTATTATTAGTGGTATTCTAAATATTAACCAGGTTTTTTTCTTAGTATCTTTTTCATTCTTTTTTATTTCTTTTTCACTTATTTTCTTTTCTTTAATTTTATTTATATCAATTTTCTTTTTCATACATTTCCTCTTAATTATACACTTTTTCTGCAATAATTGTGGATAATATTTATACTATTGCTTTGTTTATTTTAATACTTTTTCCTAATAATTTATATGATACATTTATAAAATTGCACTCTGTATCTGTTAAAAATATTTCATCTTCTTTTTCTTTTTCATCAGATTTATTTATCTTATTTTTAAGTAAACTATTTGCTAGCTTTTCGCCAGTATCTATTATTTCTGTTTCTGGCATCTGATCTTTAATTATCTTTTTAAATAATGGATAATGTGTACAACCTAGTATTAATGCGTCAATTTTAGGAAAATCTTTTAAATATTCATGAATTGTAAGTTTTGCAATTTGATTATCTATCCATCCTTCTTCAGCCATTGGAGCTAATAGTGGACATTCTTTATTGTATACTATTACTTTATCTATAGATTTCTTTAAGTTTTTCTCCCATGAATTACTTCTAATTGTTCCTCTTGTAGCTATAATTCCAATACTTTTTAAATTTTCTTTACTTTTTATGTATTCTATTGTGGGTTGTATTATACCTATTATAGGAACTTTATAAATTTCTTTCATTTCTTCTAAAGCTTGACTAGTAGCTGTTCCACAAGCTATAATTATCATTTTTACATTATAATTTAGTAGGAACTCAATATTCCTTCTGCTTAAATCAATTATACTTTGCTTTGATTTTGAACCATAAGGGAAATTTTTTGTATCACCTAAATAGATAATCTTTTCATTTGGCATTGCTTTTTTTATTTCTTTATATACTGTAAGGCCTCCAACACCTGAGTCGAACATTCCTATAGGTCTATTATCCATAATTACCTTCCTTAAAATAATTTTCTTTAAATATATTAACATTTTTTTCATTTTTTTTCAATCATAGACAATCTATAAATTAAAATTTTATCAAAATTAGTTCCATAATAATAAATTCAAAAAGCCAGCTTGCTTTATTTTATAAAGTAAACTGACTTTTAATTAAGTTATTTGTCTAATTTGCAGCAATTACATTCTTCATCTGGCTTAGGTGGTTTAGGGTAATCTGGTTTTCCCGGTTTACATTCCATTTCGCAATCACAATTTAATTTCTCGCCTTTTAAGCATTTAAAGTCTTTTTCCACTTTTGCACAGATTTTTGAATGTTTTACTTTATTTGCCCAAATTTCTATTGAATAGTATCTATCTGGGCAAAGTGGTCCAAAAACGAATTCTCCATTTTTATCAGTGAATGTGTGTGAAACTGGTTTTCTTTCATCATTGCAGTCACAATCAACTTCCACTAATTTTACTACTGCATCCTCGATTGGATCACCACAGTCATCTTTAACTATACCGTATATTACAGTTCTATTGTCTTTTGATATTGTTATATCTAAATCATATTGTTTTCCGGCTGCTAAAACTCCATCAACATCTATGATTGGGCATATTTTTTTATCATATTTCATATTATATAACCTGCCTTTCTTTTATATAATATGAAATATTTTATGTTTAGTTACTACATTATTCCCATTTTTTTCATCATACGTTTTCCTTGTTTTAGCATTTTATTTGAGCCATGACATTGAATTTCGTTACACATCATTGTTGCTCCTACTGCTATTACCATTCCAGCAATCATTCCTTTTACAAACTTCATAAATTTTACCTCCTCTTTTACATGGTTAATTAACTTTTACTTATGGTTTAGTTAAATAAGTTTATACTATTATGCCTTTTTTATATACTTTTTATACCAAGAATATGATTCAAATATAGCAATAACTAATAAAAATATAGCGAACATTTTTCTTAGCATTTTTACATCTATTTTTGTCGCAATGAATGCTCCTAGAAAGGCTCCAATTGACCCTAATATTGCTATTGGTATAGCTAGTTTCCATACAATTTGTTTATTCTTTATATTTACTATTGTTGCAACAATGGATGTAGGAATAAAAAATACTAGATTAACAGCTTGAGCAACCTTTTGGTCTACTGAAAGAAAACATACTAATATTGTTATTAATATTGTTCCTCCGCCCATTCCCATTCCGCTTATAATTCCAGATACTACTCCGGCAATTCCTTCAATCATTTTTTACTCCTTTTACATTTTTAAAATTGATACGCTAGCATATATTAAAAAAACTATAAATATTAGGATTAAATATTTATCATTGATTTTCTTCATCAAGTTTGCTCCAATTACTCCACCTATTATTCCACCTACTCCACATATTATTCCTAATTTCCAATCTATATAATTTGCTTTATTATAAAAAAATAAACTAGCTAAAACCATAGGCAATATACAAAATACTGACATTGCTCTTGCTTTTTTCTCATTTTGTTTAAAAATATATACATAGGCAGGGACTAAAATAAGACCTCCTCCTGAGGCAAATAAGCCACAGAGCAAGCCTGTTATAATTCCTACAAATATAATTTTTACTTTTTCCTTATTTTTCATAAATTTAGTATTTCTAGTTTTTAATTGTTTATGCAAAAAAATAAAGCATAATTACAAAATTTTGCTTTATCCTTTTATTTTATTCATATACTCTTCAATAAACTTTTCAAGTTTAGCTGCTGTATGGCAAGATATGCAATGAGCTAATTTTTCAGTTTCTTCTTCTACAAGATTTTCATCTGTTTTTATAATATCTTTTAAGAATTTTCTAAATAACTCATGTCTTCTCTCTATATATTTTGCTCTTACTATACCTTCTTTTGTTAGTGTTATATTTTTATATTTTTCATAATTAATAAGACCTTGTTCTTTAAGCTGATTTAATGCATTATTAGTACTAGCTTTTGTTACTTCCATTCTATTTGCTATATCTGTAACTCTAGCACCTGAATTATTTCCTGATAACACATATATTGTATATAAATATTCCTCTAATGAATCAGTCATTTTTTGCACCCTTTCAATATACTATTACTCTGCTTTTATTTCTTTAGGTTTTATCTTTGGTGATTTAACTTTTGTCATAGCATTAGATTGTGCTTCGTTCCATCTCATTACTCTAATATTTTTGTATGTATCAAGCACTTCTGTATATTTATCTCTTTCATCTTCCCATACAGTTGATGGTATTTTATCAAAACTGTCAAACATTTTTTCAGCTTCGGATAAGTATATAATTTGCTCTTGTGGAGACATTTTATCGTATTTTTTAGCAAACTTTGCTAGGCTATCTAATTTTTGGTTAGCATCAATAAAGCTGAAAAAGTCTTTTACTTTAATTCCAGCCATTCTTATTTGTGCAATAGCCATAGCAATTAATATTACTATGAAAATGCCTAGTATAAATACCACTGCCAAAGCCTCTGTCATTTGCTTTCTCCTTATCTTTAGATTTTGCTATATTATAACATTAAAAAATCAGCATTGCAATATTTTACGCAATGCACTTCTATGATAAATACTATTTTATCTTTGCATATTATCATTATTTTTTAATTTATTAGAAGAATTTAAAGTTTTTACTGTTGCAGTATGCATCCCCATTCTTTGTCCTCCTAATACATCTGTTAAAAATCCATCACCTAATACCATAATATTTTCTGGATAAAGTCCCATTTCTTCGCTTGCTTTAATAAAAGGTTTTCTTCTAGGCTTAAATGCTAATGGAATATATCCAATACCTAATATATTGGCTAATTTTGCTATTTTCCTGCTTTTTCCATTTGAAACAAAATAAATTTTGAACTCTCTATTTAATAATTTTAATGCTCTTAAAACACTATGTGGAATATTTCTATATTCTTGAAGTATAGTCCCATCAACATCAATTATCATTCCACCTATACCATATTCTTTTTTTAATCTTTTTATTTCTGTTAAATCTATATCATTTATACTATTGTATCTTCTTACATTCGGTCTTAGCTGACTTCTTACAATTCTATTAAGGGCCATCACGTATTTTACATATACTTTTCCTTTTAAAGACATTTTGTCACCTCGTATAATATATCTTATCATATATTTTATAATTTAACAATATTTTTCATTTAGTAGTTTCTTTTTAATTGAACATTTAAAAAGGGACACTCCCCTTCGTAAAATGTTTTACGAAAAGGACCGTCCCAAAAGTATGATTTTATTCAACAATGATTTCATCATCTTTTGCAGTTACTTTTACTTCTTTATTTACCTTTCCATCAAGCATTGCTTCTGCAATTTTATCTTCAATCATTGTTTGAATTGCTCTTTTTAAAGGTCTAGCTCCATAGGTTTTGTCTGTTCCTTTTTTAGCAACTAAATCTTTTGCTTTTTCATCTACATTAAGATTTATTCCTTGTTCTTTTAGTAGTTTTCCTACATTACTAATTAATATATCTACAATTTTTCTAATTTGCTCATCCTCTAATTTATGGAATACTATTATATCGTCTATACGATTTAAGAATTCTGGTTTGAATTCCTTCTTTAGTTCTGCCATTACTTCTTTTTTGATGTCTTGATATTCTTTTTCATCACTTTCTTTTTCATTTTTAGATTTATCTTCGCTAAATCCTAATGTCTTCTTATCTGTAATTAGTTTTGCTCCAACATTTGATGTCATTATTATTACAGTATTTTTGAAGTTGACAGTTCTTCCTTGTGAGTCTGTTAATCTACCATCATCCAATACTTGTAATAGCATATTCATTACATCTGGATGAGCTTTTTCTATTTCATCAAATAGGATTACTGAATATGGTTTTCTTCTTACTTTTTCTGTAAGTTGGCCAGCCTCATCATATCCTACATATCCTGGAGGTGAACCTATAAGTTTTGCAACGGAATGTGATTCCATATACTCAGACATATCAATTCTAATTAATGCATCTTCACTTCCAAATAAGTTTTCTGCTAAGGCTTTAGATAATTCTGTTTTACCAACACCAGTTGGTCCTAAGAATAAGAATGAACCTATTGGTTTATTAGGATCTTTTAATCCCATTCTGCTTCTTTTAATTGCTTTTGCGACAGCTGATACAGCTTCATCTTGTCCAATAACTCTCTTATGCAAATTTTCTTCTAAGTTCTTTAATTTTTCATTTTCACTTTCAGAGACTTTTGTAACTGGTATTCCTGTCCAGCTTGATATTACATTTGCAATATCTTCTTCCTTTAATGTTGGAACATCTTTACTCTTTTTGGTTTTCCAATCTTTTTTACTATCTTCAAGTTCTTTCTTTTTAGCATTTTCTTTATCTCTTATTTTTGCTGCTTTTTCAAAGTCTTGTACTCTAATAGCTTCTTCTTTTTCTTTGTCTAATTTTTCTATTTCATCTTTCATGTCTTTGAAGCTATCTGGCTCTGTGTAACTACTCATTCTAACTTTTGAAGCCGCTTCATCTATTAAATCAATTGCTTTATCTGGTAAATATCTATCATTTATATATCTTGAAGATAACTCAACTGCTGATTTTATTGCTTCATCTGTTATTTTTACATTATGATGTGCCTCATATTTATCTCTTAATCCATATAAAATTTGTACTGTCTCATCTTCAGTAGGTTCATTAACTGTTACAGGGCTAAATCTTCTTTCAAGTGCTGCATCTTTTTCAATATATTTTCTATATTCTTTTAGTGTTGTAGCTCCTATTAATTGAATTTCACCTCTTGCTAAAAGTGGTTTTAAAATATTTGCTGCATCAACAGCACCTTCTGCTGAACCTGCTCCAACTATTGTATGAATTTCATCAATAAATAGAATTACATCTCCAGCTTTTTTCACTTCTTTTAGAGCTTTTTTAATTCTTTCTTCAAAGTCTCCTCTATATTTTGCACCAGCTATCATGCTTGCTATATCAACACTTACTACTCTTTTATTTTTCAATAATTCTGGTACATCGCCTGAAACTATTTTTTCAGCTAAACCTTCAACTACTGCTGTTTTACCAACACCAGGTTCACCTATTAAACATGGATTGTTTTTTGTTCTTCTTGATAAAATTTGTATAACCCTTTGAATTTCTTCTTTTCTACCTATTACTGGGTCTAGTTTGCCTTCTCTTGCTTGTTTAGTTAAATCAGAGCCATATTGATTTAGTGTTGGAGTAGAGTTATAACTTCCTTTATTTGATGGTGAATTAGTTTCACTATTCTCTTCACCTTCCTCATTTAATACTTTTATTAAATCATTATATAGTCCACTTGGATTTACATCTTCTTCAAGCATTATACGTGTTGCAACACTATCTCCTTCTTTCATAATTCCGATAAGTAGATGTTCTGTTCCTATATATTCAGTTCCTAACCTTCTGGCTTCTAAAAAAGCATTTTCTATTACTCTTTTACTTCTTGGAGTAAAAGTAATTTGATTTGCATCTTCTATTTCTTCACCAACACCTACTATTTCTTCTATTGCTTGTCTAACTTTTTCTGAAGTAAGTCCTTGGTTTTGTAATACTTTACTTGCTACTCCAGTTCCTTCTTCTACTAGTCCATAAAGTAGGTGTTCTGTTCCTATGTAATTATGACCTAATTCCATAGCAATTTCTTGAGCATATTCTAAAGCTTTTTCTGCTCTTGCAGTAAATTTATAATACATATTAATACACTTCCTTTCTTATTTTAGTTTTAGTCTTGTTGTAAAATTTGCTTAATCGTTTCACATCTAGAAACTTCTTGATCTATTACTGATAATTTGTTTCCAATTCTTTTTTGCATATTTGCTGGTTTTGTATATAACATTAATTCTCTTATTTTTTTATCATTTAATTCTTTTATTATTCCTAAGTCTGTTCCCAATTTTACTTTTGATAAAAGTTCAATTGTTTCATCTTCTCCCAATCTTCTTGCATTTGCTAAAATTCCATAGTTTCTGTATACTTCATCTTCTAGTTTTAGAGAATTTTTTGATAAATATTTTCTAGCTAATCTTTCTTGATCTATTATTTTTTGAGCTAATAGGTTTAAATTTTTAGCAATTTCTTTTTCAGTTATTCCCAATGTTTGATTATTAGATACTTGGTATACATCACCTTCTGCTTTTGAACCCTCTCCATATAATCCTCTAACATTCATTCCTAAATTATTAATTATATTAAGCATTTTATTTAAATTTCCTGTCATTTGTAAAGCTGGTATATGCACTAAAGTTGATATTTTTAAACCAGTACCTACATTTGTTGGGCAAGCAGTTAAAAATCCATATTTTTCATGATAACTATATGGAATAAAGCTTCCTATTTTTTCATCTATTTCTATTGCCAAATTTAATAAATTGTCTATATCTAATCCAGATGTAAATACTTGTAATTTAATGTGATCTTCTTCATTTATCATTATACAAATGTTTTCATCTTCATTTATAACTATTGCAGTGTATGGCATTTTAGTTTTTGCAAAATCTGGACTAATTAGATGTTTTTCTACTAAACTTTGTTTAGTGATTGTATCCATATCATCTAAGCTTAAAAATTTTAAGTTATAACCTAAACTAGGAGTAATTTCTTTTACCTTATCATAGACCTCTTTTAATTCATCTTTTGAGCATCTATTAATAAAAGGAATTCCTTTTATATTTCTTGACAATCTCACTCTTGTACTAATAACAACATCTGATTCTTTCCCATTTTGTAAATACCAATTCATTATTTATTCATCTCCTTTATCTTATCTCTTATTTTTGCAGCATCTTCATATCTTTCTTCTTTTATCGCCTTGTCTAGTTCTTTTTGTAAATCTTCTAATTCTGAATTTTTACTTTCTTTTTTATCTATTTTTTTGTTTACTTTAGGAATTTCATCTGTATTCTTTGTGCCTCTGCCTATATGTCTTGCTGTTCCATGTAAATTTTTTAATAATGAATCAATTGGTCCACTAAATGCATCATAGCAATCACTGCATCCAAACATTCCTGTATCTATAAAATCATTATATGTCATTCCACAGGTTTTGCATTTTGCATTATTCAAACTTAAACTTGGTAATAGTGAACTTTCTACATAATCATTAAAGAAATCACCTAGAAAGCTTGAAAAATTCATTGGAATATCTATATTATCTACTCCAAGCTTCCTAGCGCAATCTGAACATAAATTTAATTCCTTTCTAACACCATTTATAATTTGTGTATATCTAAAGTTTGCCTCATTTTTTCCACAATTTTGACATAACATAATAATTACCTCCTCAACATTAATCAAAATATTTTTATACTAAATTTATTAGCATGTTTTTAAATATTCTTGCTCTAATTTCATCTTTAGTTTCTTTCGGTAAAGTCAATGCCTTGTCACTTGTAGCAGCTTTTATTAATTTTGCTTCTATATCATTTATAATGTTATAGTCTAAAAAGTTTTTAACAAATATTTCTACTTCCTTTGCAGTAATAGAATTACCTATACTATTAATAATATGCATTAAATAATCACTATGAGTAATATTTACTTTTCTTATTTTAATGCATCCACCTCCACCTCTAGAGCTTTCAACATAGTATCCTTGCATTGGTGTAAATCTTGTAGATATTACATAATTAATTTGTGATGGCACACAATTAAAATGCTCTGCTAAATCATTTCTCTGTATTACAGCATAGTCATCATCTTCAAGTAATTCTTTTATAAAATCTTCTATTACATCTGAAATTCTCATTTTGCTCCCCTCTTTTCTATAACATTTTGTACATTTTTATAGCATGTCAGTTTTTGTCGTTTTTTGACTTTGACTTTCTTTGACTTTTATTATTATATACCCATTATTAGGAAATGTCAATAGTTTTTTTCAGATTTTTTTTGTAATATTCCCCTATGTTTTATCTTGACGAAATTTGTCTGGTATGCTATGATTTAGACATAAAATTATTCAAGAAAGGGGCGAATTAACTATGTATTCAAGTTACTCTTCAAGTAGTATATTACGTAGTTCATCAAACATAGCAATATGGCTAATCGTATCTTTAGTAATTGCTATAGTTGGTGGAATTTTAATTTACTTTTTATTTTTAAATAAGAAAAATGAAAGAAGATTCAATGGATTTGCGAAATGGCTTTATGACTTTTTATCTTTTAAAAAGATGTTTATGGAGGCATTACTAAAAATTACATATTTGATATTAGCAATTTATCTTACATTATATTCATTTGCTTTAATTAGCTCAAGCGTTTTAAGTTTCTTTGTTACTTTAATTGTAGGAAATATTGCCTTAAGAGTCGCTTATGAATTTGCTTTATTATTACTAGTTATATGTAAAAATACTACAGAAATTAATAGTAAATTATCATCTGACAATATGAATACTAATAATATTACTTCTAACTATAATAATGGTAATGCTAATAATGTTAACTATTCTAATAACTACCAAAACAATAATGTTAACTATGACAATAATAGCAATTTTAATAACAATAGTAATATCAATTTGGGCAATACAGACAATTCAAACTTTAATAATGTCAATAATATTGGAACCTTTGATAATAATAGTAACATTGGAAATTTCGATAATAACATTGGAAATTTTAATAATAGCAATTTTAACAACTTCAATAATGGAAATAATAACAACGGAAATATGTAAATTTAAAAATCCCAATTTTTCATTGGGATTTTTTTCATATTTTTTTATCTTACACATATATTTAAATAAATTTATGTGTAAGGAGAGATTCTATGGAAAATGATTTTAATAATTCTTCTAATGATAAATTTAGCAAATTAGATTTTAAAGATGGCACATATAATTGTAAAAACTTTTTTTCTTCTTTTTTTAATAATCCCATTAAAACTTTAAAAAATATATGTGATTCCAAACATAATTTGTTTTTTAATACAGCAATTATTGTTTTACTTATTTGGGTTTTTATAATGTTTATTCATGCCCTCTTTGGTAATGTTTATACTAATAATGGTTTTTCTATGTTTTTATTTGCAGTAAGGGATTTAACAATTCCTATAATTTCTGTAGGTTTCTTATCCCTTATAATATATTGTATGGCGCCTACCAAAGATGATAAGTGTAATATATCTGATACAATAACGGTTTCTATCGTTTGTAAAATTCCTATTATATTTGCAAATTTTATTTCTTTAATAACATTAATATCTGATAAGGCTTATTGTATAACTACTCCTATCACCTATTTTTGCTTATGCATAAGTACAGTTTTGACTTACTTTGCAATTAAGTATTTGTATAAGGAAAGTGAAGATTTTAAGTCTTTTAAGAGTTTTATGATCGTTGAAGCTATATTTTATGGTGTATACTTAATTTTATCTTTTTTAGGAATTTATATGGTTTAAATTAATTTTTCTCTTTCCTATTGAAAATTTTTCTATTTCCATATATAATGTAGGTGAAATCATCATGATTTAACTTAAGATTCGTTCAATAGAAAGGAGAATTTTTATGAATTTAAATATTACTGGAAAGGATTTTGAACTAACAGATTCAATTAAAAATTACATTACTGATAAAATTGGTAAATTAGAGAAGTATTTTGGTAGTGATTTCGATGCTGTTGCTACTTTAAAAATAGAAGGAAATAATCAAGTAGCTGAAATAAGAGTTAATATTGCAAGTGAAACTTTTAAAGCTGCAACTGCAAGTAAAGACTTATATGCTTCAGTTGATAAAGATATAGAAATATTAGAAGGTCAAATTAGAAAAAGCAAAACTAAAAAAGATAAACAAAATATGGTTGAAACTATAAGAATGAATAACCAATCTTCTGAAAAAGTTGATGAAGATGGCGAAATCATAAAAACAATTTATTATAGCATTAAGCCACTTACAGCTGAAGACGCTAAATTAGTTTTAGAAGGTGATGCTAAAAATAAATTTTTACCATTTATAAATGTTGAAACAAACAAAGTTAATGTAATATACAAATTAAAAGATGGCAAGAATTTTGGTATTCTAGAGCCAGAGAATTAATGTACCTAAAAGAGAAGATTTTATCTTCTCTTTTATTATGTCCGAATTCTAACAATGGTTTATAGATATCTTTAAAACAAAAAAATTAATTGGAGGTAATAATTATGCAAAAATATGATGTAATAGTTGTTGGTATGGGACCAAGTTCAGTTTTCTTAGCTTATGAACTTGTAAAATTGAATAAGGCGAATAATATTTTACTTATTGAAGAAGGAAAAAAAGTAGAAAATAGAGTATGCCCTATCGAGAAAACAGGAAAATGTATAAAATGTAAACCTTTTTGTAATATAACAAGTGGATTTTCAGGAGCAGGTGCTTTTTCTGACGGGAAATTATCTTTATACAATCCTGAAGATGATGATATCTATGTTGGTGGAGAACTTCATGAATATATTGGAGTTGAAAAGACAAAAAAATTAATTGATTACACCGATAAGATTTACCTAAGTTTCGGTGCAGATACTAATTTAAAAGGTGTAGATTATAAAGATGAAGTAAAAAAAATATATGATAAGGCTAAAAAAGAAAATTTGAACCTAATTAGTATTCCTATTAGACATTTAGGTACTGAAAAAAGCCATGAATTATATGGAAAAATTGAAAATTATTTAAGAGATAATCATATTAATATGATGTTTGAAACTATAGTTTCAGATTTAATTATTAAAAACAACACTGTAAAAGGTGTAAAAGTAAAATCTGCTAATAATTTAGATAAAGATGTTGAACTTGAAAATATTTATTCTGATAATGTTGTACTAGCAGTTGGTAGAAAAGGTGCTAACTGGCTTACTAATATTTGTAATGATCATAATATAAAAACTCAACCTGGCGTAGTAGATATAGGTATAAGATATGAATTACCTGATGAAGTTATGAAAGATATTAATAAATATATGTATGAAGGTAAATTTATAGGTAGACCTGAACCTTTTAGAGATAAAGTTAGAACTTTTTGTCAAAATCCTAGTGGATTTGTTTCTACAGAAGTTTATGATAATGATTTGACTTTAGTAAATGGTCATTCATATAAGGATAAAAAAAGTACGAATACAAATTTAGCAATTTTGGTATCTCATCACTTTAACTATCCTTTTGATAAACCTATAGAATATGGTAGAAATGTTGCTAAAAATTTAAATGAATTAGGTAATGGAAATGTGGTTGTTCAAAGACTCGGTGATATTTATAGAGGTAAACGTACTTGGCCAGAAGAATTAGAAAATAATTCTGTTGAGCCTACTTTAAAAGCCGCTGTTGCTGGCGATATTACATTTGCTTTAGGTTATAGAACTATGACAGACATTCTTCAATTTATACGCGAAATGGATAAAGTTGTTGAAGGTTTTGCAAACCCTAATAATTTGCTTTATGGACCTGAAATTAAATTTTATAGCAATAAGGTTGATATTGATGAAAACTTTGAAACAAGTGTATCTGGATTATACTCTATTGGTGATGGTGGAGGATTAACTAGAGGTCTTATGATGGCATCATGTTCAGGAGTTCATTTAGCTAGAGTATTAGCTAATACAAAAATAAAATAAAAATAAAACACCCTAGACTATAGGGTGTTTATTTATTATTCTGCTTTTTTTGTTGTTTTCTTTGTTGTAGCTTTTTTTGGAGCTTCTTTCTCCTCTGCAGTAGCTTCTTCTTTTACTTCAGCTTTTTTTGCTGTAGCTTTTTTAGAGTCAGCTTTAACAGCTAATTTGCTTTCAAGTCTTGATTTTTTTCTTGAAGCTGCATTTTTAGAAATAACTCCTTTTGAGCAAGCACTATCTATTTTACTTTTTGCTTTAGATAATAATTCTACAGCTTCTTTATCTCCATTGTTATTAGCTGCTTCATATTTCTTTATAGCTGTTTTACATTCTGATTTTATCATATTATTTCTCTTAGTTTTTGTTTCTGCAACTTTAACTCTCTTTATAGCTGATTTAATATTTGGCATGTTTTGCACCTCCCTTTAGTGTATTAAACTATAACATTTGATATTATACCATGATTTTTCTTTTATGGCAAGTATTTGAAGAAAATTCGTATATTTTTTTTATCAAATTGTCATTTCTATTGATTTATTTTACTTAGTATTTTTATAGAAATTTAGCAATTACTTGACATAATGCTATAAATTTGGTATAATTAAAGAGTCGAAACTTTTTTTCTATAATCACAAGCAGGTGCGTTATCTGCAAGTGTTTATATAGTTCGTTCAGCACATTGGAATCACAAAGAAAGGATGTTTGTCATGATTAACTTGATTTCCGCTTTCTTCATCCTTGTTGGTTTTGCAGGGATGTTTGCACTTCGTCTGGATAATGACGAATGGTATGGCAGCAATTATCCGACGAAACGAGTAATTGCTTGTCGGGTTGTGTTCATGATCGTTTCCATTGCCTATGGCGCAGCGACTTTGGTACTCCTTGCCAATCAGTTCTTTGAAATTGGATTACTGGCTGGAATTCTGTTAGCTTTGGCCGGCGGTCTGGTAATGGGGTTCGGTCCTTTCATCTTCTCGTTTATCGTTGATATGCTCTATTCTCGCGAAAGCGCTGACTACCAGCATTTAGACGATGGAGTGGATGATGACCTTGACTTTGGAATTGACATAAATGCTCCTGATTCAGGTGCAAATCCTGTCGGTCCCTCTTCCAGTGACGCTTCGGGCATTGATCCTGGTGAACCAGTTTATCGTAGCGCTTCTGGCGTAGATATTGGTGGGCCAGTCTATCAAAACACTTCCGGCATAAATCCTGGATCAGCTAGCCGGTGGTAAACTGTCTTCCTAATTACAATGAGGACAGCTAGCCATGAGTTCGAATCAATGACTAACTGCTGAACGAAAGCACTGCTAATGCCTGTATTGGTGTTAGCAGTGTTTTTTTGACATTTTGTGCCTAATATGTTATAATTAACTGATAGCATTATTTTTTTATACTCACAAACAGGTGTATTGCCTGCAAGTGTTTATATAGTTCGTTTAGCAATGACATTTAGAAAGGACGTAAGCTCTGATGAATTTCGTTTACTGCATTTTTCTCCTTGTAGGGTTCTTCGCGATGTTTGCTATTCGCGTTGTTGTCGATACGTGGTTCTTTCAGACGAAAGAATCAACTTTCAAGCTGATCATATATGCAATTGTTGTACTAATATCTGCGTTGTATGGTCTTTTTAGTGCATTCTTCATGGTCGACTTGTTTATTGACCTTTATGGTTTGTCGGCTATAATAACGATGATTGTAGGAACAGTTATTATGGTTATCGGTCCGTTCCTAATTGCTGCATTCTTTTTCAGCAATCGTTTGGTTTTGACCAATGAGCCGAACGAATTTTTCGAATCAGAAGATTTAGACGATTGGCCTCATGAACCTGTTGGTGAATATTGGGGCGAAGATTGGGAGAACAACTAGTCTGATAATGCTATCTCTTTCCCTGAAACACAACTAATTAACAACTCATTGCTGAACGAACAACACTGGTGCTACCTTGATTGGTAGCGCCAGTGTTCTTTTATTTTTTACTTTAAAAGAAGATACCAATATATAATAATTAGTACCTTCTTTCTATTATTAATATTTCATTCACAAAGTTAAGTTTTAACTAAACTATTTTAATTGAGATTCAGCTTGTTGAATTAATTTCTTAACCATGTTTCCGCCTATTCTACCAGCGTCTCTTGCAGATATA
>CALXUS010000019.1 GCA_944391745.1 uncultured Clostridia bacterium
AATAAAATTATACCAATAGAAGTAAAGTCAAATAAATCTACTAATAATGTTAGTTTGACTAGATACAATGAAAAATACAATAATGAACTTTCAATTAGGTTTTCTATGAATAATTTAAGCAAAGATGGTAAAGTTTTAAATATTCCTTTATTTATGATAGAATATTTGGAAAATTTGATTGGATAATATATAAAATAGGAAGGAAATTTTGGGAGGGCTATATGAAACTTACAAGTAATGATGCTTTAAATATGCTAGAAGAAATAAGAAAAGAAGTAGAAAATGACCATTGGATAGACCATTCTATTTGTGTAGGAAACACTGCAGGTAAAATAGCTGAAAGTTTGAAACTTGATGTAGATTTTGCTAAAACTTTAGGTTATATTCATGATATAGGTAAAAAGATAGATGGACCTAAAAATCACAGTGTTAATGGTTACTATTATATCAAAGAATTGGGATATGATGATGATTATGCAAATATTTGTCTAACTCATTCATTTTTAAATAATGATGTTAATTGTGTTGCAGGTGGAATACCTGAAAATATACCTTTCAGAACTAAATTCATAAAAGAACATGAATATACAATTTATGAAAAGATAATTAATTTATGTGATTTGATGTGTACTGATAAAGTAATGACAGTGGACAAGAGATTAATTGATTTAATTATAAGAAAGGGTGCTCATGAAAATACACAATATCATGTAAAAGAAACATATAAGCTAAAAGAATATTTTGACAGTAAATTAGGATTTAATGTTTATGATTTGTTTCCAGAAATAAAGGAGAATTTGTAATAAAGAGGTTTAATAAAATGGATAAAAAATATAAAGTAATAACTCTATGTGGTTCAATTAAATTTAAAGAAGAATTTTTAAAAATGCAAGAAAAACTTACTCTGAATGGGAATATAGTTTTAACTCCTAATTTTTTTCAAAGCATTAAAAAGGAAGAAATCAACGAACAAACAAAAAAGATGTTAGATGAAATGCATAGACAAAAAATAGATATGTCAGATGCAATTTACGTTATTAATGTAAACGGATATATTGGAGAAAGCACAAAAAATGAAATAGAATATGCTAAATCTAAGAATAAAGAAATTTTATATTTAGAATAGCAGTAGCAAAGAGGTAAAATGAACATGATTAAAAAAGCTAATTTAGAAAAAGCAATTGAAATATATAAATATATGGAAAATGATTTTCCAGAAAGCGAAATTCCTGATTTTGACAAATATCTAAAACTAACTCAAAATAATATTCATTCAGTATATATTTATGAAGAAGATAATCAAGAAGTAGCATATTTTATAACGATGGAAAAGAATAATAGTGGTAAAGTTCTAATTTCTCATTTGGCTGTTATAAAAGAGTATAGTGGAAATGGAGTTATCAAAAGATTTATTAAAGCAATAGAAGAATTCTTGTCAGATAAGAAAATTTTAATTGTTGAAGTTGAATCTGAAAAAAATGCAAAAAATGAGAAGGAGCTTGAAGTAATTAATAAGAGGTTAAATTATTATTTTAATGCAGGATTTGAAAAATGTAATGATATTAAATATTTCTTATATGGTGTAGATTATTATATTTTAGTTTATAATGTTCAAGATAAAAAAATATCAAGTAATGAAATAGTTTCAGCAATAGAAGATATATATGATGGATTATTTCCTAAGAAAAATTTAATTATTAATTTATTTAATAGTCAATATTAATGTGATATAATATAAATACTATTTGCATGAATTTGAAACTGTACTTGCAGGATTAATGAAAAAATTCACACAAAATATGATGTTTGATAGAAAGGATGATACTAATGAGTTTACTTGGAAATATTATATGGTTTATTTTAGGTGGTTGGATTAGTGGACTTTCATGGCTTGTTTCCGGTGTAATTTGGTGTATTACAATTGTAGGAATTCCTTATGGACTACAGTGCTTCAAATTTGCTTCTCTTGCGGCTTCACCTTTTGGCAAAGACGTTGAGTATGGTGGAGGAGTTCCGTCATTGTTCGCCAATATTATCTGGATAATATTTTTTGGCATACCAATGGCAATAGAAAATTTTCTATTAGGATGCATTTTCTGTATAACTATTATAGGTATACCTTTCGGAGTGCAGTATTTCAAAATAGCAAAATTGTCTCTAGCACCTTTTGGCGCCGAAATCGTAAATTATAATTAATTATTTTGTGTGATATGAAGCGAGTTACCCTTAAAAAGGTAATCCGCTTTCTATTTAAATTTATCTTATAATATATAGAATATTTTTATTTATTGTGATACTATAATTATAATAAGTTTTATTGAGTAAAGGAATTTAGAAATATGGCAGGATTTGTAATACATTTATGTGTTGGTGAAGAATATATTAGAAATTTTCCAGATGAAATTGCAAATCATGATGAATTTATTAACGGAATTATTTATCCTGATTTGACTAAAGATAAAGCAACAACACATTATGGACCCAAAAGTAGCAAGGTTAATTTAAAAAAATTTTTTGAGAATAATGATATATTTACTGATTTTAATAAAGGATATTTTTTACATTTAGTAACTGACTATTTATTTTATAATAAATTTCTCAAAGTATTTTCTAAAAAATATATTTATGATGATTATGATATATTAAATAAACAACTTATTGAAGAATTTAGAATAAAGATTCCCAAAATAGTAGTTGATCAAATATTTTTTAAAGAAGGCACAACGAAAATTTTAATATTAAATGATGTTATTGAATTCATAAAAGAAACTGCAAAATATAATTTGAATGATGTTAAACGCGAAGTTATGAATGATAATAAAGATTGGTTGGAATTAAAAACATTAAAAAAGATTTAATAAATTAATAATCTTATTATTGAATATTTATTGTTTATATGATATTATTCTTTTAATGATTACTTCAAAAAAATCTAATCATAAATTTTTTTAGGAGGAATAAACTTATGAAAAAAAATAAAGTAGATAATAATAATACAAAAAAAGAAAAAACTTATACAATAGTTAAAATCCCTTTATTAGCGATTATTGTTTTATGTATTTTAATTATTGCTTTAGTTATAATTAATCGAAACGAATGGTTTGGTGGAGAAAAGGTAACTGTTGCTAATAATGGAGCAAGTGATGAGACAATTACTGATGAAACAGGTAGAACATGGAAGGTAAAAAGGATTGAGGAAAATTCAAATGTGGTTATGCAATCTTCAGCAGTAGAACTTAAATGGGACGAAAAAACTATTACACAAAAATTTTATAGTGTTTATTTTATGAATAACACTTATGATTCAAGTAATGGTACTTCAATTTCAAATGACTTGATTGGTCAAAGTTTAGGAACAGCAAGTCTTATAGGAAATGATTCTTATACAGATAGTGATTATACTACAACCGCTACTGTATATGAGATAAAAGATTATCCTACTAATTGTATGATTGCTTTACAATTTGAAGGTGACTCTAATTTCTATATTTACATAAATACTTTTTATAGACCAGATACTCTTGGAGATTTTATAGATGATTTGAATTTAAAAGAAAATGTGACTTTTGGTACTATTAATTATAATTATTCTTATACAGACAATAATGGTGAATGGCAATATGCTGAAGTTGAATTTTATGATGTTAATAATGATGATATATGGAATATGCTTTTCAGCGATACAAGTTTAGAAAATGTCCAAGATGATTTAGAAGTATATACAAATGGTGATTTTAATATTAGTATTAATGTAGATATTCCTTTTTTAGGTTCAAAAAGAGTATGCATAACTTTAACAGATAGAGGTTATTTAACAACAAATATATTTGAAACTGGAAAAGCATTCTATATAGGAGAGGATAAAGTTCAAGAATTTTTAAATTATTTAGTTAATAATTATGATGGTTATAGATTAATTTATGAAGATACAGCAGAAGAAGAAAATTTAGATAATGAAATTGAAGATTCTGGTACTATTATGGTTACACAAAATTCAATAAATGGAACAACCACTGAAGAAGTTAATACATCAGAATTTAATAATTTATCAAATTTTACTAATGCATCAAGTAATGAAAACATTATTTTAAATAATTAGTTTTAAAAGATTCATAACTAATATAAAGTTATGAATCTTTTTTCATCAAAAAGTTACAGTTTTTTATATTGATAATTTAATTTGTTTGTGATAACATTACCCTGTATTATTGTGAAATTTTTGAATAAAAATTAATAAAATTTTATATAATTTTAAGTGTAAACAGAATTAGGAGATATTTATGCTACAAATTAAAAATATTTATAAAGAGTACAGGACAGGGAAACTTGTGCAAAAGGCTTTAGATAATGTAAGTCTAAATTTACGAGATAATGAATTTGTTGCAATTCTCGGACCTAGTGGTTCTGGAAAAACAACGTTTTTAAATATTATCGGAGGTTTAGATAGGTATGATAAAGGAGACCTAATTATTAATGGTGTTTCAACAAAAAAATATAAAGATAGAGATTGGGATTCTTATAGAAATCATACTATTGGTTTTGTATTTCAAAGTTACAACTTAATTCCGCATCAAACAATTTTGGCAAATGTAGAATTAGCGTTAACTATTTCGGGTGTTTCAAGAGCTAAACGAAAAAAAAGAGCAATGAAAGCACTTGAACAAGTTGGACTTGCAGAACATGCTCATAAAAAGCCAAATCAACTTTCTGGTGGACAAATGCAAAGAGTTGCTATAGCAAGAGCGCTTGTTAATAACCCAGATATTGTGCTAGCTGATGAGCCTACAGGTGCGTTAGATAGTGAAACTAGTATTCAAGTTATGGAATTGCTAAAAGAAGTTGCAAAAGATCGCTTGGTTGTTATGGTTACTCACAATCCTGAACTTGCTGAAAATTATGCAACTCGTATTGTTAATATAAAAGATGGTAAGATTATTTCAGATTCTAATCCATTTATAATTAAGGATAAGGATACTAATGAGCCTGTTCATAAAAAATTTGGAAAAACTTCAATGTCTTTTCTTACTTCATTATCTTTGAGCTTTAATAATTTAAGAACTAAAAAAGGAAGGACTATATTAACTTCATTTGCTGGTTCTATAGGAATTATAGGAATTGCCTTAATTTTGTCTTTATCAAATGGCGTTAATACGTATATTCAAACAGTAGAAGAAGATACATTATCAGAGTATCCGCTTCAAATTAGAAGTTCAGGAATTGACTTGAGTTCTGCTCTGATGGGAGCAACTAACGGAAATGAAAATGATAATAGTGGGGATATTAATATTAACCGTATATTATCTAGTATGTTTTCTACAATAGGTTCTAATGACTTAGCTTCATTAAAAGAATATTTAGATAGTGAAGATTGTCCTATTAGAGAATATGCTAAAGATATAGAATATACTTATGATGTTTCTCCAAGAATTTATAGTTCTAATACTGAAAATTTAAGACAATTAAATCCAGATACTACTTTTTCAAGTTTAGGCATTGGATCAGGGGCTTCATCTAATAGTATAATGTCAAGCATGATGAGCACAAATGTATTTTTTCAAATGCCAGAAGATGAAAACTTATATATTGACCAATATGATATTAAGGCTGGTAAATGGCCATCTAATTATAATGAATGTGTATTGGTATTGACTTCAAATGGCGGAATGAGTGACTTTTTGTTGTATACTTTAGGATTAAGAGATTTTGCAGAATTAGATGAATATGTTAAACAGTTCTCAAATGGTGAAGAAGTTGAGACACCTTCTAATTTAGGAGCCTATGATTATGACCAAGTTCTTGGAATTACTTTTAAGGTAATTGATAGCACCGACTGTTATGAGTATGATGAAGAATATAATATTTGGCGTGATAAAAATGATAATACCGATTATATGAAAAATATTGTTAGTAATGGTGAAGACTTAAAGGTAGTAGGGATAGTTCAACCTAAAGAAGGAGCAACTAGTACGATGTTATCTACAGGTATTTGTTATCCCGCTTCATTAACAAAACATGTTATAGATAATTCTAAAAATAGTAAAATTGTTCAAGATCAATTAGCTAATCCAGAAATTAATGTGTTCACAGGGAAAAGGTTTGATGATATAAGTTCAGATGATTCATTTGATATGAATTCATTAGTTGAAGTTGATACAGATGCTATTAAATCAGCTTTTAAGATTGACCAATCTAAAATTAAAGTTGATTTTGGAAATTTAAATAATTCTTTATCTGCTAATTCTCTTCCAACACTTAACTTAGAAGATATAGTTTCAAATATTAATTTTTCGGTTAAAAGTAATGATATACAAAAATTACTTAGTGATTTACTAGAAGGATATAATAAGTATATACAAGATAAACCTGAAGCAAATTGGGTTCAAATAACAAAACAGTTATCGGAGTATTTACAATCTAATGAAGCTGGAGAGCTAATAAATAAAAAATTAGAAGAGATTATTGCTGAAAATGGTAGTGTAAGTATAGATGAAAGTCAATTACAGGAAATTTTACAAGAGGTTTTAAATGGATATAATCAATATGTTGAAGATAATGAGTTGGTTTCTGTTGACGATTTAAATAAATATCTTGTTGAATTTATAAATTCTGAAGATGCAAAAAATATAATTGTAAATAATATTACAAATTTAATGCAATCACAGGATTTAGACAAACAAATAACAAATATTATGGAAAATTATATGCATACCGCAATGAGTTCTTTAAGTAAAAGTATGCAAGCTGAAATGCAATCAAGTATTAGAGAATTAAGTAGTTCAATTAGTAGTGCAATAAGTATTGATACTGATGCTTTTGCAAATGCATTTAAAATGAAGATGGATGAAGATGAATTATCTGAATTGTTTAGCTCATTAATGTCCAAAGAGAATGTAACTTATGAAAGTAATTTAAAAGAATTGAATTATGTAAATTTAGACGTGCCAAGTGGAATTAATATTTATCCTAAGGATTTTGAAGGAAATAATGCTATTACTGATTTGTTAAATCAATATAATAAAAAAATGGAAGATAGCGGTGAAGAGGATAAAGTTATATCATTTACTGATATGGTTGGTACTTTAATGAGTTCAGTGACAACTATTGTCAATACAATAAGTTATGTATTAATTGCATTTGTTGCAATATCTTTAATAGTTTCTTCTATAATGATAGGAGTTATTACTTATATAAGTGTTCTTGAACGTAGAAAAGAAATTGGAATATTAAGAGCAATGGGAGCTTCAAAGCATAATGTTTCTCAAGTATTTAATGCTGAAACAGTTATTATAGGTGCTCTTGCTGGAATAATTGGTGTTGGAATTACATTATTACTTATAATACCAATAAATCAAATTATTAGTTTCTTATCAAATGGTGCAGATGTTAAAGCAATTTTACCAATTAATGCAGGTATTATTTTAATTGTTTTAAGTATTATTCTAACATTAATAGGAGGAATAGTTCCATCTAAGAAAGCCGCAAAAGAAGACCCAGTTCTTGCTTTAAGAAGTGAATAAATAAAGAAAAGACCGTAAAGTTATATATCTTTATGGTCTTTTCTTATTTAAGTCGAAATAAATTATTGACATAAAAACTAAATAAATATATAATTGTATTGTTCACTTTTTAAACCGTATCCTTTAGTAAGGGTACTACAAAAAGAAAGGAGAATTCTTTATGGGTTTTTGGGAACGGTTTAAAGACAATATCGAAAGTACTATTTTCGAAACCGAGTAGAAGATGGTACTTCCACTGATAATGGTGCAATGTCTGAAGAACAGATTGCTAGTTGTCAAGTGGATGGGGACATTGAAAAAACAGCAAAGTCCATACTTGATGAGCATCTTAGGGAGCTTGATCAAGCAGGAGTAGACCACACAATTAATAAGGTTCAAGAATGCGTTGACGCCTGGGGCGAAGGTTGTAGTTCAACTGACGTTCTGAAGATGCTGAAGTTTGCAAAAATTGATCCTGAAGTTTTGAAAAACGATGGTCAGACTAGGCTGGAAAAGATTAATGACGTTTTGTCTATGATTTCTGCTCATGCAGAGGAGGTGCTTAAGACTACCGCTGAAAAAGATGATGAACTTAACCAGAGTATGAGCAATGAAAAACTCGCTTGTGCAAGCGACGTTGAAGCTCTTACCAAAAAATGTGAAGATGATATCAAAGCAATCAAAGATAAGCTTCAGAACGATATTGCTGATCGTGAGAAAACTCGTGATCAGAATCTTAATGATCTTACTTCTCGTAAGGCCGTTAATGAAACTGAAAGAGCTGAAACTCTTGCTTTGAAAGATGCAGCCATTAAATATGGCGATTCTCTCAACAGCAAAATAAGTTATCTTCTCGAAATGCTTAATCCTATCCAGGATGACGATACAGGAGGAAATCAATGAAACGGTACAGTCATCGTAGGCTTAGTCCTATTGGAAAAGTTGTGGTCTTTGGTGGCATAGCTCTTGTGATTGCTATTTTGGCTATTATTGTTTTCTTTGTGGTAAACAGTAAGCCTGTTGGTAATGATGGTAATGAAACCATAAGCAGTTCTTCCGCTTCTGAAACAGTAAGTAGTGAAAGTCAGATTACGAGTAACAATTCTGCTTTTGATGATACGAGTTCTACTAATGAGTCCATATCAGAAACAACATCTGGTCGTATTGAGGTAAATGGCGTTTGCAACACTTTTGGTGGTTATACCGCTATATTTGTAGCAAATGGAGGTAATTCCACTCAATCCGGATCTTACTATGATCAGGCTGGCCTCAATGTTAATGTTAATATTGAGGATAACGATGATAAAATAATAGAAGATTTTATTGATGGAAAAATTGATTTCTTCTTTATGACCATTAACAAAATGGCGTTTGTCACAAAGCAACTTGAAGATGCAGGCATTAATGTCGTTATTCCTTATTTGACTGATTCTTCTACTGGTGGTGATGGCATTATCGCTACCAATGATATTCAGTCTATAGCGGATATGGCTAATACTAAAATTGCAATGGCAAGAAACTCAGTTTCAACAGCTATTCCTGTGTGGTTCCTTAACCAGAGTGGTTTGGATAGTGCTACAGTGCAAACTATTATTAATAATTTTGATTTGTACGATAGCACGCAAGATGCAGTTCAAGCTTTTATTAATGGTAAGGCCGGTGCTGTATCTACATGGGATATTACTACTGCTTCGACTACAGAAAATAGCCATGTTTTGTTCTCTACAGAAGATGGAGAATATTTGGTTATTGATGGTCTCATCATAAACAAGGAATTTGCTGATGCAAATCCTGAAGTGGTGAAAACTCTTGTAGATGGTATTATTACTGCTGTCAATGAAATGAATAGCGGAAATAATCTACAAGAGGCATATCAGGTTATTAGAAATTCTGTGCCTGATTATGCGTCTTACGATGATGAGACATTGAAAGATGTTCTCGCAGATACTCAATATTTGGGGTATAAGAAGAACATTGAAGTATTTGATATTGCCAAACAAATCTATGGCGATTTTTGTACGGTCTGGGAGCAGCTTGGTTTTGAGACTGATCCACAATACGTTCAAAAATTGTTTGATCAAACTTATTTGAATGAACTCTCTGAAAAATGGGCAAATGAGGCTGAAACAACTGAAGAAGAGGTTGTTGCTACTGAAGAAAATGTAGATAAACAAGCTCTTATTTCCAGAACTGTACAACTCTTGTTTGAACCTAATTCTGCGGAGTTCCTTACAGGCTATGAAGATGAGGATGAAGCAATGCTTGACGAATATGTCAAAATTGCTAAGGTTTTGAACCGTATGGTTATCAAAATCGAAGGAAATATTTCTCTTTCTCCTGGTACTGTTAGCAATGATGCTGACTATGAGCTTTCTCGACTTCGTGCACAAAGGGCTAAAGATTATATGGTCGCAAATGGCATTGAAGAAAGTCGTATTGTTGTCGTAGCAAATGGTGGTGATAAGCCTATTGCTAGCAATGATACTGAGGAAGGTCGTAGGCAAAACCGTAACTGCATTATCTCTATCTACCAAGGTGAGGGATAATGTAACTAATTATACCATATAGCGTTCGTCCCCCTTTTCCTTTTGGAGAAGGGGGATTTTTCATATATTAGATTTATTTTATTGGTTTTAAGGGTCTTTAAATGATGTATATCTTGAAAAGTTCACATAAATATGGTATACTTTAGGAACTAATAAGGAGACGACTAAGATGGGATTTTTTGATTTTATGTTTGAAGATGATGAAGATAAAAGTAGTAAAAAAACAAAAAGAAAATTAAGTGATATATTATTTGAACCTTATGATAGTCATTCAGATAAACCAAAAAAGAGTTTTTGGGATTTTTTATTTGTAGAGGATAAACCAGAAATTGAATTTACTAATCCAAAAGATGTTCAAGATTTAGCTGATACAATTGGTGGAAAATTGCAAGATAAGAAAAATGAATTGAGAATGATGGGCTTAGCTTTAAAGCAAATAGATATAAAAGAATATCCTGGTAGTTATGAAATTACGAAACAATATTTAGAATTGATGGATAAATTAAAAAAATTAATTATATCTGAAGATCAGTTGCAAGAAGGTAATATCATGGAAGAAGTTTCATTAGAGGCGAATTATAAAGAGTTTGAGAATCAATATAATGAAATAGTTCCTAGAATTAAAACATTATTTTATTATAAGGAGTTAAAAAACCAAAATAATAGAATGAAAAATGCCTTTAATACAAGAAGTATTAAAACGATTTCTCAAAAAGAGCTGGATGATTATGAAGGATATATTAACAAAATAAAAGAGCAACAATATAAATTTAGTGATGATTATCATGAAGAAATAGTAGCAGAGCTTTTAAAAGCTGAATATAGACTATCAATTCTACATCTTATGAAAGATATATATGATAATAATGAGCCTACCAATAATCCTTTTTTGGAATATAATGATACTAAAAAAGATAGATTTGCTGAATTCCTTTTTGAAGATATAACTGAAGCAAATGATCAATATCAAAATATTTTAAATCGACAAAATTTATATATTAGGACTAAAGTGATTGATGAATCTGAATTTGAAAATCTATCAGAAGAGGCAGATAAATTGAATTCTGAGATAAACAATGGAATTATAGATGATTTATCTTTAACAGGTATGTTTGAAAACGAACAGTATGATTCTTTAAAAATGCTTTTAAAATTAAAAATAGATATGAATGAAATTGATTCATTGTATGAGGAGGCTCAAAATATTGACTTAAATAGATATATGCAAAGTAAGAAGGGAAAAAAAGGTAAAAAGGGTAAAAAGAATAATAATCCAGATTTTTCAGATTCTTATGGAGAAATAGATATTTAAAAATAGGACTTGACATAATACGATATAAAAATTATAATAATAAATAATTTATGCAACAAATAACCTTGTGATAATAATTTTGGAGGGTTAGCTTATGTCTAATGCTATTGTTGATAAAATAAGAAATGCTAATACGTTTCTTATTTTAACTCACAGACGACCGGATGGAGATGCAATTTCTAGTGCTCTTGCTATTTATTGGTATTTAATAAGTATAAAAAAGTTACCACAAAATATTGATATTGTAATTCCTAATTATGCGGAAGAGCTTTCATTTATTTTTGGTAATGTTGCTCCTTTGAAAGAGCCTTTTTTAATTAATTATGATCTTGCAATAATAGTAGATTCAGCTGAATTTAACTTTATTAAAGGTAAAGAGTATTTGAAGTTAGCAAAAGAATCTATTTGTATTGATCATCATGCCAAAAAAGAGTACTATGCAGATTATAATTGTGTCGAAGTTGATGCTTCTTCTTGCACTTGTGTAATTTATAAATTATTTCATGAGTGTAATAATTTATATTTTCTTAGATGCATTGGAATTGGCATACTTTCAGATACTAATAATCTAGTTTTGAATACTACTTTTGAAGCAAAAAACTTTCTCAACGAATTAACAATGAAAGGGGTTGATATTGGCTTTATTTCTAATTGTCTTTCAATGATTAGTGAAAGGACCAAACAGCTCATTGATCTTGTTATTAAAAGAGGAAAATTTTATAATAATAAGATTTGGTGTTCTTATATTCTTCAAAAGGATTTATATCCAAAAGAAAAATCCTTGGAATTAATTAATATCAAACTTATTATTCAAGAGGTTCAAAAAAAGATTAATTATGAAACTCTTGTCTTAATTTGTGAAAAGGAAAATGGTGAACTCAAGGCTTCAATGAGAACCTTTAATTCATCAGTTAATTTACTTAAGATTTGCAACAAACTTTTGACAGAGGGTAAAGCTGTTAAAGGAGGAGGACATTCTTATTCTGTAGGTTTAACAATGGTTGGAAATTGTGATAATCTTTTTAAGATTGTTACAAGTGAGCTTGAAAAATACAATTAAAATCAAAAAAGACATACCAGGTATTAAATCTTATTTAGTACCTGGTTTTATTAAATTGACAAAGAAATATAAACAATATATAATATTTTAAAATTTTGCTTATTTTAAATGGACTGGAGGTTTAAATGGAAGAGACTAAAAATGAAAAAAGATATATTTTAATAGGAGGTGCTTGGCCTTATGCTAATAGTTCATTACATTTAGGTCATTTAGCTGCTTTATTACCTGGTGATGTATTAGCTAGGTATTATAGAGAAAAAGGTGATAATGTAGTATATGTTTCTGGTACAGATTGTCATGGAACACCTATAACTCAAAGGGCTAGAAAAGAGAAAAAAACGGCAGAAGAAATTGCTAATTCTTATCATAAAGAATTTACAAAGACTTTTGAAGATATGGGATTTTCTTATAACTTATATGGTCTTACTGAAGATGAGTTTCATAAAAAGTCTGTTCAATTAATGTTTCAGAAGATGTATGATAATGGTTATATATATGAAAAAGAGGATAAACAACCATATTGTGATAATTGTAAAAGATTCCTTGCAGATAGGGAATTAAAACTAACTTGTCCTAGTTGTGGACTTGAAAGTAAAGGAGACCAATGTGATTGCGGGTATATTCCTACAATTGAAGATTTAGATGGTGCTATATGTGTTGAATGTGGTGAAAGAGTGCATTTAAAAGCAAACAAGAATTTGTATATTGCTTTATCTAAATTGCAACCTCAAATTGCCCAATATGTTGAACTTAATTCTGATAATTGGAGATTAAACTCCAAAAAAGAAACTGAAAAATATTTGAAAGAAGGGCTAAAAGATAGAGCTGTTACAAGAGACTTAGATTGGGGTGTAGATATTCCTGTTAAAGGTTATGAAAATAAAAAGATGTATGTATGGATTGAGGCTGTTTTAGGTTATATAACAATGACCCAGAAATATTGTCAAGAAAATAATATGGATTGGGAAAAATATTGGAAAAATGTTAATTGTAAAATATATATGGTCCATGGTAAAGATAATATTACTTTCCATAGTATAATTTTACCTGCACTTTTACTTGCTATGAATGATAATTTTGTTCTTCCTAGTGTTATGGTTTCATCAGAATATTTAAATATTAACTCAGAAAAGATATCTAAATCTAAGGGAAATGGAATTACAATAAATGATATGGTAAAAGAATATGATGTAGATACTATTAGATATTATCTAATGGCAAATGGTCCTGAAAAAAGAGATAGTGATTTTACTATTGAAGATTATATAACTATTCATAATTCAGAGATAACTAATAAATATGGAAATTTAGTAAATAGAACATTAAATTTTAAAGGATTAGAAGTTGTTCCTGATGGAATGATGGATAAAGAAATTGATGAGTTAATAAAGAAAACTTACAAAGAAGTAGGCGAATGTATTGAAAAAGCTGAGTTTAAAAAAGCTACATTATTAATAATGAATTTGGTTGAAGCGGGAAATAAGTATTATGATACAAGGAAACCTTGGGAACAGGTTAAAAATGATATTAATGAATTTAATAATACAATTTATACTTGTACTAATATAATAGCTAACTTGTCGAACTTATATGAACCATTTATGCCTAATTCATCAAGGATAATTAGAGAATATCTAGAAATAAAAAGTGCTTCATGGAATCAAATATGTATTAAGCCAAATATAAAAATTTCAAATATAAAACCATTATTTACAAGGATTCAGAAAGTTAGTTAATAAAAAAAGAGGGGAGTGCCACTTGCGTGACACCCCCTCTTTATGCATTTCACTAGGTTTGTTTGTATGTTCTCGAACGTTTGTGTTCATTCTGCAGTCGTTTGCTTAAGCTTTTTGTCTTCACACTTTTTCTGTGCTTGGATTAAGCTGAGCTTGTATACAGGGTATGCCAAAACCCCATATAGCAGAATAAAGAGCATAAAGCCAATGACAGGGGCTTCAACCTGATAGGCGAATGTGGTTAGCAACAGTGAGCCACCGGTTCCGATGCATACTCCAATCACTGCAGAAAAGAATATTGTTTCAATAGGACCAGTGGCCTTATTCAGCATTTCAGTGTACACACTGTACTTTGTGTAAACGCTTACGGTCATAAGGTTGAAGATTGCGGTCAGGATGATGATAAATGTATACAGTTCTTCTGTTTTCATTGTTTTTTCTCCTTTTTGTGTGCTTGACCTAGTGAATACATATTGAGCAAAGGCTCAAATATATGAAACAGGCTCTCCTGTAGACATAATTATACCATATTTTAATAAATTTTTCAAATTATTGATTAATTAGAGTGATTATTAATTGAGAATTATTTTTATTTATGGTAGAATTGTTATGAGATAGTTTAGATTTAAATGGAGTAATTTATGAAGAAATTAAAAAAAATAGTAAAAACGGTATTAATATTTTTAGTAGTGATGTTTGTAATATGCTTAATATTTAGTTTATATAAATTATTTAATAATGAGATAAGAATTAGTGAACTATTAAATGAAACATTTTTATATTTTTTATATACAGTAGGTTATGGAGCATTAGAAGGTGATTCAGCTATACAAAATATTTTAGCTATAATTGGTATTGTTTCATTAGCTTTAATGACTACATATTTAACTATAAATCTATTTTGGAGACTTGATGATGTAAAGTTCAATAAAGTAATTGTTTATGATAATAAGCATCTAAAAATGGAATTTAAGAATAATGGTAGAGATATATGTGATATGAAAGCTTCATTTATTTTATATAATGCTATTACCTCTGAAAATATTTCAGAACCGAAAGAATATTATATGCCTCTATTACCGAAAGGAGGAAAGTGGAAATTAAATTTTGATTTAAATGAAACTTTTTGGTATAAAGCTGTTTATGACTTATTAACTACAAAGGATATTAAATTATATTGTACTTTTTCTTTTGTAGATACTTCAACTGGTCAAAGTAGTATTAAAGTTGAAAATATAACTAGAGATAATTTTAAAATAACAGATAAGCTTTTAGAATATGAAGATTTTATTAAACCTACTATTTTTAAGTTTACTGATTTAATGCCAATAGAAAATAAAGGAAAATTGAATCTTACTAAAAATGAAGATTTTGCATTTATGGATTATTCTTTTGATGCTTTAGCAAATGAAAATAGTTTTGTTATGGCTTATTATAATTTTCATGAACCATTACTTAATTTAGAAAAATATAATAAAGAAACTACTTATTTTGAAGTTAAATTTACTACTGAAGATAAGATTAAACTAAATTTTGAAATAAAAACTACAAATAATATTATTACAAAATATATTGAGCTTAATAATGAAACTAAATTAATTAAATTGGAATTAAAAGATTTTGCTGGCGATTTGGAAGAGGTTAAAGAAATTTGTTATACAATTTTTAAAGAAAGTAATAATTTATCTGGTAAATTAGGTATAGGTAACTTAAGAATTGTTACTAGATAAGAAATATTATTATAAAGGAGATTATATGTTTGACATTGATGAGATAACAAGGACACTAAATGATTTGAAAAATAAATTAAATGATTTAAAAGAATCAATGAAAATTGATGATCTAGAATTTGAACTAGATAATTTAGAAAAACAGACTTTAGATCAGAATTTTTGGTCTAATAATGAAAATCAAGCAAAAGTTTTATCTAGAATAACTAATTTAAAAAAGAAAGTAAATTTATTTAAGGAAACTGAAAGTGAATTAAATTCTGTTGATGAAATTGTTAATTTAATTCTTCAAGAAAATGATAATGATTTAGAAAAAGAAGTAGTTGATTCTATTAGTAAATTATCTGATAAAATAAATGAATTAGAAATTTCTACTTTACTTTCAGGAAAATATGATGAAAATAATGCAATTGTTACTATTCATCCAGGAGCTGGAGGCACTGAAGCACAAGATTGGGCAGAGATGTTATATAGAATGTATACTAGATGGGCAAATAATAATGGATTTAAAATAGAAGAATTGGATTATCTAGATGGGGAAGAAGCGGGAATTAAAAGTGTTACTTTTTCTGTTGAGGGAGAATATGCTTATGGTTATTTAAAAAGTGAGCATGGAGTTCATAGATTAGTTAGAATTTCTCCTTTTGATAGTGGTGGTAGACGTCATACTTCATTTGCTTCTGTTGAAGTTTTACCTGAAATAAAAGAGGATGAAGATATTTATATTAATCCCGATGATATAAAAATGGATGTTTATAGATCATCAGGTGCAGGTGGACAACATATTAATAAAACTTCATCTGCAGTTAGATTAACTCATATTCCTACAGGTATAGTTGTAGCTTGTCAAACTGAAAGAAGCCAATTTCAAAATAGAGACACAGCAATGAAAATGCTAAAATCTAAGTTATTAGCATTAAAAGAAAAAGCAAATAAAGAAAAAATTGAAGATTTAAAAGGCGTGCAGATGGATATAGCATGGGGAAGTCAAATTCGTTCTTATGTTTTTTGTCCATATACACTGGTTAAAGATCATAGAACTAATTACGAAGTTGGAGATGTACAAGGTGTTATGGATGGAAATATAAATGGATTTATATTTGCATATTTAAAATATTTAGCTAATAAAAATAAATAGTAATCTAATTGTAATATTTATTTTAATAAATTCTCTTCACAAATGGAAAATCTTATGATAATATAGATTTATAATACAAAGGAGGTAAATAAAATGGAGAAATACATAAGAAAACTTGGAAGAAACTCTATTATTTTTTCAATTATACTATTATTTTTTGGATTTTTAATGTTTATGAATCCAATTGAAACAATTGGTACTTTGATGATAATATTTGGAGCAATACTTGTTTTAGATGGGTTAGTACATTTTATATTTTATTTTTCTATTAAAGATGATTATAGATTCTTTAGTGGAGAATTAATGCAAGCCATTATTTTTATAATATTAGGTTTTGTTCTTATGCTTAATTATCAAAATATAACATATTTATTACCTATTGTTTTAGGTATATGGATTATAGTTGATAGTATTAGTAAAGTACAAATTGCACTTAATATTAGAGATATTACAAATAGCCATTGGGGATTTTTAATGACAATGGGAATAATCACTGGTTTACTTGGTGTTGTTGTTGTTTTCAATCCTGTTGAATCATTTGAAATGGTTATTAAATTATGTGCATGCATTTTAATGATTACTGAAACAATTTCAATATTTGAAAGTTTTTCAATTATATCTAGAGTTGGAGAATTTGAAAAAATTGAGAAAGTTTTAAAAGGTGAAAGTAAAAAAACAAAAGGTGGGAAAAAATAATTCCCATCTTTTTTATATTCATAATATTATTGGTTCAATTTGTTCTTTTTTTAATGCAGATTCTATTGTTTTTATAATGTAAGCTTCGTCAAAAACAATAGACCTTGGTTTGGTAATTGGATTATCTTGTTTAAACGGAACAAAATAATAATTTTTTCTATTTAATAATGTTCCTATGTTCTTTGCACTTCCACTAAGTGCATCATTTGTTGAAATGGCTATAATTAAAGGATTTTCATTTCTCAAATGAGATTTTGCAGCCATTGTAACAGGAGTATCTGTAATACCATTTGCTAGTTTTGCAATAGTATTTCCAGTTGCAGGAGCTATAATCATGATGTCTGTCATTTTTTTAGGGCCAATAGGTTCAGCTCCTTGTATTGTATGGATAATTTTATTTCCAGTTATTTCTTCAATTTGTGCTATAAAGTCTTCTGCTTTTCCAAACTTTGTATCTAATTCATAAGCATTATATGACATAATTGGAATGACTTTAGCACCTTCTTCAACAAGTTCTTTTATTTTAGGGATAGTTTTAGAAAATGTACAAAAAGAACCTGTTAAGGCAAATCCAATTTTTAAATCTTTAAATTTCATATACCTCCTTTTTAATTAATTAGAAAATTTATATTTAAATTTTTCTATAATATAATATGAGTCTACATAAAAATATGAAAGTGTTTTTTTATATTACTTGAATTACTTTATGAAAACTGTTAAAATTAGATTATTAATGGAGGAAAAAGTGGAAGAGGAATTAAAGAGATTTGTAGAATTTAAGAAAAACTATTTATTTGAACCAAAAACTATTGAGGAAGTTGATGGAAAAGAATATTGTGAAGGATTTCCTTTAATTGATGATGAAGGAAATAAAGTAGGAGAGTGTGAAAAATGGATTAATGTTGGATATAAAAACAAAGGACATTATGCAAAAGCACTATCAAATTTATTTCCTTATGAATTTATTTTTAGAGGAAAACATTTAAAGAGTATTGAATCTTTTTTTCAAGGAATTAAATTTAAAGATATTAATATGCAAAACTTAGTCTTTAATTATAGTGCTTTGGAATCTAACTATATTAAGGTATGCAATGATCATGATTGGAAAGAAGATGGACTATTATATTGGCAAGGCGAAAGTATTAATAGATTTGGCAAAGAATATGATGATTTAGTTAATGAATTATATATTTCTGCTATTCAAAATCCATTATATAGAACTTTATTGAAAAATGTTGAAAAGGATATTATACATACATTAGGAGCTTTAAATAAAGAGGAAACTGTTTTTACAAGGTATGAATTTGAATATCAATTAAATTGTTTAAAAGAGTTTGTAAAAATATATAAGAAATAGGAGGTCATAGAAACTCCTATTTTTTTATGGTGCTTTAAATTTGGCTAATGGATTACTCTCTACAGCATTACGTACTTGTTCATTATCTACATGAGTGTATATTTCAGTTGTTGATATACTTTGGTGCCCTAGTAATTCTTGAAGAGCCCTTATGTCTACATTACCATATTTGTACATTAGTGTTGCAGCAGTGTGTCTTAATTTATGAGTTGAATATTTTGTTGTATCTAAACCAGCTTTTTGTAATTCTTTTGAAACTACATTTTCCACTGTTCTTTTACTAATTCTTTGTTTATAACTGCTTAAGAATAATGCCTTATCTGAATTTTTACTATCTTTTTTTACTCCTTCTTTAGGTCTTACGACTAAATATGAATTAATAGCATCTATGCATGCTTTATTTAAATAAATAGAACGTTCTTTATTTCCTTTTCCAATTACAGTCATTTTTTGATCATCAAACTTTATATCTGCTATGTTTATCCCAACTAGTTCAGATAAACGTAATCCACAATTTAAGAAAAGTGTTATAATTGCAAAATCTCTTTCTTTATTTTTATTTTCTTCATCTTCATAAGTGTTGTCTAAAAGTTTCTCACTATCTTCTAATGTAAGATATCTAGGTAATCTTTTATTAAGTTTTGGAGTTTCTAAGTTTTGAGCGGGATTGTCTTTTAATACTTTAGATGTAATAGTTAAATATTTAAAAAATATCCTTATTGTAGATATTTTTCTGGCGCAAGTTGCTGGACCACATCTTCTATTTATTGATAGATAAGAGATAAAGCTATGTATATCTTCTTGTTTAATTTTAGATAGCTGTTCTAAAGAAAAATCTTTAATAATAATTTGGTTGAATTCTTTTTCTTTAGTCAAACCAAAGTGATATTTCATATATCTTAAAAACATTGTTAAATCACAGTTATATTGATTTACCGATTCTGGGGATTTGTTTTTATATGCTAATTGATATTGTAAAAAAGAATTTAAATATTCCGGATTATTTTCTGTATTTATCACTTATTTTACCTTATACTATGTTTTTTAAACATATCCTTTCTTTTAAAATTATTCTATTTTCTTTATTTTAATATAATACAAAATTTTTATCAATAAAAAAGTCGTTTTTTCAATAATTTAGCATTAAACTATTTATTTAAATTAATAGATATGATAAAATTTATTCATATTATATGAAAGGATATTTCAAAGGTTAATTTAATGAGCGATATAAAAAAATATGATGATAGAAAATGGAATTCTAAGCATATAAATAAAACTACTAATACTTATTTTGATGAAGATGGTTATGATTTTCAAGGATATGATATTGATGGCTTTGATAAGGATGGTTATAATAGAAGAGGATTTAATAAAAAAGGTATACATAGAGATACAGGCATGAAGTATGACAAAAGGGGTTATGATATTAATTATAGAGATAGAAAAGGTAGATTTAGAAAAGTTACCTTAGATAATAATGGATTTAATTCAAATAATATTCATATATTGACTGGTACTAGATTTGGACCTGATGGATTTAATAAAGAAGGTTATGACAAAGAGGGTTATGATAGAGATGGTTATAATAGACTTGGATATGACAGGCAAGGATATGATAGAGATGGAATTGATAAATTTGGATTTAATAAAGATGGCATAAGCGCCGCTTGGGGCTATGATAAAGAGGGGTACTATCCAAATGGATTTAATTTTAAAACTAAAATAAATAAATATACTGGTACACAATATGATAAAGATGGCTATGATATTAATGGTTATAATGCTAATGGTATTGACAGAGAAGGATTTAATAGGTTTGGCAGAGATAAAGATGGATATTTTAGAAATGGCTTTAATAACAGTGGCATTCATAAAGATACTAAAACAGCATTTAATCCAGATGGTATTTCAGCACATGGATTTAAAAAAGATGGTACAAATGTAGAAACAGGTACTCTTTTTGATAGGTTTGGTTTTGATATAGAAGGTTATGATGAAAACGGGTTTAATAAAGATGGATATGATATAGAAGGCTATGATGTAAAAGGATTTAATAAATTTGGAATAAATAGAGAAGGAATTAATAAAGAAACAGGAGAGAAGGATTCAAGAGTTTTATTAGCTGAAGAATTTATTAATTATGGTAAATCTATAAATGAATTTGCATTAGCGAAAACGATGAATCCTACGAAATTGCATTCTTTAATTTCCCAGGTAAGAAATTTACCATTTTTAAAACCTAAGATTGATGAAATTTTAAATAGAAACTCTAAAAATTATTTAGCAGTTTTAAAGAAAAAGAAACAAAATATTTTTAGTGGCAAATTATTGCTAAGAGATACATCTAATGTAGAAGACATATTAAATATTTGCTCAGAGGATGAAAAGCATAAACTAGAAGCAATGATAGTTGAAGAAATCTCTTCTCATTCTTTGGGAATTATGCAGTATGTAAGAATGTTTAATTTAAAACCTGCAAATTCGAAGACAATAGATAAAATAGATGCAAAAATAAATGCTCAAATATATAAAGTTACTCATAATAAGAAATATTTTCCTGGTAATTCTGCTATGCAATTACGAAAAGAACAAGCAAGATTAAATGTTTATAAAACTCCTTATAAGCCTTCTGAAAATGAAAAAGTAGGTTATATGAAAAATCCAAATGATAGACAACCTGTAATGTTTTCAATTACAGATGAGCACAGACAAATGGCAAAAGAATATTTAAACTCTATTGATGAATATATTTGTGGTAAAACAATGCGAGATGCATTTTTTAAGATTGCTAAAGGTGAATTAAATCAAGATATTATTAATAGATTAAAAAAGGAGTCAAAATTAAGAGAAGCCATAATAGAAAGTAATGATTTAGACTTACTAATTGATGCATCACGTGAAAATCAAAATAGTATAGAAATTGATAAAAAAGATAGTAGTGAACAAAATTTATAATTTATAGGTATAAAATAATGAATTATGATAGTAGATTTGAAAATTTATATAATAATATAGTAATGAATAATAAAGATTCTTTGGAAAAAGCAAGAAAATTAGCGCAACACGAAAAAATAATTCGATTTCTTGTAACTTTTTTTATAGCTTTTTTTGGTACATTTGCCTTCTTGACTGTTTTTATTTTATGTATAATTTTATTTAGTGTTTTCTCACTTTTCATTTTGCCATTTATAATTTTTTTAGCTATAAAACTTATAAATACGATAAAATCAAAGTTAAGTACAAGATTTAATAATTATAATAATTTTTATAAGAAGTGTGCTATAGAACCTTTAATTAAGTCTTTTAATAAGAATTTTTCATATAATCCAAATTTGCGGTATTAATGAAAAAATTTATAAAAATTCTAATATGGATTATTATGATTTATATAGTTCAGAGGATCTGATACAAGGAAAGTTAGATGATTCACAATTTTATTTAGCTGAAGTTTTAACACAAATCGAAAGAAAAGACAATAAAGGTAATACTTATTATGATACGTCATTTTCTGGACTTTTTAATGATGTCAAATTATTAAAAAATACTAATTGTTATATAAAATTTAGAAAAGATAAGGTGAATAGGTCTATATTAAGCAAGTTACCTTTTTTTAGCTCTAATGATAAAGATAAAATAGATTTAGATTCTCCGGAATTTGAACAATATTTTGATGTCTTTTCAGATAACAGAATGTTAACTATGCAAATATTAACTCTAGATATTATGCAAAAAATTGTTGATTTCAAAAGAGAAATGGCTATGGACTTTGAAATAAGCATAATTAATCAGGATTTGTTTATCAGATTTAGGTGTGGTAAAATGTTTGAGGCTGGTTCTGTTAATAAATTTTCATTAGATAAAGATCTTTTATATAAATATTATAGAATTTTATCTTTCTGCTTAGAAGTATCAGATTTATTTATTAAATCTGTAAATGAGGTTATTTTATAAATAAATGGAGGGAAACTATGTTGTGGTGGATTTTTGGCTTTGTTATATTTGTTCTGGTTATAATTTGTATTATTATGTATAATAAATTAATTGGATTAAAAAGAAAGTGGGAACAATCGAAATCTGGAATTGAAGTATATTGTCAGCAAAGATTTGACTTAATTCCTAATTTAGTTGAAACAGTAAAAAACTATGCAAAATATGAAAATAATATAATGGAAAATATTACTCAATTAAGAACTCAATACAATAATACAAAAGACTTGGGTTTAGGTGAAGAGTTAAACAATAAAATGAATCATCTTATAGCAGTAGCTGAAAGTTATCCCGAACTTAAAGCTAGTGATCAATTTTTAAATTTACAAAAAAGTTTAATTAAAACTGAAAATCAATTACAAGCTGCTAGAAGGATATATAATATTGATGTTACAAATTATAATACCAAAATTAGTGTTGTTCCATATAATTTAATTGCTAAAATATTTAATTTTAAACCAGCTAAGTTATTTGAAATTCAAGATGAAAATGGAATGAAAAATATTGATATAGATATGTAATAATTGATAATTAGATAGGAGTGATACTATGGAAAATAAATATGAGTTTTTTATAGCTGGTAGAGCTAGAAATAAAGAAAATATATTAAATATATGCAAGATATTTGATAAATATAATATTTCTTATTATTGCTTTTTAAAAGATCAAAATAACTGGGGATATGGATCAAATAAGCAAACCCCTGAAGAAAGACAAAAAGAATTTGAATCTTTAAATTTAAAAAGTGATATTGTTTTAAATATATTTAATAAAGATTTAGAAGGTGAAAAGAGTTCTAAAAATTTCTTGTTAATCTTACCTGCTGGTAAGGCTGCTCATATTGAAGCAGGAATTGCTTTTGGTCTTGGAAAAAAATGTTATGCAATAGGTGATTATGAAGCTACAGATTCATTGTATAATATTTTTGACAAAATTTTTAGTAATGTTGAAGAGTTTGATGAATTTTTAAAAAAATATAAATTGACCATGTAAACATAATGTGATATAATATAAATGTTATATAATACACTGAGTACATAATAGAGTATATTTTATTTCTATTAATATAGGAGGAATGAACTCGTGGAAAAAATTACAATTAATGAACTTATCAATCATATAAATTCTCATGACATGAATAAAGCTAATGGTTCTTATGTGTTTTATCGGGATGATAATTCTTTAGTTGTGTCAAGAGATGAGGAGAAAAAATTATTCGCTTGTATTTGCAACTATAGTTCAGATGAATTAAACAAATTCTTTGATGTTTTGGTAAAACTAATTGAAAGCAAGGGGTGGAAATATCATATAGCTATAAATAATACAGGTTTAGGATTGGAAAAAGCTGTTTTTATCTTTATTTTCTCTAAAAGTGTTGTTTTACAGTTTAATGATACCAAGTTTGCCCTAGAGTACAGCAATAACTATTAATCGTTTTTTAAAGCCAATTAATTGTGAGTTTTGAATATAGCCCGAGAACAATTTAATTCTCGGGCTATTATATTAATATCTTTTGGGATGTTTTTGGGGACACCTTCCAAAAACAGCTGATTAATTTTTAAACATGTAAAATTTTTTTATATGAGTGGTGATTCTATATGATTAAAGATGGATTGTTAGTAGCTCCTGATTTCACAAATATTAACAAATATTTAGAAAGTGGAACTCGAACTGGAATTACAGATACAATAATAAAAAAATCAAAAATGCTTAAAGGAATAACTGATGGTATAACCGTAAGAAATATATTAGTTTGGATGAATACAAATACTGCTAGGCTAAATGATGGAACTGATTTTAGAAAATTTAAAAGAAATGCAACAGAGATTTTACAATCTAATGAAAGAACTGGATGTTGTGATAGCTCTACATTATTTACTGCATTTTCAAGAAGTTTAGGTATACCAACTATGCAGATTATAACTTTAAGTAAAAGATGGGCAAAAAATATAAATGAAGGCAAAAAAGTTGGTACAACTGGACATTTTTTAGCTGGTGTATATTTGAAAGATATAAATGGAAAATCTTGCTGGTCAATTGTTGATACTGATAGATATATTACAGATGTGAGAGATGTCATATTTATGCCTTTAAAAGTAGAAAGTCGAAATATAGGGGACTTATATTCCTTTGCCTATGTAAAAGATTACTATGATGATTTAGGTATTGATTCAATTGAAAAAATGGCTGAAGTTCAAATCAATGCTTTAAAAAAATGTGTAGTAATTGATTTTGAAGATAAAAATGAAATTGGCGGTAGATAGTGAAAATATTTTATAATGGAGGTATTAAAAATATGAAACTAATTAGTTTTAATGAAACAAATTTAATGGATAATGAAATTGAAAAAGTAGTTAAAAAAGTTAGAGCTTTTGTAGTTAACAATACTACTAAACAAATGTTATTAGTTCACTATGCTGGACTTTATATGCTTCCTGGTGGTTCAATAGATATTGGAGAGACTGAGATTGAAGCTTTAAAACGCGAATTATCAGAAGAAGCAGGAATAGAAATAGAAAATAGACAGGCTAAACCATTTTTATTAATTAATAGCTATGATAGAAATTATTTTGATAGAAAAAGTGGAAATATAAATAGATTAACTCAAACCACTTTCTTTGAAGTTATTACAGACCAAGACATAAATGAAACTAAAAAAAGACTCACAGAAAGTGAAAAAGCAAAACATCATTCTATAAAATATGCAAATATTTCTGATGTAGGGTATTTAGTCGAAACTAATGTAACTAATAATCCAAAGAAAAAACAATTTGATAGAGAAATATTAACAGCGTTAGATGTATTTAATAAATTGAAGCAAAATGATAAAGATGAATTAGAAATTTAGTTTACATAGTATGATAAGTAGTTAAAAAATTTTGAGGCTGTTTTTGGAAGGTGTCCCCAAAAACAGCTATGAGGGGAAAATAATAATGAGAAGAAAAATAGTGATTGTATTGTTAATTTTAATGGTTGTGTTAGTTGTGATATTCTTTTATTTAAAAGGTCAATTATCTCTTTATTCTACTTCAGAATTTACAGTTTGTAATATTAATAATAATTTTTGGGAAGTTTCTAGACCTGAAAGAGTTCCAGTAATACAACAAAACGGTGATATTAATGTTGAAGCAATAGATACTTTTTACCAAATTGATATGGAAGGCATAGAAATAAAAGATGAAAATAATAAAAAAATTACTTTGTCAGATTTAAAAGAAGGAGATTTAATAGAAGTTACTCAGAGAATTGAAGATAATGAACTTCCTTTTATAAGTGCCGGAGAAGTTACATACATTGAATTCGTTGTTTCAGTAAAGGTTTTATTAAGCAATTAATTGTAATAATAATATAAAGAAATAAAATTAAAAGATATATTGAAAAATAATGAAAAATGTTATATTCTTTATAAAGAATGACAAATGTCAAGTTGAAACCGTTACAAATTATTTTAAGGAGGACAAACTATGAAACGGTATGACAAGCTTGTGCTTTGTGCAGAAGATGGAATGACTTTTATGGTATCTAATGGAGAAAATGGCGAACTGATTATTAAAGCTATGAGTGTTGAAAAAGCCAATTCGTTCTTATACTCTGATCAGTATGTTAATCCTCCGATTCCTGAAGGATATAAGCATATTTGTGGAGAATGGAATAATGGCTTTACAATCGAAAGAATTTCAGATGGTAGTCAACTCGTGTGGGTTCCTGTAGGATGGTTGGATTCTAATGGAACGCTGGATGGAAAAAAATTTGATGAGAAATTTGGAAGAAGACCCTTTGATACTAATATAGAATTCTTGCAGGAGTGTATTGAATACTCCTCTGATGAATTTGCACTTCAGATTGCAAGTGTAAAAAAATACGGAGGTTTCTATGTTTCTCGGTACAGTATGTCTTTTAATAAAGAAACTTGTAAATGGCAGTCTGTAAAAGGTGGCTTTCCTTTTGTTAAGATGGATTCAATTGAATTCAAAAAATTAGCAGCTTCTTTTGAAAATACTGAAAATGTAAAGAGCCATTTGTTATATGGTTCTGAATATGATTCAGTATTAGAATGGTTTGAAAAAACAAAAGCAAGAAGTCGTAGTGAAATCGTAGAAGATTCTTCAAGTTGGGGTTATTATGATGATAAAAATTGTAAAGAAGAGAATTTTTACAATCCCAAAACAAAATTAACAGGACACTTTGAAAGTTGTTGTACTAACAATATTTATGATTTTACTGGATTAGTGCCTCAAGTCACGCAAGAGTTCTATTCGAGAAATGGTGGAGATTATATCGTTAGAGGCGGAGGTTTTTGTAATAGTGGTAAACGTTTCTACGCTTCTTATTGAAATGTATTCGATATAACTCATATTATTAGTGGTGTTATTGGTTACCGTGTAGCACTTTGGATTAAATAATAAGTTATTTGCTGTTAAACACAAGTTTAGTACAAGAGACCCTGAGATTTCAGGGTCTCTTGTAAAACCGAAAATTACTAAATGCTGAATAAAAGATACTAATAAGATAACAAAATTAAATAAAAAGATTTAGTTGAGAGTTTGATACAAGTTGGAAAAAATAGTATTAACTTGACATAAAATTCAAAAAATGATAGAATATTTGTAACTTTTAGGAAAGGTTGTGGTTTGAATGAATAAGTTCCAAGAAGATGATCTTAAAAAAATTTTTGGAACTAATCTTAAAACTATTAGAGAGAAAAGAGGAATTTCACAAGCTAAACTTGCAAAAATTGTAGGATTTGACCGGGCTTTAATTGTTAAAGCTGAAAAAGGTCAAAGAGTCCTTAGACTGGCTAACTTTTTAACCGTTGCTCATGCCTTAAATACAACGCCAGAACAATTATTGGACGGTTGGCAAAAAATCTTTGAAGAAGAATAAGTTAAATGTTTGACTATATAGTATTTATGATTTCAATCATTCATGGTGTGGAATTTTTTCCACACCATTTTTTGTAGTATTATATAAAGTACCAAAAATAAATTTAAGACTTTTTGTTTTCAAAAATTAAGAATTAAATTAATTTTAAATAAATTGATTGAAAAGCATAAGTTATTATGCTATAAATATTTATAGATAAAATTTAAGGATAAAGATATGTTAAAATTAATAAAAAATGAATTAATTAAAATATTTAAAAGGAAAAGTATATATATTTTATTAGCAATAGGGATAATAATAATAGTCATATATAATTTATTTGAAAAATTTTCAAATCCTGATGTTGATATAAGTATTCAATATCAAAGAGCTTATAATAATGATAAGTTGCTTCTTGAAAATTATGATAATTTAAATGTTGATGATAGTTATGAAGAAATTGAAGAAAGAATAAAATTAGAAGAATATGCGATTAATAATATGATTCAATATAATATACTTTTAAATAATGAAAATAAAAATGTTCCATTACCATCAGATGCAAGAATATTATTGTTAAAATTATTTGACAATTTTGATATTATAATTATTTTTATTTTAATTTATCTATCTAGTACAATAATTACAGAAGAATTTAATACTGGCACAATAAAAACTCTATTGACAAAACCACATTCTAGAATTCAAATATTATTTTCAAAAATTATTACAAATATTTTTGTTATTTTCATTGTTATGGGAGCTATAACTTTGTTTCAATTTCTACTAGGTGGATTATTGTTCGGATTTGATAGTTATAATTTAGAAGCTATAATATATAATAGTTCAGATAAAACAATAGAAACTATAGAACTTGCAAAATATATGATTAAATTAATTACTGCAAAAATACCATTATATGTTGTTCTAACTTTAATTAGTTTATTGTTTGGAATTATAACAAATAATATAGCTTTAGACATTTTAGTTTCATTAGGAATTTACATTATATTAAATAGTTATGATGCAAGTAAATATTTATATAACTCGAATTATTTATATAATGGTTTGATAATTATTTATGGTATAACTATAATAATTTTATTATTATTTTTAACTGTTATATTCAAGAAAAAAGATATTAAAAATTTATAATGGAGAGGTCTTATGGAAGTTTTAAAATGTGTTAAATTAGAAAAAAAGGTAAAAGATAAAATACTTGTTCAAGATATATCTTTTTCAGTTAATCAAGGAGAAGTAGTCGGCTTAGTAGGACCTAATGGAGCAGGTAAAACTACTATAATTAAATTAATACTTGGCTTAGTGAAAATAACTAAAGGGAATGTTTATATAAATGGGTTGGATATAGAAAAAAATTTTGTAAAAGCAATAGAAAAAGTTGGAGCCATAGTTGAAAATCCTGATTTATATATGTATTTGTCAGGATATGATAATTTGAAAATAACAGCAAATAACTACAAGAATATTTCGAAAGAAAGAATTAATGAAGTCATTAAAATAGTAGGTTTAGAAAACAGAATAAAAGATAAAGTTTCCACTTATTCACTAGGAATGAGACAAAGATTAGGTATAGCAGAAGCAATAATTAATAACCCGCAATTACTTATATTAGATGAGCCAACAAATGGTTTAGATGTCGAAGGAATAATTGAAATTAGAAATTTGATTAAAGATTTATCAAAAAAAGGCATTGCAATATTAGTTTCAACTCACAATTTATCTGAAATAGGTAATATATGTAGTAGAATAATTGCAGTGAAAAACGGAAAAATTGTTGAAGATAGTGATATTGATAATTTTACAGATGGAGGTAGATTATCTTTAGAAGATGCCTTTATAAAAAAAGTAGGTGAAAATAAAATTGATTAAGCTAATACAAAATGAACTAATAAAAATATTTAAAAGGAAAAGTATATATTTTTTATTTTTAATTTCTATTATTGCCATTATAATATACAATTATAAAAATCCTGACCAAAACCCTGTTCTTGGATTTGATAATAATACAAGTGATTATAATATTGAAGCCTTAGAAAATACTTTGGATAAAATTCCAAGTAACACAGAACATTATATTAGTCAAAAAGCCTCGATAGAATTCTTTAAAGTATATAATTCCTTTAAAGAAGGTTCTTGGCAAAGATATGCATTAAAAGAAGAGACTACTGGAATGGTAATAAATAATGTTAACACGAATTATAACTTAGATATTCAGAAATATTTAGAAAATATGATTAAGTATGAATTAAACTCTGGATATGAAATTAGTGAGGAAACATATAACATATCCAAGACCAAATATAATGAATATTTACAAGCCTTGATTTCAAATGATTGGAAAGAATTTGTAAGATTAAAAATTCGCAATTTAAAAGAATTAAAAGATGCATCTCAAGACGAATTAAATATAGAAATAGAATATTATAATTTACGATTAGAAAATAATATAAACTTTGGTTACAATATTTTAAATCATTATTTACATAATTATAAAAGTAATTGTTACGGAATATTATCAATGAAAACTAACGAAAATGCATCACAAGCATTTATAAATGAAAATATTAATAGATGTAGAGCCAAAATAAATCTATGCAAATATGCCATAGAAAATAATATAAATTATGATATATCAAATAACGATAATTTAATAACAGATAATAAAATAGATGCTAGAATTTCTTTTATAAGAACTTTTGAACATTTTGAAATAATAATAGTAATAATTGTTATTTATATTTCTACAACAATTGTTACTGAGGAAACAAATAAAGGAACAATAAAAAGTTTATTAACTAAACCACATAAAAGAAGTACAATATTACTTTCAAAAATATTTGCTTGTATTATAACAACAATAATTGCTATGCTAATTGTTTTAATTACACAATTTATTGTTGGCGGAGTTATATTTGGATTTGATAGTTACAAATTAGATTATATAGGATATAATTTTAATAATGAGCAAGTATTTACGATGAATTTATTTATTTATAATATACTTTTTGGAATAAGCAAATTGCCAATGTATATAATAATGATTTTATTTTGCATATTTATTGGTGTAGTAAATAATCATACATCAATGTCAATGATATTAACATTAATTATCTTTTTAATATCAGATACTGCACTAAAAGAATGGTCAAAAGTTGAAGCACTTTCCTTAGTTACTAGATATTTTATAACTAATAATTGGGATTTTAGTATATATTTATTTGGTGGTATATCTGATATAAGTGGAGTAACTTTGATTGGTTCGATAGTTATTTTTATTTTATATATGGTAATATTACTAGCATTATCTATTTATATGTTTAGTAGAAAAGAAATAAAAAATGTTACATAAATTGATTCGAGAATAATAACTTATAGAATCAAAGTCTTTAAAGAATGTATTATAAATAATTAAAATTATTGGAGGATAAATTTAAATGGAAGAAAAAATTGATAGAAAAAATAGAATTACCAAAGCTCAATTTGATATGATAAAAATTACAGGTAGAATTTGAAACACATATAGTATAAGAAGATAATTGTTTGTAAATTTAATATTTTATAAATAGAAAATTTTGATATTAATTATTAAACTTTCAAAATTATAATCTATTTAAGTATAAATAACATTAAGGTTTATAATATCACGGATTTGAAGAAATATAGCTATTCTTATTTAACTCCTGCTCTGTTCTGCTTGAAACTTTGATAATACAAACTGAAAATTATACATATTTTCAAAATATGTATAATTTTTTTGATTTTTTATACATATTTATTGAAAATGTATAAAAAATGTGATATTTTATATATATGGAGGT
>CALXUS010000020.1 GCA_944391745.1 uncultured Clostridia bacterium
TTAATTGAGATTCAGCTTGTTGAATTAATTTCTTAACCATGTTTCCGCCTATTCTACCAGCGTCTCTTGCAGATATATTTCCATTATAACCATCTTTTAATGAAACACCAACTTCGTTAGCTACTTCATATTTAAATTTGTTAAGAGCATCTGCTGCTTCTGGAACTGCCTTGTAATTGCTGTTTGAGTTTGCCATTACGTTCACCTCCTAAAAGTTTTAGTTGAAAAGTATGTTTTCCTTTTCAATATATATGATGCTCATTTATTTACTTTTTAAACTGGTAATTTGTGGCGTTTTCTAATTTGTTTATTTTTTTAATTCTTCTATAAACATTTCATTTAGCATTTTTGGATTTGCTTTTCCTTTTGTTTGTTTCATTGCTTGTCCAACTAAAAAGCCTAATGCTCTGTCTTTTCCAGCTTTATAATCAGCTACTGATTGTGCATTTTCTGCTAAAACTTTTAATACAACTTCTTTTATTGCTCCCTCATCTGAAATCTGAACCCAACCTTTTTCTTCAATTATTTTACTTGGCATTCTAGGATTTTCAAATAATTCGTCAAGCACTTTTTTACCTATGCTTGTGCTTATTGTTCCTTTATTTATTAATGTTACCATTTCTGCTAATTCTTCTGCTGTAAATGGTATTTCTTCCGGCTCCATTTCTTTTTCATTTAATATTCTTGCTATGTCTGAGTTTAACCAATTACATACTGATTTATAATCATTAGCAATTTCACCTGCTTTTTCAAAAAAGTCAGATAGATATTTTGAAGCTGTTATACTATTACTATCTTTTTCAGAAAGTCCATATTTATTCATATATCTTTCTTTTCTAGATTCTGGCATTTCTGGAAGTTCTTTTCTAATATTTTCAATATATTCATCAGAAAGTTTTATTGCTACTAAGTCTGGCTCTGGGAAATATCTATAATCTTGTGAATCTTCTTTGTTTCTCATTGAGAAAGTTCTTCCCTCTAAATCGTCCCATCTTCTTGTTTCCTGCTCTATTGTGTTTCCATGCTCTAATTCATATATTTGTCTTTCTTTTTCATAATCTATAAGTCTTGTTATTGATTTAAAAGAGTTTATGTTTTTCATTTCTGTACGTGTACCAAAAGGCTCGCCTTTTTTATGTACTGAAACATTGACATCTGCTCTATAAGAACCTTCTTGCATTTTACAATCTGATACATCTATATATTGAAGTATTGATTTTAATTTTTTCAAATATCTGTCTACTTCGCCTGTTGACCTAAAGTCTGGTTCTGATACTATTTCAATTAATGGCACACCAGCTCTGTTTAAATCTACTAAACTTCCTGCACCAAATTCATTATGATTTAGTTTTCCCGCATCTTCTTCTATATGGATTCTTAAAATTCTTATTTTCTTAGGATTACCATTATCATCTTCTATTTCTATATATCCATGGTTGCAAAGTGGTTTATCAAACTGTGATATTTGATATGATTTTGGTAAGTCTGGATAGAAATAGTTTTTTCTATCGTTTTTACTATTTTTTTCTATTTCACAATTTGTTGCTAGTCCTGCTTTTACTGCATATTCTACCACTTTTTCGTTTAAAACTGGTAATGCTCCTGGAAGCGCCATACATACAGGGCATACATGTGTATTTGGTTCTGCTCCAAATTCTGTAGGGCAAGAACAAAATATTTTTGTTTTTGTTGATAATTCTGCGTGAACTTCTAGTCCAACAATTAATTCGTAATCTTCTACTGCCATTTATTTTCCTCCTTATTCCTCCTAATTATTTTTTGAATGAAGGTTTATGATTTTCTCTGAATTTTATCTCTTGCTCAAATTTGTATGCTACATTTAGTATTTTTTCTTCTTCAAATCTATTTCCTATTAACTGCATTCCTACTGGCATTCCATTACTATCTACTCCTGCAGGAAGTGATATTGCTGGAACTCCTGCTATATTTATTGATACGGTACAAATATCTGCTAAATACATTTCCATTGGATTATTGCATTTTTCTCCTATTTTGAATGCTGTATTTGGAGATACTGGTGTTAATAATACATCATATTTTTTGAAAGCCTCGTCAAATTTATTTTTAACAAAAGTTCTTACTTTTTGCGCTTTTTTGTAATATGCGTCATAGTATCCTGAAGATAGTACATAAGTTCCAAGTATTATTCTTCTTTTTACTTCGTCTCCAAATCCTTCTGTTCTTGAATTTACATATAATTCTTTAAGTGTTGTATAGTCTTTTGCTCTATAACCATATCTTATTCCATCAAATCTACCTAAGTTTGAACTTGCTTCAGCACAAGCTATAATGTAATATGCAGCAAGTGAATATTTTGCTACATCTAGCGATGTTTCTTCTACTATTGCACCTAGTTTTTCATAAGTTTCTATTGCCTTATTTAACTGTTCTTTTACTTCTTCATTTATACCTTCTCCAAAGAATTCTTTAGGTACACCTATTTTTATTCCTTTTATATCTTTTTCAAGATTTTTTGTATAGTCTTTCTTTTCTATATCATAAGATGTGCTGTCTTTTTCGTCATGTCCTGCAATTATGTTTAAAAGCATTGCATTATCTTTTACATCTTTTGTTATTGGCCCTACTTGGTCAAGTGATGATGCAAATGCTACTAATCCATATCTTGAAACTAGTCCATAAGTTGGTTTTAATCCTACTACTCCACAAAACGCTGCTGGCTCACGAATTGAACCACCTGTATCACTTCCTAATGCCCATGGTACTAAATCTCCAGCAACTGCTGCAGCTGAACCACCTGATGAACCACCTGGAACTCTATTTAAATCCCATGGATTATGAGTAATTTTTATAGCAGAATTTTCTGTTGAGCTTCCCATTGCAAATTCATCCATATTTAGTTTTCCAAGGCTTATTATTCCTTCTTTATTTAGTTTTTCTACAACTGTTGCATCATAAGGTGATACAAAGTTTTCAAGCATTTTTGAACTGCAAGTTGTTTTAACACCTTTTGTACATAAGTTGTCCTTTATTCCTATTGGAATTCCTGCAAATTGTGATGTTTCTTTATTTTCTTTTCTTTGCTTATCTATTTCAGCAGCTTTCTTTTCAGCATCATCTATTGTAAGTGTTACAAATGCATCCACATCTTTTTCTTTATCATTTATTCTGTCTATGTAAGCCTTTGTTATTTCTTCTGATGTTAACTCATTTGATTTAAGTTTTTCTACTAACTCGTGTACTGTAAGATTTGTAATATTGTTCATTAGCTTAATTCCTTTCTTTTTTATTTAGTTTAAAAATATTCTTGAATATTTTAGTATAATGATATATTATAAACTTTTTTTAACTAATGCATATATTTCATCATTAATATCTTCTATTGTTCTTATTTTTTCATCTTTAACACATTTTATTTCATACCAATTATATTTTTTTACAAGTTCTAGTGCATTGTTATATGCATCAATAGTATTTTGCTTGTTTTTTTCTATTATATCCTTTTGCTTTTCATGTGTTATTTTGTTTTCTCTATCTTGTATTAATTTTTCAGTATAGTCTGGTGGCATATTTAGAAATATAACTTCTGTTGGAATTGGTAACCCATATAGATTAAATTCAAAATCCCACAGCCATTTTAAAAATTTTTCTCTTTCCCTTTTATCTTTTATTATTCCTGCTTGATGTATCATATTTGATGTTGTATATCTATCTGCTATTATTATTCCACCATTATTGTAATATTCTTCAAAGTCTTTTTTATATGTTGCATATCTATCTGCTGCGTAAAAAGTTGAAGCTATGTATGGACTTACATCTTTTTGATTTTCTCCAAAGTCTCCTTCTAAATACATCTTAACTAATGCTGATGATGGACTGTCATAATTAGGAAAACTAACTGATTTAAAATCTATTCCATCCTTTTTCATTCTTTCTTTTAATAAACTAGATTGAGTTTGTTTTCCGCTTCCATCTGTTCCATCAATAACAAATAACTTTCCCATATTACTACTTTTCCTTTCACATTAGTTAATTCAAATTGTATTATCCACAGTTTTGCCACAGACTGTATACAGTTTTAATCTAAAACTTTTGGTACTTTAAACATATTTCTTTCTTTTTCTGGTGCATTTGCCATTATGCCTTCTTTGTTATCAAAATTAATTATTTCATCTTTTCTGAATACATTACAGCTATCATTTGCACCAATTGTTTCGTCTAAATCTTTTAAATCTACTGAATTTAGTAGTTCAGTATAATTTAATATGTCTTGCAAATTGTTTAAGTATTTGTCTATTTCTTCATCTTTTATTTTTAAGTCTGCCAAATTTGCAATGTGTAATAATTCTTCTTTACTAACTGTCATTATTATTCTCCTTTCTTAATTAAAATGCTAATATAAGATGGAAACTTCCACTATCAGCTGGTGATCCTATATTCCAGCCAGAATTAAATATTCCTGCCCCTGTTGTTCTTTCATAAGCTCCACCTCTTACAAAAAATGGATTATCTACATATAGTATGTGTTGCTCATCATTAAACCAATTTAGGTTATTTCCATCAAACACTTCTTTTGTTGCATCTCCTGTTTTTCCTACGCTATATACAATATCTCCGTTATAAGTTGTAGTTCCATTTATATAAGCTGTAGCATATTTTGAGCTTTTTCTTTCTTGCGTAAATTCACTACCATAATCTAAATATCTTTCATTTCCTTTAGCATCAAAGGCTGCTATATGTTCCCATGCTCCTCCAGATAAATCATATACTCCATAAATATTTCCTGTACTACTTGCCTTTTGTCCTTTCGATGTATTATATGCATTTGCTGTATCATTTACAGGATTTGCATCTGGACTTCCTCCACCATTTCCTGTAATGTATTTTGCACTATTATTTATATCTACTTCATGTCCATTTCTTCCATATTGGCTATGTGTTAAATATACAACTGCTCCATATTCGCTATTTTTTTGTAAATGACTTGATTTCGTAGTGTCATATTGAATTGCTTTATCATAAAATGAATTTATATTGTCATTTCCTAGTTTAATGCTTACAACATTTGCAACTGATTTAATTGTTTCAAGATTTCCTTCATTGTCTTTAGTTGCATCTGAACGGCTTACTTCAAATTTTGAAATCCATATTCCAGATAATTCACTATCCCAACCTCCATTATTATATCCTGTTGCTGCATCATTCATAAATGCTGGATGTACTATATAGCTATTTCCATTGTAATCTATTGTCTTTATTCCATCATCTAATTTTTGTATTACATTTCCATTTACATCTACAATTCCTCTACCATCACTATATCCAGTTGGTTTAGTACTGTCTTGATTTGAATAATATGTTATTCTGTATGCATACCTTGGAATCCATACAAAATAACTGCCATTTTTGTCTTTTGCATTTGCCCATCTACTAGTATTATTATCTTCTTTTGTATTTTCTGCAATATAACTATACCAATTAGAATCATTCTTATTTGTAGTTACTTCTCTTGTTCCACTCCATTTAATTGGCGTCAAGTCTCCTAAATTAGGTTCTAATGGTTCTGCTATAACATTGTTATTTGTATCTATCCAAATTACATCTATTCTTCCATAAGTAGAACTAAATGCTGTCATTTCATTTTTTGATTTTTCATTATATATTTCTCCCATGTTGCCATCATAAGCATTTGCTATTCTTCGTGTTTCTTCTATTTGCGCTTTTCTTCTTGATGATGTATATATCAAAAAACTAGATAATATTATAACTATAAAAAATATGGTAACAACAACCACCATTGTTACAGAGCCTTTTTCCCTAGACCTCATTTGTTCCTCTCTTTCTAGTAAATATACTATTCTGAGCTTGCTTTTTTCATATTTTTATTCAGCTTTAGTACTACCCTTTGACTTTGTTTTTTTCTTTGTTTTTGTAGCAGTCTTTGTTTTAGTTGTAGCCTTTGCTTTTGTTGATTTTTTCCCTTTAGTTTTTGCTTTTCTTGTTTTTTTCTTTGTTTCTTCTTGCTCAGGTTCCCATTTTTCTCCTATCTTTGGTTTATTCCAAGATATATAATTGCAAGACTTCGGATTATTCTCGCAAATATAATAATTCTTTCCTCTTTTTGTTTTTCTTACATGTACAGTTCCACCACATACTGGGCATGGAACATCTATTTTTTCTAAATAAGGTTTTACATTTTTACATTCTGGATATCCTGGACAAGCTAAGAATTTTCCATATCTACCATATTTTACAACCATCATTCTACCACATTTTTCACATGGAATATCTGTGACTTCTTCTTCTAACTTAACATGCTCTAATTCTTTATCTACTTTTTCCACTTCTTGTTCAAAAGGTGTGTAAAACTCTCTTATGACTTGTTTCCAAGGTTCTTTTCCTTCTGCAATTTCATCAAATTGATTTTCTATATCTGCAGTAAACTCTACATTTATTATATCCTTAAAATTATCGGTTAATAGTTTGTTTACTACTTTTCCTAATTCTGTAGGAACTAATTGTTTTTGTTCTTTTTGAACGTATCTTCTATCTAATATAGTAGATATAATTGTTGCATAAGTACTTGGTCTACCAATTCCTTTTTCCTCTAGAGCCTTAACTAAACTTGCTTCAGTATATCTTGGTGGTGGCTCAGTAAAACTTTGTTTCGCATCAAGTTTTTCCTCTTTAACTTCTTCATTTACAGTTAAGTCAGGAACTTGACTTTCTTCATCTTCATTTGATTTATCATCTCTATCTTCAACATATAGAGTCATGAATCCTTTGAATTTAAGAGTTTGTCCACTTGCTCTAAAATTATAATTATTTGCATTTATATTAGCTGAAATAGTGTCATAAACTGCTGCAGACATTTGACTGGCAATAAATCTATTATAAATTAGCCTATATAGTTTATACTGATCTGGAGTTAATGAATCTTTTATTTTTTCTGGTTCTAAATCAATATAAGTTGGTCTAATACCTTCATGTGCATCTTGAGCTCCTGCTTTTGTTTTGTAATATCTATTTTCATAATAGTTTGCACCATATTTATTTGTAATATGCTCTTTAGCTGCACTTCTTGCTTCCTCTGAAATTCTTGTAGAATCAGTTCTCATATATGTGATAAGTCCTACGGTTCCTCTTTCTTCTACTTTTACACCTTCATAAAGACCTTGTGCAACTTGCATTGTTTTTCTAATAGGAAAACTTAATTTTCTTGAAGCCTCTTGCTGCATTGTACTTGTAGTAAAAGGTGGTGCTGGAGTTCTTTTTTTCTCTCCTTTTTTTACATCTGTTACTATATATTTTGAACCTTTTAAATTTTGTAATATTTCATCAACTTCCTCTTTTTTGTGAAGTTCAAGTTTTTTTTCGTCTTTTCCATAAAATCTAGCCAAAAATTTATTACCATCTTTTGAAAGTGTGGCTAATATATTCCAGTATTCTTCTGGTACAAAACTTTTTATTTCATTTTCTCTATCTACTATTAATTTTACTGCAACTGATTGTACTCTTCCTGCTGATAAACCTCTTTTTACTTTTTTCCAAAGTATAGGACTTATTTTATATCCAACGATTCTGTCTAGTACACGTCTTGCTTGTTGTGCATCTGTTAAATTTTTGTCTATTTTTCTAGGTTTTTTTATTGATTCTTTTACGGTTTCCTTTGTTATTTCATTAAATGTAACTCTACATACAGCGTCTTCAGGTATACCTAAAATATATGCTAAATGCCAAGCAATAGCTTCTCCTTCACGATCAGGGTCAGTTGCTAAATATACTGTTTTTGCATCTTTAGCATCTTTTTTTAAACTATTTATTAATTTTGCTTTTCCTCTAATATTTATATATTGAGGTTCAAAGTCATGTTCTATATCAACACCTAATTTTGACTTAGGTAAATCTCTAACATGTCCCATTGAAGCTACTACTTTTACATTACTTCCTAAAAACTTTTTTATTGTATTTGCTTTTGAGGGAGATTCCACTATTATTAATTTGTCAGCCATTTTCGTTTTAACTTCCTCTCTATTATATTTCTTATATTATAAAGATTTTAATTCTTTATAAATTTTATCTTCTACATTTTTTGAAGACATTTTATGGGCATTTTCTCCCATTTTCTCAAGTTTTGTAGAATTTTCTGTTAATTCAGTTATTGTAGCATTTAAGGTCTCTGCTGTCAAGTCTTTATCTAATATAACCCTTGCCGCGTCTTGTTTTTCTAGTGCTCTAGCATTATATTCTTGATGATTTTCAGCAGCATAAGGAAAAGGAATAAATATAGCTGGTTTTCCTACATTTTCAATTTCGGTTACTGTCATTGCTCCACTTCTCGAAACAATTAAATCAGCTATGTTCATTATCTCTTCCATATTGTAAATATAAGGCATTACTTTTATACCTTCTATTTTATCTATTTCTATATTGTCTTTTTTTAAATTTTCTTTAACTTCTTCATATTGTTCTGGTCCGGCAGCCCATATAATCTGATAATTTTTATTTTTTTTATTCTTAATAATATTTGTCATACTATTATTAATACTTTGAGCTCCTTGACTTCCTCCAAATACTAATACTAGTGGCTTATTTATATTAAAGCCTAATTTTGATTTCATTTCATTAATTTCTTTTTTTGTATAATTTATTTTTTTTACTTTTGTAGGAGTTCCAGTACAAACAATTTTTTTAGCCTTTGGTAATCTTTTTTCTGCTTCTTTAAATCCTACTAATATTTTCTTTGCATTTTTTGAAAGTATTTTAGTTGCAATTCCTGGCAATACATTGCTTTCATGAATTATGAATGGAATTTTCAATTTCTTTGCTGCCATACACACAGATATACAAATATATCCTCCTGTTCCTATTACTAAGTCAGGGTTAAATTCTTTTAATATTTTCTTAGCCTCACCTATTGAGTTAAATGTTTTTACTAATCTTTTAACATTCTTTAAACTCAATTCTCTTGAAATACCATAGGATTCAATTGTCTTTAATTCATATCCTGCTCTTGGTACTAGATTTGTTTCTAATCCTCTTTTTGTCCCAATAAATATTATTTTTGAATCTGGTTCTTCTTTCATGATTTTGTTAGCAATTGCTATCCCAGGGTTTATATGACCTCCTGTGCCAGCTGCTGCTACTACTACTTTCATAAAGCCTCCTATATGTTTTTATATTTTCTTTGCTGACTTTGATATATTCATTAATACTCCCATTGCAGCTAACAGTATAACTAGTGAACTACCACCATAACTTAAAAATGGTAAAGAAATACCTGTGTTAGGAATTGTATTAGTTACAACGGCTATATTTAATATTACTTGGATTGCTATCAAAGCAGTTATTCCTATAGCAATTAAACTTCCAAAACTATCTTTTGCTCTTACTGCAATACTAACTCCTCTTGCAATCAGTATTGAAAATAATATTAATACTACTGCACATCCAACAAATCCTAATTCTTCTGCTAGAATTGCAAATATAAAATCATTATGTGCTTCAGGTATATACAAATATTTTTGTGTACTCTCTCCTAATCCTACGCCAAACAATCCGCCAGAGCCTATTGCATATAGTCCTTGTATTGTTTGATAAGCTGTTCCTGCAGTATTTTCCCATGGATTTAACCAGGCTGCGAATCTGTCAGATCTAAAACCATTTACAATTTTATCTTTAACAAATGGAAAAATTATTGCTGCACCTACTAAACCTGTACCTAATAAATACATTAAATATCTAATCTGACATCCACTCATTATTATCATTATTACTGTAACACAAGCTATTATAATTCCTGCACTTAGGTGATTTTGTACAACATATAATATTAGAATTGGGATAGCTACTGCTACAATTGGAATTATACATGACTTTATAATTCCTTGTTTTTTTATTCTTGGATCACTATAATATCCAGCAATAGAAATTATCAAACCTATTTTTGTTATTTCTGATGGCTGTATTCCAATTCCAATATTTATCCATCTTCTTGCACCATTAGCATCTGAACCTATTACTGGTAGTAACACCATAAATAAAATTAATACTGATCCTAGGTATATCAATCTATAGAAATTTTTGAAATATTCATAATTAAATTGTGATAATAAAATCATTGCAACTAACCCTATTCCAGCTGCAAGACATTGTGTGTAAAAATATGTATAACTGTTTCCCGATTCAGCTAAAGCTGATGGACTACTTGCAGATAATACCATTACTAATCCTAATGCTACAAGTATTAAAACTACAATTAATAAAGGTAAATCAATATGGTTACCTGATTTTAAAGAAGATAAATTTACTTTATTTTTACTTTCTCTTTGTTTAGTAACTTTTTTAGTTGCTACTTGCATTCTATTCTCATTCCTTATTATTTTATTTTATATAATCATAATTCCAACCATACTCATTATTAATGTTATTAAACTAAAGATTGAAACTATTTTATTTTCTTTCCATCCACATAATTCAAAGTGATGATGGATTGGTGCCATTTTGAAAAGTCTGTTTCCTGTTTTCTTAAAGTATGCTACTTGTAAAATAACTGAAACAGTTTCTATTACAGGAACTATTGCTACTATTAGTAATAATAGTGGTAACTTTAAATATAATGCCATACCTGCTATAGCTCCTCCGAGTAGTAAAGAACCTGTATCTCCCATAAATACGTGTGCTGGATGAAGATTAAATAATAAAAATCCTAAAGCTGCTCCTATTATTATACAACCAAAAATTGTGGTTTCCTTTACTCCCCAAATGATGGATATTACTGTAAAACAAGTAAGAATTATTGTTGTAACACTAGTTGATAATCCATCTATACCATCTGTAAGGTTAACTGCATTTGTTGTTGCTAGAATTACAATAACTGCAAATGGTATATAAAACCAAAGTGGAAGAGTTATATAAGTGTTTATAAATGGTATATAAATATCTGTTCCATTTTGGAAATTGAATACCAACATTACTACATAAGCAACTGCTATGATCATTAATCCAATCATTTTTAGTCTTGGGCTAAGTCCATCAGTATTATGCAAAACTACTTTTTTAAAATCATCTATAAATCCAACTAATCCAAATCCTATTGTTACAAAGACCATTGGCAGTAATCTTGTTGCTATTTCTGGTTCATTTGTAGCATAATCTATGTATAAAAATGCACTAAGTAAAATTGTTGTTATTATTAATATTAGTCCCCCCATTGTTGGAGTTCCCTTTTTATATAAATGCGACTTTGGTCCATCTTCTCTTTCTGATTGACCTACTTTTAATCTTTTAAGTATCGGTATTACTATTAATGATATTATTACACTAACTGCAAAAGATAATAATAATATCTTTATTTGAAAACTCATTTGTATTTCCCCCTAAGCGTTTTATAACGTTTATTTGCATTATTTTGTGGTTTATTTATTTTTCTTATCACTCTTTTTGTTTTGATTTTCTAACACTTCATCAACTATTTGTGCTACTATTTCTCTTTCATCGTAATGATTTTTTACGTGGTTTATTTCTTGATATGTTTCGTGTCCTTTTCCTGCTAATACTATCATATCATTCTTATTAGCCATCTGTATTGCTTTTTTTATAGCTTCAGTTCTATCTACAATACATTCATATCTTCCTTTAGTCTTTTTTATTCCTTCTTCTATTTCCTTTACAATTGTTTTTGGATCTTCAGTTCTTGGGTTATCTGATGTTATTATTGTATAATTAGCTATTTTTCCTGATATTGCGCCCATTAATGGTCTTTTTGTCTTATCTCTATCTCCACCACAACCAAATACTGATATTACTCTACCTCTAGTATATGATTTTACAGCTTGTAATATGTTTTCTAAGCTCTCAGGTGAATGAGCATAGTCTATCATTATTGTTAGACCTAATTTATTTTCAACTAATTCACTTCTTCCTGGCACTTTTACCGTTTCTAGGGCAGCTTTAATATTCTCAGTTGAGCATCCTAATCTTTCCGCTACTGAAATTGCTGCTAAACTATTATATACACTAAATCTTCCAGGTATATCTGTTTTTATTCTTTCATTTTTTCCATTTACTTTAACTCTAAAATCCACATAAGAATTTGTAATTGTGATATCTTTTGCAAGCATATCGCTTTCATTGTCTATTCCATAAGTTCTAAACATACAGTTAGGTGCAAGTTTTGGCACTCTAATAGTATTTATATCATCAACATTTATATATCCATATTTACACATTTGAAAAAGCTTAACTTTTGACATGAAATAATCTTCCATATTAGGATGTTCTTTTTCGCTAATATGATCTTCTGAAAAGTTTGTGAATATTCCTATGTTAAAATCTGTGCCATCTACTCTATGTAATTTCAAACTTTGAGATGATACTTCCATAACACAAGCTTGACATCCGTCATTTACCATCTGACTAAATAAACTTTGCAATTTTATGCTATCCGGAGTTGTTCTATCACTATCTTCTAATTTTCTACTACCAGAATAGGCAGCAATAGTTCCAATTAATCCAGTTTTCATTCCTTGTTTTTCAAGAATTGATTTAATCATAAATGTTGTTGTTGTTTTTCCTTTTGTTCCTGTAATGCCTATTACTTGCATTTTTCTTGATGGATTATCATAGTAATTGCATGCTGAATAAGCTGTTGCAATCCTTGAATCTGGAGCAGTTATTAAAACAACATCTTGTGGAATATCGTTCATTACATTTTTTAATTCAGACTCATCAATTAATACAACTTTTGCTCCATTTTGAATTGCTGCCTGTATGTATTTATGTCCATCTGTATCAAAACCTTTTATTGCAATAAACATATCTCCAGGTTTTATATTTCTAGAGTCTGTACTTATATTGTTAACTTCTGTATCTAAATTTCCTTTTGCTTTTAGTCCTTCGATTCCTGCTATAATATTTTTTAAATTCATATAATTTTTGTATGACTTTTTTGCCATACCCCTCCTTATTAATATTTGCCGTAGTTTTAATTTTTCCTTTTAAAATATACGGTTTATCATTTTATTCAATTGCCTAAAATGATACTTATTCTATTATATAACTTATTTTATTAAAAAAACAAGATTATATGCGAAATAATCTTGTTTTTTATGATGATGTTTTTGGAAGGTGTCCCCAAAAACATCTTACCAATTATAAATTTCTAATTGTTGCTTAAAGATTTTATTATTTTCCCTTGAAGTAGTTAATCTTAAATTTTCGTTTTTTTCTATTATCTTATTTACTCTCCAAAGTCCTAATCCATGAAATTTCTTATCCTTCTTTGTAGTGAAACCTTTTTCATTTATCTTTGATAAATCTATTAATGTGTTTTTATATGGATTTTCTATAATTACTAAATCTCTGTTGTTGTATCTATCTTTTAAAAATTTTATATTTATTTGTTTATCTTCACATTCTTTTGTTGCTTCTATTGCATTATCTATAAGTATTCCTAATATTCTACATAGTTCATAAATTTTTATTTTTAGATTATTTAAATCAACATATACTTCTACATTAATATTTATATTATATTTTTTTGCTTCTAAATATTTGTTGTTAATTATGTTGTATATTGCAGGGTTTGTTTTTGACAATTCTTCGAAGTCTTTTTTATTTTCTACTTCTTTGCAATCGCAGACAAATTCATTATACATTTGAGTTAATCCATCCATGTCTTTTGCTGCTATATATCCTCCTAAACCTTGCATTATATTTTTCATATCATGTCTGAATGAGCATATATCCTCATAACTTTCTTTAAGCCTAGTATTGTTACCTTCTAATTCATTAACTTTTGTTTTTTCTGTTTCTATTTGTATTATTTTGTTAATATTTACAAGAACTAATATACTAAATGAACTAATCATTATTAAGTCTATAATTATAATTGATATTGGCAAATGATTTATTGATTTTAAAATTATTACTTGATTTGCTATTATTATTGTTGATGAAAGAATTCCTATTAACAGAATTTCAATTTTAGTTTTACTATTTGTATATTCTGGTATTTCCATTTTGATATTAAATTTGCATATTATTGCATAAAAGATACAATGTATAGTAATTGCTAGTATCACCATACTAATTGACGCAAAGATATTATTTATTTGACCCTCTAATATTTGATTTACTTTAAAAGTTATTAAATATATGATTGAACATAGAAATAAATTTGTTTTTTCAGAAATTATTAATTTATCTATATTTATTTTCAAAATAATCTTAAATATTACAAGCTGAACTAATGCAAAAGCTATTATTTGATATTGATTTATTACTTTTACTCGTAAAAAATAAACAAAGATTATTTGTGGAATCAATGTTTTTTCTAATTTTTTTATTTTGATATTAAAAATTTTCGACATAATTTTGTTTTGTATAATTACGTTAATTGTAATATCTAACAATATTAGCACTGCTGATATCAAAGTACCATTTTGAAATAATGTAATATTCATATTTATCCCCTCTTTGCTTTACCATTTATTTCCATATTTTTAATAATATTACATTATTTCACTTTTTGCAAGTACTTTTGACAATTTTTTACATTTTAAAATTTCATTTTCTTTTTTATTTGGTTCCAAACCTCGTTTGTTCTAACATATTCATTATAATGTTTTCTAACATTTTTATCATAATTATCTAGCTCTTGATTTAATACATCAAAGTCATTTGTTTCGAAAACTTTGTTCATTGAATCTGTTCCTTTTTTTAGGCATGCTTTAGCGTTATTTATTATTTTTCTATAGTTTTGTGGGAACAAAATATAAACTAATAAAGGCTTATATTTTACCCAACCAATTGAAGCCTTTAAGAATCTTTTTTCAACACTATCTTCAAGTTTCATTTTATTGAAATTTTTAGGATATTTTCCATCTAATATTTGAGAATACTTCAAGAATCCATCATGAAAATGATAGGTAGGAACTTGTACTACCTTTGCTTTATTTAGTAGAGTACACCAAAATGTATCCTCTCCTCTTGCTCCTGGTGGATTATAAAATGCTGGTATATTTTTTAAATGTTTTAAATTGCAGCAAATTCCAGAAGCTAATACCCAATTTTCTGTACCTACATTTTGTAATTGTATAGCTTTACCATTAAACACAATATTTCTATCAGCAAATGATATTCCGCTTTTGTCTCTTTCCATCTTTTTTATTTTATCCCAAGAAACCGCTTCGTTACTTACTCCATCAATGTAATTCTTAAAATCTTCTTCTTTTAATATATCATTTTCAATGTATGGTACTGGTGACATATTTCCACATCGATATCCAACTGTAACATCTGCTTTTCCAATTGATTTTAAATGAGTTAATATATCATTTTGTTCTACCCATTCAATTTTATTTTCTTCCCCTTTTATATTTGCTACTAAATATTCATCATCATCCCAAAATAATAAATAATCTATTTTTCTCTTTAATGCAAAATACATTATTGAATTTCTTGCTCTTGCATATCCATGTCCTAATATTAAGTCTACATCCTTTTTTGCAAATCCATGCCTTGATACTAATATTTTTTTCTCTTCTTCTATATCTTCAGGTGTAATATATTTTATCTTTATCTTCTCATATACATCTGGTTTTATATTATAAAAATTTATTCTCTCTGTATGTTGATATTCTAAATCATATAAAATAAATATTGTAAATTCAACATTCTTTTTAAACAACTCTCCTTGATGTACTATTTTTTTATAGTATGCATTAATTATTTTGCATACATTTGGTCTGCCAGCCAAGAAACCTATTCCGAATTGTATTGCCTGTGACATATATATTCTCTCCTTATTTACATTTATAAAGCTCTGTTTACTATTTCTTCTAGACTCGGCCAATAACATCCAATGCACTTATTGTTATTTTTTAAATCATTATATGCCTTTATGATTATATCTTCTATTATTTCATTCTCATTATTTGAAGTGCTGTTAGATTTTATTTGCTCTATATATCTTTCGTAATTTTTTAAAAATAATTCATGAATCATATTTATTAATTCTTGTTTATTTGTATTGCTAGATTTTTGTACCTTTCCAGCAAGTTCGATGCAATTTTCTAAGTATCTTCTTCTACATTGCATTTCTAATTTTACTTGTCCATATTTTTCAAAGAATTCTGAACCTTTTTCGTAAGCATCTAAATTGTCTTCTACTCTTTTTTGTTTAATTTCTGTTCTCATAATACTATTATTCGTTTGAATATATCCATGTAAAATCTCATTTGTTGAAACAATTTTTTTGCATTTATATAAAATTCTATAACTTGTATACTCATCTTCATGCAATTTTCCAACTGGAAAAGTTATTCCGTCAAGAATTTCTTTAGTGTATAATTTATTCCAGACTACAACCTTTTTTAGATAAGGGGCAAGTCTAGCTCCATAGTATAAATCTAGTGCTTTTAGGTTATCATATACTTCTTCTTTAATGTCTATCTTTTTATTATGTGTTTCTATAATTTTTTCTGAGTTCTCCATATCTGTTTCATTTATTCTTAAAAATTGGCATTCAGATATATCTGCATCATATTTTTTTATAAGTTTATGAAGCACAGCATAAAAAGTTGGAAACAAATAATCATCTCCATCTACAAAACTTATATACTTTCCCTCAGCTACTTCTAGACCTTTATTTCTTGCATCTGATAATCCACCATTTTTCTTATGAATTACTTGAATTCTATTATCTATTTTTGCATATTTGTCACATATATCTTTAGAACTATCTGTTGATCCATCATCTACTAATATTATTTGTAAGTTTTTATATGATTGGTTAATTATGCTTTTTACACATTCTTCTAGATATTTTTCTATATTGTATATTGCCACTATTATACTGATTTTATCTTCGTTATCTAGTTCGACATTATCCATCATTTTATCCCCTTTTTTATATATTTTTTATACTTACATCCACTATATTTTAACATAATATCTTAAAATAGTCAATCATTGTAATTTAGGCATTTTTCTTTATTTTTTTGCATTTAGATATTGAAAATACAATAAAAAGCAGTCTATCAATTTTAATAAAAGACTGCTTTCCATTTCATAACATTTATTCTCCTACTATTTTAAAGATTTTTCCATTATTAAGTAGATTATTCTTTATTATTGTATCAGATAGGTAGATTTCATTTTCCATCTTTTCTTGTAGGTTCTTTAAATTTTCTATTTCAACTGTTTCAATTTGAGTTTTTCTATCGTAATATATATCATTTATACAATAATTTTTGCTTGTAAAGAATCCTAGTCCCTTTACAAAGGCATAATCTTTATTAGAAAATATGCTAGTGCCTATTGAAAATTCATCTTTAATACCTAATAAGTCTAAAATAGTTGGTTTTATATCTATTTTTGAAACACATCGTGTTATATCTTCATTATTATCTATATGAGGAATTTTTATTCCAAAAGGTACATGTACATCTTTAGTAATATTGTCATATTCTGTAAATACCATACCATTTTCTTGATAAAGTCTACTTGTATCGTCAAGTGACATACCTGCTCCATGATCACCATATACTACAAGTATTGTATTTTCTAATAGTCCCGTTTCTTCTAATTCTTCCATAAATTTTCCGAATGCATAATCCGTGAAATTGCAAGAAATTATATAATTTTTATATATTTCATCAGTATACCCTTCTAAATCATCTCTTGTTATTGTTGTTTTTTGGTCTAAATCTGAAATTCCATCTAATGAAAATGCTATATGTGTTGTAACAGTAACTAGTGTAGAGCAGAATTTTTGTTCATAAGAATTCATAATTTTCACTGCTTCATCTAAAAAACCTTCGTCAGAATAAAATTCTCCTGCTCTTTCTATATTAGGGAATTTATTAATGTCATCATATTCATCTATATTATATCCGTTATTATACACAGATTCCCTGTTCCAAAATGTACTAGTATTTGGATGCATAAAAGATGTATAATATTCTTCATTTTTTAAGGTAGAGAAAATATCCATCCATGTATTTCCATAGTATTTTTGAAATACATATCCATTTTCTAATGGGTATAATGAATTTTCCATTTCAAACTCTGAATCTGCTGTAGATCCTAATCCTTGATTATACATATCTGTACAATATATATTTTCACTAAAAAATTTATTTAAATTTGGAGTAATTTCCTTGCCATTTACTTTTTTGCCTATTATATACTGATTAAGACTTTCTAATTGCAAAATAATTACATTACTATCTTTTGCTATTCCTGTATATTTAGTTTTATCTGTTTTTTGCGTCTGATTTTCTTTATAAGCAGTTGTTAATCTTTCAGTATCAATTTCAGGCTGTTTTATTAGATTTGAGAAATAATCCTTTGCATCTTCATAATGATAATAAAATATTGATGCACTTTGTACAATTAATGATTTGTTATATCCTTTATCTGCATATATATAATCTATTTTATCTTTTATTGTGTTTGAATTTAATACTATTAGAATTACCATTATTAGTGCTTTTACGATTCTATTTTTATAATATGTTTTTCTAAATTTTTTATAAGCTATTATACTTAATACTGCTAAAATTATGTTATCAGTTAAAAACATTGCCAAATTCTTTATATTAATTACATAGCTTAATCCAGCTCCTATTTCTTTAGCATATTTCAAATTTTCTAATTGATAGAAAGATAAAAAATTAGTTGAATATGTAAAATACAAATAATTTGCATATATTATGATAGACACAATAAAATAAATAATATTTAGGTATAAATATCCAAATTTATTTTTGCAATTTATTGCTGGTGACATTATTAATAAAGAACTACAACATAAATATAATATTGTATTTTGTTCTATTTGTAAGCCAAGTACATAATTTAAAAACATTCCTTTAAAAATCAATAAAATAGTTCCTATAATAAAAATTATATTGTTTTTTATTATATATAATATTTTATTTTCTTTTTTATCTTGCCAAGTTTGTTTTTTTGTTTCTTCTATAACTTTATCTACGTCTTTTTCTTGCTTTGTTCTTTTTTTACTACTTTCTTTGGTCTTTTTCAATTTTTCCTCCAATTGTACTATTTATTTACTATATTTTATCATAACATTATTTTTTCATCAATTTTATATTGTGGATTTTTTGTGAATTTTATTGTTTAATAAAAAAAATATTCCTCTTTTCCGAGGAATATTTTTTCTTATTTTATTCTTCTGTTGTATTTGTGTTTTCAGAAGTATTTGTTTCTTCACTTTCATTTGCTACATTTTGAAGTTCTTTTAATGCATTCTCAAAGTCCATAGAACTATCTATTTCCAAATTAGAAGATTCTCCTACATATTCTGCAGTTTTTATTATTGGAATTATATTGTCTAACTCTGCTCTAGCTGTTGAAATATCTGTTGTGAAAATAAATCCTACCATTGTTTTAGTAGGTGTTAATTCCGCACAGTAGAATAGTATACTTCTTCCTGCGGAATTAATTTCTCCAATAATTATTTCCTCTCCATCAATTGTTTCAGTATCTAAACTATTTACATCATATCCACTATCTTCCCAGTTACTTTTTAGTTCTGGTAAGTTGCTTTGTACTTTATTAAATGAATTAGAATCAATTAGCATCTGAGTTAGCCATGTATTTCCTATATCTCCAATAAGTAAAAATTGACCATCCTTTTCAGTCAATAAATCTTCTGGAATATATAAATTAAATCCAGCATAATTAACTTTATATGTATTTGTTTCATTTTCAAAGCTTTGTTTAGGTGTATCTGGCTCTACATTTTGCTTATCATTTGAATTATCTAGTACTGTTTTTACAATTAATACTACAGCTATAATTAAAGCAATAACTATTAATGCTATTACTAAATATTTAACAGTATTATCGCTTCCCCCTTTTTTAGGTTGATTATAGTTAGGTTGATTTGGCTGACTATAATTTGGTTGATTATAATTTTGTTGATTATAATTCTGCATATTTTGTTGTTGCATATTATAATTATAATTCATTGGAGTTTGTACTGAAGCTCCACAGTTTGAACAAAATACATCTCCTTCCTGAACTTCTGCTCCACAATTTGGACATTTCATTTGTATCTCTCCTTCTTATTTATATATTTAGGTTTTTGGTGTAGGCTCTACCTATAAACCTAATAATATCGGAATCTTATGTTTTTAATTTGCATCAAATAAACTTGTATTAAACTTAGTAACTTCATTTACCAATTCATCTGTCACATCATTATCATTAGCTCTTATTTCTATAACTAAATAGTCTTCATCGCTAATTTTGTAAAATAGTACTTTTTCGTTAGTATGGTATGTATAATAGTTTCCATCTGAATCTTTTGCATTACTTCTGTTTGTATATCTTCTATTATATATTATAAATTCTTTATTATTATATGTTTTATTGCTTTCTTGTGTAAAATCAGTATATTCTCCATATTCTTTATTTATAGAGTTTTCTAAAGTTTCAATTTTGCTATCTATATCATATTTTATAATTGAATAATTTACTTCATAATTATAAATTTCTTTTTCATCATTATAATTTTTTACATAAGTTCTATCTTCATATAAATTTGTTTCTTTATCTATTTCTTGGTAATCCTCTGGTAATTTTATTTTTATTTCTTCTATTTGTTCTGTTGCATATCCAACATAACTTTTTAAATTACCTATTAGCAAATTATCTTCTTTTTCTATAGTTATATTATTTGCTATATTTTTATAAGAATTAACTTTTATCATATTAACTAAGTCTTTAGGTATTCCAACTGCATTTGATGAAATTTCTACTATAAAAATATGATTTTGATTAAGTTCATACATTATTACAATATTTTCAGTTGTTTTATCAAAAGTTAAATAACTATTTTTATATATATAAGTAATTGGGTCATCACTAACTTTTTCTAATTGCTCTTTTGATTCATTATATGAATTTAAATTATATTTTTCATATACATTTGGACTATCTTCCTTATCTAGATATTCGTATATATTGCGATTTAATATTGTTGTATTTAATGTTATTGTACCATCATTAGGAGTATTTTCAAATTCATAATATCCAGAAGTCGTATCAAAAGATATAGATTTAAAATTGCTAGGAATAGTATAATTAACAAAGTAATTTGATGAGGCTATTTCGTAATCTGTGGTTCCATTTAGCATTGAAGATACATCTTCTTGTTCTGAATAATTTATTTGTGTTGTGTCAATATTAATATTAGTTTTCAAGTCAAAAGTTTCTTCCTTTATACTGAAACTATCAATTATACAATTAGCACTATCTAGTAAAATATCGAAATACTCGTTTAAAGCTTCATAATTTATTACTATTAATTTTTCCCCTTGTTTATATGTTAATATTTCTGCTTGTGCATTTTCTGACTCAAACAGTATTTTATATCCTTCTAAGTTATTTTGAGTTATATTTGTTTTTTCGCGATATAATAAATTATAGTTTTCATTTTGTTTTTCTATATTATATAGTAAATTGTCAAATAATTCATCTATTGATTTATATTTTTCATCATCACTTAATTGATGTATTATTATATTTAATGTGCTTTTTGTTTTTTTATGTTCTAATGTAATTTGATTGTCTTCTTTTAGTTTAACTTTCCAAGTATTATCATATTGTAGTGAATAATTATTTTGATTTACAATATTTATTTTTCCATTAGAATTTATTTTATTTATTATTAAGATTAAAGATATTGCAATAATAATTGCTAATATTACAATACAAATTATTAATAGTAATCTTTTATTTTTTTCCATAAACTTTTTTAATTTCTTTTTCATAGATTTTTCTTTCCTTTTCACTCTTACTAATTAATAATAACTTTAAATTTTCATCATTATTACTATTAAATAATTAAATTCAGACATAATTATTATTTGATAATTTTCACTTGTATATATTATTTTATTATCTGAAACTTTATTTTTTACATAATTTCTATCTAATAAATTAGCTCCATAAATTGCAGCAATATCCATTGTATTTAAATATTTTTCTGCTTTATTTTCATATCTTAAGCTAATTATTCCATCTTCATAAGAGCCCTTCACTAGATCTAAAGTAATATAATCATTAATATTTTCTATTTGATTATATTCATTCCATTTGTTTTCTGGAATAGTATTTACAACTTTTTCATCATGATATCTAATATAATAATTTTCCTTTAATTCTTCGAAAGAAGTAGCTTTAATATCATCATAATTTATATTTGCTAACTTATTAGAATATTCTTTAATTCTATTTATACTTGTTGCATAAGATATTCCTGTATTTAAAATTTTAGAATTTAGCATTCCTATAAGTTCTCCATCACTATTAAATATAGGACTCCCCTGCATTTCTTCTGTTAAAGGTAAAGAAGTTTGTATTTCTTTATTTACAACAGTGATTATTCCTTTAGAAGATGTTAAGCCTACACCAGTTTTTGAATTTATTGTAATAACAGCTTCTTCTTGATTTATTTTGTCCGCATCTTTTATTTCAATATAATTCTCATTTTGTTCTGCAACTTTTAATATAGCTACATCATCTTCCTTATTTAATGTTACAATTCCGTCTAAATTATAATTATTTCCGTCACTATCACTTATCAAGATTGTCTGTGCTTTCATTAAAGATTCAATTATGTAATTGTAAGTTGTTAATATTAAACCTGGTCTAATAACTATACCATTTGCAGAAGAAACTGCTCCTAAATCATACATTGAAGTTAAAAAAACTATCTTTGACTTATTTGCTTCATATATATTATTTATTGTTTCATCACTTATTGCATCTGCTTTACTAAAGTCATATATGTCCCTTAACTGTGATTCATAATCATAGTTTTCTGATAATTCTCCTTTTTCTTCATTGTTATTATTAAAATAATCTATAATATCTTCACTTGTTTCTCCATATAAATATAATAATTTAAATTCTCCATTTAATTTTTTAAAGAAATAATATAAAGTTAAATTTGTATTTATTCTATTATATTCCATTGGACTATTAGAATTTTGTTCTTTCATATTTACATCATCTAACGTTATACTGCTTATTACATAATTTTCATTTATTACTGAAATTCTTATTTCACCATAAGAATTATATTTTACATCTAATTCCTCTAATTGTAAAAACATTCCTGGAACAGATAAACCAGATAAAATATCATCTTTATATTCTTGACTGTTTTTGTCTAGGTCTGCATAAGAGTTTGGATCTTTTGGGATTTCTGGATTATATCTCAAATTTAAATAGTCCTTATGTCTTTTAAAATATTCTTCACTACTATCCTTTTGACTATTAGGTTCCCCCAATAATAAATAAGTTGTTTTCTTGGTTAATTCTTTTATTTCCTGTTCAAAATCTTGATTATTTTCTTCATTATCATTTTCTACTGAATAATTGTTGTCAAAATTTAAAAATACGTCTTCATCTTTTTTATTAAATGAGAAAGTTTCATCATTAATTATTAATTCTGATGTAGCAGCATAAACTATATTTTCTATTATTATAAATATTATTAATAAAGAAATAATTTTTACTATTTTATTTTTCACTTATAACATCCCTTCTATAAATTCAATTATTTATTAATTTTTCATATATTTTTTTAGAACATCAATAATATATTTGCTTGGCTCTTTTGCATTATCTCCATTTAGATAAAAGTCGTGAAATGCCTCTGCTATTGTTTCATCATATATATAATTACCACTTTCGTTTTTAGATAATGCATATTTTGAAATTTCTCCTCTCCACTCATCAAAATCTACATTTTTTCCATAATCATTTACATAATTTTGGTATGCTTCGTCAAGCATTTTCTTTGAAAAATTTCCCTCTGCAAAATCTTGTGATATTTCATATAATAGCTTATAATCACTTTCTTCTATATATACCCATTCATCCATATTATAATAATTTAAAAGTGCTATAAATGATAGATAATGACCTAATTCATGCGCAAGCGGAGAATATTTTGTAGAATTTGGTGGAAAATAACCTGCTTTTGAACTTTCTTCAGTTGCATATTCTAATAAGTCTTCATTTAGGAAATATCTTGCACTTAATTGAATTTGTGTTTTTATTACCCAAGGCAATGTGCTTTCAGTATCAGAAAGTCCAAATGGAAATATAGGCATAAAAAGTGCTATAGTACTACTGTAAGACATACTCAAATTAACTAATGATAAATTAGTTAAATATTCTTTTGCTTCTGGAAATTCTGTATATATTTTATCTAATACCTCTTCTAGTTCTTTTGCAAAATCTTCATCCATTTCTTTAAGATTTACTGCTGTTATATTATATTTCTTTATGATGTCGTCCTCAATTTCTTCTATTTCTTTTGGATAGTCGCCTTTCTTTTGATTCACAGAATCTTCTACGATTAATTCTTTTGCTTCATCCAAGTTATTAATGTGTAATCCTTCATATATATTATCTGTTATTATATCAGTAGTGTATTTTTTTTCTTTATTTTTGTTATCTTCATACTCTTTTTCTTCTTGTTTTTGTCCTAATTGTCCTTCGTTATTAAAATAATAGTTAATACTATTTCCTGAAATAATATATATAAGTATAGTACTGGATATCATAATTAATAATAATAACACTGCTATAATTATTGACGTTTTTCTATTTTCTGAATGATTTACTATTCTATTTCCACATCTTGTACAGTATTTTTGATTTGGTTTAATTTCATTTCCACATTTATTACAGAACATAATTTCTCCTATTTTCTACAAAAATAGCATATACTAAATAATAAAATATACCTAAGCCTAATTTTTTTATTAGTTAGGTATTATGTTGATAGTATATGCTTAATTTTATTAATTATATTTTCTCCCATTTTATCCTCTTTTGTATATATGCTATTTAAATTTTATATTTTTACATTTTAATATTATCAAATATATATTTTTTAATCAAGTATTTTTATTCATTTTTTTGCACTTCTAAATAAGGGAGTATTTCACTAAATATTTGACCCGCAACTGGAGCTGCTACTCCTCCTCCTTGATGACCTCCTTCCCCTGTTGGATTATATAAAGTTATTAGTACTACTACTTCGGGATTTTCAATTGGCGCTGTACCGATAAATGATGTTACATATTTTCCTGTATTTACTCCATCTTCTGAAGTTCCAGTTTTTCCTCCAATTGAATATCCTTGTACTTTTGCATTTTTTCCAGTTCCTTCATCTACTACTGTTTGCATCATACTTAAAATATTTTTAGCTGTATCTTCTGAAATAACTTGCTCTCCATATTCTGGCTCAATATTTGTTATTTTATTATTTCCATTTTCATCCTTTTCAGTATTACTTATTATTTGTTTTACAATTCTAGGTTTAATATATTTTCCTCCATTTGCTATTGTACTTAACATTGTTGCCATCTGTATTGGTGTAACTTCAAATCTTTGACCAAATGCAATTGTTCCTAATTCTACAGGTCCAACTTTATCTTCTTTTAAAAAGATTGAGCCTGCTTCACCTGGTAAATCTATTCCTGTCGCTTTAAAAAATCCAAATTTATTTAAATATTCATAATATTTATGAACTCCTATTTTTTGTCCTAATCCAATAAATACTGGATTACAAGAATTCATTAAAGCTTGCCTTAGGCTTTCACTTCCATGCGGTCTATAGTATCTCCAGCATTTCATTTTTACACCTGCTACATCTATATATCCAATACAATTAAATTCACCAGCTTTATCTGTTGTAGTTAATCCTTCTTGTAAAGCTATTGATGCTGTTACTAATTTAAATGTTGAACCTGGCTCATAAGTGTCTGATATTGCTTTATTACGCCATAGACTTTGCATCTGTTTAGATTGTTCGTCTTCTGATAAATTTTCATCAACTGCAAAAGGGGCATTTAAATTATAATCAGGATATCCAGCTAATGCTAAAATATCTCCATTTTTAGGATTCATTATTATAATATTTCCACCATCTGTACACACATTGTCTATACATGCTTCTTTTAAATATTTTTCTGCTATTCCTTGAATAGTAGCATCAATTGTCAAAACAATATCATCACCATCTTGTGGTTCATTATACTCTTCTGCATTATCTTTTATTGTTCCTCCAGATGCGTCAGTAACTTTACTAATTGACCCAGATTTTCCTCTTAGGTATTCATCATATTTTGCTTCTATTCCATTTAATCCTTGGTTATCCACTCCGCAAAATCCTATAATTTGTGAAGCTAAATTGTTTAATGGATAATATCTTTTTGAATCTTCATCAATATTTATTCCTTCTTCTATATTGTTATCTTTCATCCATTCTCTAAGAATATTTGTTTTTTCCTTATCTACTTTTCTAACAATAGTTTCTATAGATGAGTTTTTTTTCACTTTTTTTAAAACACTATCAAAATTTAGTTCAAATATCTCAGAGAGCTTTTGGGCTACCTTCTCTTTATCTTCTTTTTTTATATGTGTAGGATTTACCGTAACTGTTTCTACTGTACTGCTTACTGCAAGTATTGTTTTTCCTGTTGAATCATATATTGTTCCTCTTTTTGCACTTATGGTTCTATCTGAAGTTTGTTGGGCATAAGCTTTTGCTTTAAGTTCTTTTCCTTCTACAAATTGAATATATCCTATTCTAACTATTAAAAGGCTCATTATTATCATTGTTATAAACATAGCATTCATCATTCTTTTTTTAACACTTATTTTTCCTATCATACTTAATCCTTTCTTTTTATTAATTTTATTAATTAAAAAGAAAAAAAATGATTAAATATTTTGCAAAAAAATAAAAGCTATTTCTATCGTTTGAAATAACTTTTATTTTCCAAATAAATCATTCATTAATGCTTGCCACCATGTTTCTTCTTCTCCTGTTGTAACCTCTTCTGTACTTGATTCTATATAATCTTCTTTTGGTAAACTTACATATACTTTTTGGCTATTATCTAATTTTTTCATTCCTAATTTTTCTTTTGCTTGTTGTTCTATATTATTTATATTTGTTCCTTTTTCTATACTAACTTGTAATTGGTCATTTTGTTTTTGTATATCTGCAAGTTCAGATTTTAAATTTTCTTTTGCTGTAAATTTAGCATTTATAAGGGCATAACGATAACTTATTGTTAATAATATTGCAAATGCAAATATTATTTCTACTATATATTTAGCTGTTTTTCTAGAATAATTAGCTGAACTATTTTTTGAATTTTTTACCTTTTTCCTTGTTTTAGTTTTTTTATTTGATGTTGTTTCATAGTCTGGTTCTAGCTTTCTAGGACTAGTTTCATATTCATAGTAGTCTATCATTAAGTTATCACCTCTTTTCTCTTCTTTCAAATATTCTTAGTTTTGCACTTTTAGCTCTTGGATTTATTTTTAATTCTTCTTCTGTAGCCTCAATCGGCTTTCTATTTATTATTTTTCCAAGTGTTTTACTTCCACAAACGCAATAAGGTAAATCTTTTGGACATGTACATTTACCTTGAGCATCTATATAAGCTTCTTTTACTGCTCTATCTTCAAGTGAATGGAATGTAATTATGCATAATCTGCCACCCTCTTTTAATAAATTAATACAATCTAATACAGTATTATACAAGGGTTCAATTTCATTATTTACTTCTATTCTAATGGCTTGAAATGTTCTTTTAGCAGGATGTCCATCTTTGCTATAAGGTATTGTCTTTTCTATCAAATCTGCCAATTGTTTTGTTGTTTCTATTGGCTTTTTTTCTCTTTCAATACATATATTTTTTGCAATTTTTTTCGAGAATCTTTCTTCACCATATTTATATATTATGTTAGCTAATTCATTTTCTTTATATTTATTAATTACATCATAAGCTGAAAGTTTTTGACTTTTGTCCATACGCATATCTAATCTATCATCGCCTATGTAACTAAAACCTCTTGACCTTTCATCTAATTGATATGACGATACACCTAAATCTAATAATATACCATCAACTTTTTCTATTCCAATATCTTCTAAAATATTTTTTATATTATCGTGATTTCCATGGATTAGCTTATAATTATTATAGTCTTTAAGATTTTGCTTAGCTGCTTTTAAAGCCTCTTCATCTCTATCTATTCCTATTAATATTCCTTTAGTTGATAACTTTTCTATTATTTTTTTACTATGTCCAGCTCCGCCAATAGTTCCATCAACATAAATTCCATCTTCTTTTATGTTTAATCCATCTATGGTTTCATTCAAAAGAACTGGTATATGCTTAAATTCCAATTACATACTCCTTATTTCTTTTTTATACGCAATTAGCATGAGCAGTTGGCAATATATTGCCAACTGCTTATGCTATCTTACAATTCTTTAGTTCTTTTTGGCTTTTTCTTATGTTTAACATTTAATTTTTCTTTCGTTATTTTTTCTTTTGAATACTAATTTTGATTTATCTTTTGTTTTTATTACTTTATCTTTAGTATATTTTATTTTTCTTTGGTTTAAATTGGTTTGCTGATTTTTATCATTTGTATATCTTACTGTTTAGTAAAATATATTTTTTTCTCTTGTAATGTTCTCTTAAGAACTTTGTCTTTTGTGCTTTATTAATTTTATCCTTCGTATGTTTTTTTCTTTAGTTAAAATTTATATAAACCTTAGTAGGATTATATACCAAGCATTCCAAGGTTAGCCATATTCTCAGCAATTTGATCTGCTGATAAATTTTCTTCACTGTTATAGGCTTTCCATTTGTCTTTATTCCATATTTCAATTCTTGTTCCAACACCAGTAATAACTGCTTCTTTTTCTAGTGTTGCATATTCACGTAAATTACTAGATATCAAAAATCTTCCTTGTTTATCTACTTCACATTCTGTTGCTCCAGATAAGAAGAATCTTACAAAATCTCTAGCATTTTTATTTGTAAGTGGTAGTGTCTTTAGTTTTTCTTCAAAGTTGCTCCATTCTTGCATTGAAAAGCCGAATAAACATCCGTCTAATCCTTTGGTAATTATGAATTTTTCTCCCATGTCTTCTCTTATTTTTGCTGGCATTATTAAACGTCCTTTAACATCTAGAGAATGTTCATATTCCCCTATTAACAACTTTTACTCACATCCTTTTCACTTCGTGGCACTTTTCACCACTTCTCTCCACTTCAATTAGATTGTAATACAACATAAAAAAAAATGCAATAGCTTTTTTAAATTTTTTTAAAAAAGTTTTGCATTTTTTTAATTAATTAATTCCTATTTTTTTATTTACTTTGTCATAGGTTTCCTCTCTATTTTTTCTTCTATCTATTACATAAGTACTTCCCCATATAGTTTTTGCTAAATGCTTTACTGCCGCACCAGCTTCACCTATTTCTAAAGTATTTTTAAATCTTTCTTTTGTTACTTCAACCACTCCAATACTTATTGTTGTTAATGGGAATGGCTCAATTATTCCTTTTCTATTTTCTACTTCAATATATCCTCTTTCTAAATCTTCTTTTGTAAAGTACTTTACAATTTCGCTATCAAATTCTGCAATAATGTTTTGACACATTTCTTCATAGTTATTATCTTCAACTACTGCTACAAAGTCATCTCCACCAATATGTCCAACAAAATTTCTTTCATTTTCTCCGTTTTTTAATACATATTTTGTAACTATTTTTGCAGTTAATTTAATTATTTCGTCACCATTAGAAAATCCATAAGTATCATTATATGCTTTAAAATTATCTAAATCTATGTACATTAGTGCATAGTTTATTCCCTTATCTAATCTTTCTTGCATCTCAGCCTGTATTTGATTATTTCCTGGTAATCCAGTTAAAGGGCTTACTGTTCTATTTCTGTTTAGCAATTTGATTAGATTCATTATTGTATAATAAATTATTTGACAATTAATAGGATATTTTAAAAATATTTCCACATCATTTTTTAATACTTCTAAAATGTGTTCCTCATCTTCTAATGGGCTTAATAATATGATTGGAACATTTGTATATTCCTTTATTCTTCTTATTACTCTTTTAATGTCTCCATCAATATTTTCCTCATTAATTAAACAAATATCTGGAGTTTCTTTTTCTTTTATTTCTTTTAATTGTACCTTTTCTATTTTTACATTTTTTTCTTTTCTCATTATCTTCTTTAATGATTTTAGAAGATGTTCTTCTTTGTCACCATCTAATAAATATACTTTTTTCATGTTCCCGTATCCTTTCATTATGCTAATTTTTTATTATAATGTAGCAGTGAATGATCTTTCTTCAGTTAAGCCACTTAAATTTGTTACTGTGATAGTAATTGTATGTGTTCCTGCTGTTAATTCTTGAGTAACTGTTACTTCTTTTAAATTAAGTGGTTCTTCTCCTGTGTCAGTAGTTTCTCCATCTACCGTGATTGAGATTTTACTTATTCCTTCATCATCTTTTGCATTTACAATTATATTTGTTCCTTCTGCTGAAACATCAAATGTTGGTTTATTTGCTCCTTTTATAGTTTCAGTCTGAACTGTTGAATTTCCTTCAGAATCTACAGCTGTTATTGTTAAAGTATTTTGACCTTTTAAAACTTCTACACTTGCTTTTATTTGAGTTTTATCTGCATTAGATGAATCAAGATCTATTCTTGTTGGTTCACTATCATTCCATTGGTATGTTAAATATGACATTTCTGTTTCATCTTTTGCTGTTATATTTAACATATTGCCAGATACGCTTATGTCTATTGTTGGCTTAGAAGTATCATTTTGTTCATTAATATATTGTTTTTGGAATTGATATATATTTCCATAGTAATCTGTTACTGTAATATTTAGTATATTATTTCCATTTGGAATATCTGTTGTAACTTCTAATTCCACAGTACCATTTCCTTGAACTACAGTCTCTTCTCCTTGTCCCCATTTATATGATAATTGGGAAATAGGTTGTTGTCCAACTGCTGTTATTGTAACTTTTGTTCCTATTGGGTTTGCAGTTACTTGTGGTACATCTTCCAATTTTGGTCTCGAGCTTATTATTCCATAAGTTGCATCACCTATTAAAGTTAATCCAAATAATATTATAAGTATACAAAATACTTTTACTATTGTTTTAATATTAGCTTTATTACTTGGTTGTTTATAATTCTGTTGTTGTTCCTTTAGCATTTGCTCTTGCTGAGTAGATAATATTTGATTCATGTCTTATGTTCCTTTCTTTTGCAATTAAGGGATGCTCTCCTAATTAAAAACATTTAACAATTTTTTATTAAGAACTGCGTCCCTTTATTGTAATTTTTATTCTATATTACATATCTTTTTATTAAGAATACTCCTCCGGCGATAATTGCTAATGTTCCTGCTGTAATTCCTATATAAAGTGGTGCACTACCAGTTACCATTGTTAATGCTACTGGTGCATCATCTATATCATCTTCTCCTTCTACTTTATTATTTGGAGTTGA
>CALXUS010000021.1 GCA_944391745.1 uncultured Clostridia bacterium
CCAAAAACAGCCCCAAAAAACAGCTTGTCAAACTTTTTTATTCATTCGGTGTAAATGTACCATATTGGTCCCATGTTCCTGGTCTATTTGTAAATGTTGGATAAGGTCCTCCATTTCTAAACATCTGATGAAAATTTGTTATTGAGTTAACATTCCAGTTATTTATTGATTCTGGATTTGTAATAGGTGAACCCCAAAACATGTAACTTACATTTTCTCCTGAGCTTGTATCCCAATTAGATAATGCACTAATATCTTTTAGTTTTGTCATTTGATAAAATGTTCCATGAAAGTCTGTTACTTTGCTTACATCCCAGTTATTTAGCCCTTCTAAGTTTTCTATAGAAGAACAACACCAGAATGTACAGTTAAGTGATGTTAATTTTGGCGTTTTTATATTTTTCATTCCATTTAGATTTTTTAAATGACTTGCTCCTGCAAAAGCTTGAGACATATCTGTCAAATTGCTTAAATCCCAGTTAAGCATAAAGTCTACGTTTTCTACTCCAGAACGATAGAACATTGCTCCCATACTATCTAAACTATGTGTATCCCAATTTGAAAGTCCACTTAAATCTCCTATTCCTGCTGAGTTAAACATAGATTCCATATCTGTAACATTGCCTGTATTCCAATTTTTAAATCCATCTGTATTTGCAATACTTCCATACAAAAACATTAATCTCATTGTTGTAACACTTGAGGTGTCCCAATTTGCCATTCCATTTACATTATCTATGTCGTCATTTTCGAAAATTCCTTCTAAATCTGTTACTTTACCCGTGTTCCAGTTTTCTACTCCATCTACATTTTTTATCTTTGTATATCCAAATATACCACCCATTTTGGTTACGTTTGATGTATTCCAATTTTTTAGTGGTGTTAAATCACTAATTTTTGTTTTATAAAATAGTCTTACCATATCTGTTGCACCAGATGTATCCCAGTTAGCAATTCCTGATATATCTTCTAAGTTTGTAAAGTCTGAGAAAAGTCTACTACAATTATTTATTTTAGGCTTTCTTGCTTCGCTCCACCAATATAATGTTCCTAATTCTGAATCATTATCTTTTACAAACCACATGTAAATTGGAATTTCAGAATCTGCAGTTGATACAATATTTTCATCTGATAATGAATCTATATCCGGTTTTTCTCCTCTTACTATTGCTTTGATATTGGTTTTGTTTCCTGCAATTGTAATCATCTTGCTGTTTAATGAATTTGTAAAAGTGGCTGTTTTCATTCCTGTGGTTTCTTCTATTTCTCCACTATTTTGATATACTAAATATTTATGTGATGTTTCATTAAACGTAATTTGCAAACAATCTTCAAAATCTTCAACTGTAGTTTCATGTCCATTATTCCTTAATTCATTTTCCATTTCACTTGCTTCAATTTTGGTTGTTGGCTTATCTATTTTACAACCGTTCCAAGCTATACTTACTGCTTCTTTTTCTACTCCAATTGTATATATTTCATCAGATTTCTTAGCTCTTGTAATTATTCCATTTTCCCCTATAGTTAAATTTAAAGCAACTGCTGCTAGAATTAGCAAAACTATTATTGTTACAACTAATGCAATTAGGGTAATTCCGCTTATTTTTCATTTTTCCCTTCCTATAAACATATTATTTTATTTTTTAATTTTTTTATTCTAATTTTTTGTAATAATTTTATTAAAAATGGGACTGCCCATCTCTGAATTATTTTCCAAAAAGGACCGTCCCTGATTATAATTATAATATATTTTTTAGTACGATTGTTTTTAATCTGCTCATTTCTTGAAGTGTTGTAAGAACTCCTTCGTTTCCTATTCCACTATGTTTCCATCCGCCAAATGGCATTTCAAATGAACGATAGAAGCTTGATCCATTTACTACTGCTCCGCCACATTCAAGTTTATTTGCTATTTTTATTCCTCTTGAATAGTCTTTTGTTATTACACAACCGCAAAGGCCATAAGATGATTGATTAGCTATTTGAATTGCTTCTTCTTCAGTATCAAATCCTATAACTGGTATTACTGGTCCAAATACTTCCATGTCTTTTGCTATATCCATGTCTTTTGTAACATTATCTAATATTGTAGGATAATAATATGCTCCTTCTCTTTTTCCTCCACATACTAAAGTAGCTCCTTGTTCAATTGTTTTGTTTACATATTGTTCTACTCTTTCTGCTGCTGGAACATTGATAAGTGGTCCCATATCTGTATCCATTTTTGATGGATCTCCTACTTTTAAGTTTGATATTACTTCTTTCATTCTATCTATAAATTCTTGTTTTCTAGAATTATGGATTAGGAATCTCTTTGATGCACAACATACTTGTCCACCATTATATAATCTTCCCCATATAGTTTCTTTAACTGCTAAATCCATATCTCCATCTTCTAAGAATATGAATGCATCATTTCCACCAAGTTCAAGCATTACATGTGTTAAATTTTTAGAACATGTACCCATTGTTTGAATTCCTGCTGCTGTGCTTCCTGTTAATGAAACTAAATGTACACCTGGATTTGCAGCTAATTCTTGTCCTACTGTTGGTCCATCTCCTGTAAGTATTTGAATTACACCTGCTGGAACTCCTGCTTCTAACATTAATTTAACATATTCTGTAAGTGTTAGTGGGTTATAGTTTGATGGTTTTACTATTATACTATTTCCCATAAGTAAAGCTGGTGGAACTTTTTGACAGAATAAGTCACTTGGGAAGTTAAATGGCAATATAGCTACAATTACACCTAATGGTTGTCTTACAGTTATTTGCATACTTTTTTCTTGTCCTGCTTCTTGTCCTGCTGGTATTGATTCATTATATAAATGTTTTGCTCTTTCTACGAAAGCTGTAGCACCAATTTTTACATTTGCAACTTCTGCAATAGCTTCTTTTATTGGCTTTCCTGTTTCATCAGATAATAATTTTGCTAATCTATCTTTATCTCTTTCTACTAAAGAAATAAATTTATATATTTTATCTGCTCTTTCATGAATTGGAACTTCTTCCCATTTCTTTTGTTCTATTTCAGCCACTCTAACTGCTTCATTTACATCATCTGGTGAGCAATTTGGAACTGTATCTATAAGTTCCCCTGTTGCTGGATTTGTTACTTCTATTATTTTTCCATCAGAAGCATCTTTCCATTCGTATCCTATTAAATTTTTCATACCTTTTCTCCTTAATTTCTTATTTGGGTCTTCCCCATCTCTTCATTGACCAAATGCTGTAAAAGATAGCATTAAACCTCCACAAGTATTTGCACCATGATCTTTTGAGCCATATTCACCAAAGGTAAATACTGTAATAAATGGTACTCCTTTAGCTTCTTTCTTAATTTGTTTAGCTACTTCGTCAATTCTATCTCCAATAGCTAGTCTTCTTCCTCCACAATGAATTAATAAGTAAGCTCCAACATCTTGCTCAATGTCTTTATTAAGTTCTTTCATTGTATTTCCTGTTGCTTTTATTAATTCATCAACACTAGCTTGCATTTGTACAATAGCTGTATTTAAAGCTAGGTTATTACCTACATTTATTGAATAGTCTTTATTTCCTCCCATTGGGTGACGAATTGCAACTAAATCTCCTAATGGATCTTTTACTCCTAAAGGTTCTGTTACTGATTGAAGTAACAAGTTGCTTCCTTCTAAGTCTTTTATTTTTTTACCTGTCCATGATGCATATTTTCTAAGTGCTGGCACACCATCTATTTCAACTAAAGTTCTTTTACCTTTTAGTTTTGTTACTATACCAGCATTTCCTGTTTCATGATATGCTCCTGTAAATACATTAGCCATTTTCTTATCTGTATAGAAAAATGCTACTGCTACACCATCTGAAAATACAGAGTCTCCTGTGAAAATACTCCATTTTCCTTCAACAGTATTATCTGCAGCACTTCCACCAAAGAAAGGAACTCTTCCTATTACATCTTCAATTCCTTTTAAATAATCTTCTTCTTCTCCTGGTGATGCTACCATATAAAAATATTCTGGTGCAAAGTCTAGTCCAGCATTTTTCATTGCTTCTAATGCTACTAATTTTCCTGTTTCTCTTGCTGTCTTTTGTTTTTTGTACCCAGCAACTCCAACAGTTGTATTAGGATCACCAATAGCTAGCATTCCTACAAATCCATCTTCTGAAGAAATAAATCCATCAGGAACTATAATTCCTGCACTTGATGTACATCCTATAACTGGTGCTGTTCCAACTTCAGATCTTACTCCATTTAATACTTCTTCAACATTATTATCTACAGATGTATATAAAAATGCTACTTTTGTTTGAACTAAATCTTTAACTGCTTCTTTTGCTGTTTCTTTTCCTGCTTCGTAACTATTCTTATTTGTGCTCCATGCAACATTTGATTTTAGCATAAACAATTCCTCCTTCGTTAATATATTTGATTTTATTATATTTTAAAATATTCTTTTTTTCAACAAATTTCATATTACATTTTTGTAAAATTATATTAGTGCTGATGATATATGGAATATATCTATTTTATCATCTAACAATTTTTTCGCTTCTTTTAATACTTTTTGCTCGTCATCTAGCAATATAGCATGATTATATTTATTTAATTTTTCTTCTATTGTTTTTCCTTTTATTATATTTCTGTTTTCCGGAGTGTATTTTTTCCATTTTGTTAATATTATCCAGTTTTCTTCTGGGATAAAACTAACATATCTTTTGAGCCATTTCTTTTTTTCTTCTGTTATTTTTTCATTTTTTGAAAGTGTTAATATGTATAAATCTATATTACTTAACTCATTTATTTCTTTTAGTTTATCTACAACTATTTCGATTGGCTCAATTTCACAATATTTTTCTGCTAATTTCACATCTGTTTCATTTGCTGGATAGATTGTATATTCTATTATTGTTCCATCCATATCTATAAACATTGCTATTTTTTCATATTTTTCTGAGATATTTTTTATTTTTTCTATAAATTTATTCATCTATTATTTCCTCAATTTATATTTTTACGAAAAGGATTGTTCTTAAAGTAAAAATTATTTATTTTTTTGTGTAAAATTCCATGCATCTTTACACATTTGCTCTAAATCTTTTTCTGCTTTCCATCCTAAATATTTTTCTGCTTTTGATGGGTCAGCATAGCATTCAGCTATATCTCCAGGTCTTCTAGGTGTTATTTCATATTTTATTTTTTGTCCTGTTGCTTTTTCAAAATTCTTTACTATATCTAGTACTGAATATCCTTTTCCAGTTCCTAAATTATATGCTTCAACTCCTGTTACTTTTTCTGCTCTTTTTAATGCTTTAAGATGTCCTTTTGCTAAATCTACTACATGTATATAGTCTCTTACTCCTGTTCCATCATGAGTAGGGTAGTCATTTCCAAATACATTTAAATGGTCTAACTTTCCTAATGCTACTTGATTTATATATGGCATTAAATTGTTAGGTATTCCATTTGGATTCTCTCCAATTAATCCACTTTCATGAGCTCCTATTGGATTAAAGTATCTAAGTAAAATTACGCTCCATTCATTATCTGATACATACACATCATTTAATATTTGTTCTATCATTAATTTTGTTTGTCCATAAGGATTTGTTGCTGATAGAGGAAAATCTTCTTTAATTGGTACTTCTTTAGGATCTCCATAAACTGTTGCTGATGAACTAAATATTATCTTTTTTACATTATGAGCTTTCATAACTTCTAGTAAAACTAATGTACCATATATGTTATTATCATAATATTCTAGTGGCTTTGCAACTGATTCTCCTACAGCTTTTAGTCCTGCGAAGTGTATTACTGCTGTTATGTCTTTATTTTCGTCAAATACTTTTGTTAGTTTTTCTCTATCCCTTAAATCAACTTCGTAAAATTTAAAATCTTTATTTGTGATTTTCTTTATTGCTTCTAGTGCTGATGGTTTACTATTTACAAAGTTATCTACTATTACAACTTTTTCTCCTTCATTTAATAATTCTACTACTGTATGTGAGCCTATATATCCTGCTCCTCCTGTTACTAATACTGACATTTTCTTTCCTCCTTTTAATTATTAATTTGTTATTTATGCATATAATTTTTGATATATTTCATAGTCATTAAGTATTTTTCTTACATACATATTTGTTTCTTTATATGGAATATTTTCTATATCGCTACCATCTTCTTTTATAATTCCTTCGTCAATCCATCCTTGTACAGTTCCCATCCCTGCATTATAAGCTGCAAGGGCAACTGCAATATTACCAAATATCTCTAATAAATTTTTAAAATATTTTACACCTATTTGTATATTTAATTCTGGATCATTTAAATTATCTTCAGAAGTATATTCTATTGCTTCATTTGTTGCAACTTCTTTTGCTGTATCATCCATTAATTGCATTAAACCTGTTGCTCCTTTATTTGAAACTGCATCATTATCAAAATTACTTTCTGCTTTTATTATTGCATATACTAATAATGAATCTATACTATTTTCTTCTGCATATTTTTCGACATATTCTGAATATTCTTGCTTATATATTAACTTTTGTATATTAGTGAAATTTAATAATATTATTAGCAAAATAATTATAATTGAACTAAGTGTTATTATTATTTTTCTCACTTTACTTCTCTCCTTGTTATTTTAAATCGAACCAATTTGTGCCTTCTGAGATTTCGACTTTTAGTGGCACATCGAGTTGTACAGCATTTTCCATGCTATTTTTTAGAATTTCTTTGGCTTGTTCCTTTTGCTCTTCTTTTACTTCTAGAATAAGTTCGTCATGAACCTGTAAAACAATTTTTGCATCTATATTTTTTAGTCCATCATATACTTTATTCATTGCTATTTTCATGATATCTGCTGCTGTACCTTGAATAGGAGTATTCATTGCAACTCTATTACCAAATTGTCTTACTACATAATTGTTTGATTTTAGTTCTGGAACATATCTCCTTCTTCCAAAAGCTGTTTCTACATATCCTTCATCTGTTGCCTTTTTTACTATTTCATCCATAAAAGTTTTTATACCTTTATATTTGTTTAAATAATTGTCTATATAATCTTGTGCCTGTTTTCTTCCAGTATTAATTTGTTGTGATAAGCCATAAGCTGTAATTCCATATATAATTCCAAAGTTAACTGCCTTTGCTCTTGATCTTTGTTCCTTGGTTACTTCTTCAATTGGAACTCCGAATACTCTTGAAGCAACTTGTCTATGTATGTCTTCATTATTTTTAAAAGCTTCTACCATCGCTTCATCTTTTGAAATATGTGCTAAAACTCTTAATTCAATTTGTGAATAATCTGCATCTATATATACATATCCACTTTTTGCTACAAAAGCTTTTTTAATATTTTTTCCTTCGCCTTCATGACTAGGTATGTTTTGCAAATTAGGATCAGTGCAACTTATTCTGCCTGTTGCTGTAATTGTTTGGTTAAATACAGCATGTATTTTACTATCATTTGGATTAATGTAAGGTATTAGACCTTCAACATAAGTAGAATTTAGTTTTGTTAAGGTTCTATACTCTAATATCTTTTCTATTATAGGGTGTTTATTTTTTAATTTTTCTAATGTTTCTACATCAGTTGAGTAACCCTTTTTATTTTTCTTTGATTCAGGCAGCTTTAATTTTTCAAATAATACCACTCCTAATTGTTTTGTTGAATTGATATTAAATTCTTCTCCGGCTAATTCATATATTTCTTTTGTAATTATTTCTATTCTTTCTTTTAGATGGACTCCAAATTCTTTTAAATCTTCTTTTTTTACTATCATGCCATTAAATTGCATATCTCCTAATACACGTACAAGAGGCATCTCTATTTCTTCGAATAATTTAATTGAGCCATCTTCTTTCATTTTGCTCATTGTTACTTTATGTAGTTCATTTAAAGCATATACATAAGCTCCCACTTCATCTTTATTTGAAATTTCTTGCACTTGTTCAAACATATTTAATTGCATTTCTTCTCTTTTTGGAATTAATTCATTTATATCTATGTCTAAATATTGACTAGCTATTTCCTTTAAATCATGTTTATTATTTGTTGGATTAAGTATATAAGCTGCAATTTCTGCATCATATTTTATCCCTTTTAACTCTATTCCATACTCTTTTAATAATACAAAATTTTCTTTTATATTATATCCAATTTTGTTTATTTTTTCATTTTCTAAAATTTCTTTTAGTTTAAGAACATCTTGTTTTTCAGGAAGTTTTATATATATTATATTTTCATCCTTAACATATATGCCTATACCCTTTATGTCCTTTTTTATTATTCTAGTCTCATCATTTATTTCTTTTGTTTCTAAATAAAATACTAAATTTTCATCTATTTTTTCATTTATATTTTGCAAGTATTCTATGCTTTCTTCTTTTATATTTAGTTTTATCTCTTCTTTTTTTAAGTCTGCTTCTTTGCTAAGTTCTTCATTTAGATGAAATCTTTCTATAAATCTGTTAAAATTAAGTTTTTTAAATATCTCTGCTACTTCTTCTCTATTCCACTCTTTAAGCTTAACATCCTCTAAATCTTCTTTAATAGGTGCATTTATATTAATTGTTCCTAGTTTTTTTGATATTTCTGCTAATTCTTTATTTATTATCAATGTATCCTTAAGCTTTGGTGTTAAATCTGCTTTTCCATCTTCTATTGCTTTATATAAATTTTCTATTGTTTTATATTGTTTTATTAAGTTATTACCTGTTTTTGTTCCAACACTTGGAACTCCAGGTATTTCATCAGATGAATCTCCCATTAAACCTTTTACTTCTATTAAATCTATAGGTTCTAATCCATATTCTTCTTCTACTTTTGATTTTGTATATATTTCAGTTTCTGTTTTTCCCATTTTAGTTCTTGGAATTCTAACTGTTATATGATCTTCTATTAGCTGAAATAAATCTCTATCTCCTGAAAGAATATACACATCTTTATCTTCTTTTGCAAATTTTTTTGCACAAGTTCCTAGTATGTCATCTCCTTCATAATCATCCATTTCCAGTGTTTTTATATTCATTGCTTTTAATACTTCTTTTATTACTGGCATTTGTTCTGCAAGTTCATTAGGCATTCCATGTCTACTTTTCTTGTAGCCTTCATACATATTTTTTCTAACATTTGCACCTGTTTTTGAGTCAAATGCTATCAATATATATTGTGGATTAACTTCTTCAATATTTTTAAACATTATTGATAAAAAACCATATATTGCATTTGTATATAAGCCATCTTTTGTAGTAAGCATTTTATTACCCATTATTCCATAAAATGCTCTATTCATTATACTATTACCATCAATCAATAATACTTTTTCCATAAAGTCACCTGATTTAGTATAATTTTTTATATTAAATCATTTTATCCTTTCTTTTTTTGCCTTTTCTCCCATTTTCTTTATTAGATTATCATATTTAAACTTTTTTATCAATATAATTTTTTGTTTTTATGCTTTTTGTAATTGTGATTTTATGTTACACATCATAAAAAAGAGATTCTTTTAAAAGAATCTCTTTTTAAATTTCTCTCATCTACGTTTGCGAATTATTAATCTCTTTCTTCTTTACCTTCATCTATATTTAATTGTTTGTTTACTGCTTCGATTATTACTTCTTTTATAGAATCTTTTTTTATGCCTTCCCTTCCAGGTACAAATACTTTAAATTCTATTCTTCCATCTGAGATACTAGGATCTTCATCTACTACTTCAACTTCTACGTTAGTATACTTTTCGTTCATTGGATTTATCATAAAAACCTCCTATTATTTCCATGTACCTTTTATTATAGCATATTGATTAGCTTATGTCAACTTTTTTGCTTTATGTTTCTAATTTTTGCCTTTAATTATAGATTAATAAAAGGACATTTAGATTTTTTAATAATCAAAATGTCCTTTTATTTAGCTTTATTAGTCTAAAAATCTCTTTCCGTGTTTTCTTTTCTTTTTAGTGTAATCATCGTCTTCTGAATCATCATATCCTTTTACAAATTCATCCCATTTTGATTTTTTATCTTCATTATCTTTTATTTCTGTATTTTCTTCATTATATGTAGTCTTTAATTTTATATCTTCATCATTATCAAGTTTCTTATCCTCTTCTGGACTTTCTTGATAAATACTATCATTATTGTTATATTCATGTTTTACATCATTTGTGTTATTCTCTTTTTCATCATCATCTGTTCTTGTAATTATTTTATTAGGATATGGATCATCTATTTCATCTTCATTGTTTAAATAATTAACATTATCATCATCTTCATCATCATAGTCATAATCATATCTATTCATTCTCTTTCTATGTTTTACTATAGCTACTATAACTATAACTAGAACAACTATTCCTATTACTGAACCAATAATAATTATTCCCATCTGCTCTTTAGAATTGTCTTGGGTATTTTCAACTATGGCCGCCTGTCTTTCTATATTTAATGTGTATGTGGTTTTCATTGTTTCGTCATCAGGATTTGTAAGAATTATTATAATTCTGTTATTTCCTTCATTTAATGTTTCTCCCCCAGTTGTTTCTATAACAATGTCTTCATTTTCAGTAGTTGGATTTACTGAAATTGATGATATATTGTTAGGAACAGTTAAATCATATTCAAATGTTTCTGGATCAAAATCTATTTGAATTGTTTGATATGTTCCTTCTGTTGTTATTCCATTTACTACTAATGTTTTTAATCTTAATGTTGATTGTTCTATAGCTGCAGGTTTATTTATTTTTATAACATAATCTCTAGCTGAGCCATTTTCTGCAGTAACTGTTAGTGTTATATTATTCTCTCCTTCTTGTAATTGTATGGTTCCAGTTCCTGATACAGTTGCTTTATCATTTTCTGTTGTTGCATTTATTTCTATTTCTGTTAAATCATGTAAGTCAACGGTGTCATCAAACTCAACTGTATATTCATAAGTTTCTCTGTAGAATTCTGGTGATAATGTTCCAGTTCCTAGTGTTATTCCTGATAAATAGTTATTGCTTGACTTTACCTCTGACTCTGTGGTTTGATTTGGATTTGTTTCTTGAGGTAATGTAGGCTCTGGATCTGGTTCTCGTGTTGGAGTTTCTGGCTCTGGATCCGGTGTAGGCGTTTCTGGCTCTGGATCTGGTTCAGGTGTTGGTTCTGGTTCTGGTTCTGGAGTTGGCTCTGGGGTTGGATCAGTTACATTTATTGTAATTGATTGAGATACCGTCGAAGCTTGGTCTTCAGAAAAATCTGTCATGTCACCAGTTAAATAAAATGTATAAGACCCTGCAGACTGAGGTGTAAAAGAAGTTGAAAGTGTTACTGTCTTATTACCTATTGTATCTGTTTGACCTACTGAAGGCTGGTTAACACCATTACCTGTTATTGAAACATTCCATGCTCCAGCAGTTATAGTTGCAGTAAGTGTTACTGTAGTTCCTACTGTAACACTTGTACTACTAGCACTTAGCGAAGCACTAGCAGCATTAACTTTATTAAAACTGAATAGCATTATCATTATTAGGCATATTAATATTATACTAATTGCTTTATTTAATTTTTTCATTCTACACTCCTTAACTAATTAATATTTATTTCTCCTACTCCAAGAAGATATTTCTGTATTTTTAATAAATCTGCTGAATTTATACTATTATCTATAGTTGTATCAGATGCAACATAATATACACTATTTTCATCCATATCAATAACTTTTAATAAGTATTTTTGTATTTTTAGTAAGTCTGCTGAGTTTATTACTCCATCTCCACTGCAATCACCCATTTTTACTACAGTATATTGAACATCATTTATCCAAACTTTATCCCCTGTTTTAGATACTTTGTTTTCTAAGTAACTTCCATCAGCTCTTTCCATATATAATTCTGAGCCTGCTTTTTCTTTAATATCATCTATATCTGCATTTGGAGTAACAAGTATTTCTTTATTTTCTTCTTTTATTTCTACTTCTACTTTAGTTGTAAAAGCTTCTGGTAAATTTCCATTACTATCTCTTAAATAATTTCTTGCTACATAACCTTTTGCACCATCAGGTGTAATTATATAATCCCAGTAGTATCCGTCTACTGTTTCTTCTTTTCCGTTTACAGTATAAGAACCTATTCTTGTTACTTTTGTTCCATCTGATAATAATCTTATTTTATTGTCTTCACTAGTTGATGCTGAGCTTCTTAAGAATAATCCTCCATCAGCTCTGATTGTAAATAATTGGCTAGAATCTTGGTCACTTATATATTTTTTTTCAACAAATCCTTGTCTTCCATCTGCTAAAAGTATTCTATCCCAAGTTGTTCCTCCAAATGTGTATCTACCTGTATTATCAATTCTTGTAATTGATTGTCCAAAAGATAATGTTGTTATTACTGTTTGTTCACTTCCCGGACCTGCATACATTGAAACATTATCTGCATTTATAGTTTTTTGTTCATAACAATTTGTTATATCGTCTATTTCCTCTAAGTATGATGTATCAAACTTTAAGTATCCCCAAGTTCCATCTGTTAAAACAACTTTATGCCATCCATTGCTTAGTCTTTCAACAGATAGTAATATAACACTTGAATCAGCTATTCTTGCTACTTCTTTGCCATTAGTACTTGGTTCATCTCTAAGCATAACATCTGAATGTCCTTCTTTTACTCTAATATTTTTTGGATATATTTCACCTACTCCATCTGGAGATTGTGAAACCGTTCCTGGCATGTTTTTGAATACTGGTATTATAAAATTCAAACTTTGATTTAATAATCCTGCATCTACCATGCATGAATACATTCTGCTGGCTTCATTTTTTGGAGCTTCTATATTTTGCATGTATTGTCTTGAATAAGTTCCTCCATAAGGCTCTACATCAAATTTATTAAGATATTGTGTATTTTGTCCTGCATTAATATATGCATTTAAAGTATCTACTCCGCCTTTTATACTAGCTTTTATACTAGTCCAACCTCTTGATTTTGCAGTAGCTAAAGCATTTGCAATAATTTCATCATAAGAATTTCCACTTGCTCCTATATTAAATAAATTGTAATATGTAACGCCATCTGATTCCATTTTCCATGTAGATCCACCACCGGTACCTTGTTCTTGAATTACTCTTGCTACTACGTAGTATGGATTAACATTAGTTTCTTTACATGCTTCATTAATTTCTGTAGCATAATCAATATTATGCAAAAATGTATTTGATAATGCATTATATATTTGATCATTAGTTGTTTCTATGTAGTCTAATTGTAAAAATTGAAATAAATTAGAATTATCTGTAAGCCAATTTCTTGGATCCATGTAATATCTTATTGCCATTTCTGATGCATGTTTCCATGACCCATTATCATAAGGATGATCTCCACAAGTTGCACAAATCCAAGCTCCTGATTTTCCTTGTATTAGATTTAATGGTGAACCCCAGTGTCCAGCTGTTTCGGCTGTAATTACTTGGTTCCAATCTAATCCAGTTTCCATTATTGTAAAAGTCCAATTAGGGTGACTTTGTTTTAATGAGTCAATTCTTTCTTTGAATCCAGGATAAGCATTTGTGTCTAAATTATTTCCATCATAAGTATATCTATTTGAAGAATAAGCAGCATTTACTGTCCCTGTTAACAAATTATAAATTATGTAAAATAATAGCGTACATATTGTAAGCATTGATATTACTTTACTTAATGTATTTTTTTGTTTCATTTTTTCCTCCGTTTTCGACATAATTTTCGATTATATTTTAACATTACAAATATTATTAGTCAACAGTAAATATGTGTTAATTTTTTATGTTGCGTACTGTCTTTTTCATAAAATTTTACATTTTGTTCTTTCCATAAAATAAAAAGCCACTATCAAAAAAGAATTTTCTTTTTCGATAGTGGTTAGACATTTATCACCTTCTTAAAATCATAGCTGTTTCTCCAAGAATCCTCGTTGTCGATTTTTGCATTTTGTTAGTTGCATAAATAATTTCAGAACACTGGAATTCTTTCGGGATATTAATTTCTTGAGGTTTGTACCTATTTGCTACAACAAGCAAGTTGTTTCTTTCGTAACAAAGTACATCATCACACCTGATAAGTTTGTAGTTTGCATCCATAAGTGATTTACGGTTATGCCTGCGCATTGCACCAAGCCTTTTGTGAACGTGGAGTAAATCTTTATCAATGCGGTCCCAAGGAAAACATTTGCGGTTAAAGGGATCTTTGTATCCGTGAAGTCCTACATCTGTGCCATATAAAATGCAGGGATTTCCAGGCAGAGTGTAATCTATAACAAGAAGAATTTCAAGCAATTTTTTGGCTCTCCTATACTCTTTAGGAGTAAGCCTATCAAAGATAAACTCATCTTGCCTAAACTGGTCTGTAAAGAACTGTATTAACCCATTCACTATTTTATGCCACGGGCTAGGATATTTATCGATGTCCCACCTTCTGTCAAGTCCATGCCTCATCCACTTTCCAGAGATAATTGTAAGTGCTCTTACAATATCATGAGTGTCAAGTGAATTAATCATAGTACAAACTGCTTCATGAGGATAATTTTCGAGCAAATCATTAATCTGCTGAGCAAAATAATGATATTCTCCGTCCATTAACCACTTGTACATTGCATTTGTATAAAGATAGTTGGTTGTACCGTCAAAACATTTTCCCAGATAACTTGTTTGTGCCCTATTCCAATATTCTGCAATTATTACGTGTGCCTTATTCTCATTTGCCCTGTTTCTAATTCCTTCAAGAACGTCAGGCCAAAGTTCTTCAGCTACGTCAAGACGGAATCCATCAACAAAAGGAGCAAATTTTGCAATAACGCCATTTTCTCCATATACATAATCTCTGTATCCTTGAGAGGCCTGATTGAATACAGGCATATCCACAAATTCTCCATACCAATAGCGATAGTTTCCATTATTATCAATGTAAAACCAATCCCTATAAGGTGAATTAGGATTAGAAATAGCTTCTTTGAAAATGGGATTATCGTCTGAACAGTGGTTAAGTGCCATATCCAATACGATATGAATTCCCATTGCATTAGCTTTCCTGTGGAGTCTTGCCAAATCTTCAAACGTACCTACATCAGGGTCAATCATCAAATGGTTAGTTGCAGCATACCTATCATATCTGTACAAACTAAAGTTGATAGGCGAAATATAAAGCACTCCTACACTAAGGCTTTTAAAGTATGGAAGTTTTTCTTCGATTCCTTTTAAGTTTCCACAAAAGAAATCATTGTTGTGAAACTTACCTTTTTCATTCCTTTTGAAATTAGGAAATTCTCCCCACTTACGGTAGTTTCTTCCCTTAATGCCCTGGTTTTCTTTTCCGTTCGAACCATGATTGAATCTGTCGATAAAAATTTGATAATAAATTGTTCCTTTTGCAAAGTCAGGAACCTTAAAATCTTTTTGAATGACCAGAATTCTCCAATAAGGTGCTTCTCCCATCGTAATGATAGGTTTATTATTTTCCCTACTAAGTTTGATTGCTTGATTGTTTCCGTAACCATCTTTAAAGGAAAAATAATAGTAGTAATTTCCTATTCTATCAAGAGTTACTTTTGCAGTGTATTTGTTATAGTTGATTTGTCTATTGTTACTTTGGTCAAGAACCATTTCCTTTACTACAGAAGGGTTCTCTCCTTCCATATTAAACAGTACTTTCAATTGGGTCACTTGAATGTCTTTTGGTATTGTAACAGATAATTTGAATTCCGTTCCAACCTCAGCTTCATTTACCCGCTTCGTATTGGTTGAAACTCTTATTTCTTTGTTATTTATCATAAGTTCCTCCTCCTTAGGTAAGGTATAGAATAGTAACGAATTCTTGTTTATAATTTATATCTAATAATTATACTTGTCAAGACATTATTTTATAAAGTTTTACTGTGTTTTCTCATTAAAATATACGCAATTATCTCTGTAACTAGTATTAATAGTGATATTCCTATAACAACTATTTTCCATGTTTCATCTTCTTTTATTACTTCTGCTGATGCTTCTAGGCTAGATTTTCTTTTAACTTTAATTACATAATTTGTTTGCATAGTTTCATTATTTTGTGCTGACAATGTTATTGATACAACATTTTCTCCATCTTTCAAATTTTTTTCACCTTGTGTTTCTACTATTATTCCTTCTCTTTCTACTGTTGGATTAACATCTAAGTCAACTATATCATTTTCTACTTCTATATCATATTCAAAAATTTCTTTATTAAATGGTATGTTTAATTTAGTAAATTCTCCATTTTTGTTTATTTGACTAACTTCTAAATCACTTAATCTTAAATCTGACTCAGTTAACTCTTGCTTTTTATTTATGATTATTACATATTCTCTAACATTTTCATTTTCAGCTGTTACTCCTATTTGTATTCTATTTTCTCCAGGATTTAGTGATACAACTCCTAAGCCACTTATATGTGCTCTTTCGTCTTCTGCTGTTGCATTTATTTCTATTTCATTTATTTCTTCTGGTAGATTTTCTACTGTATATTCAAATGTTTCTCTATAAAATTCCGGTGATAAATTTCCTGCACTTAGTGTAATTGAAGATAAATAATTATTGCTTGATTTTATATTTCCATCTTCTAAATTGCTGTCATTTGGTACATAAGTTTCATCTGGTGATTCTGTGCTACTTGTTCCGGTTTGTGGTCTACTTGTTGAACCACTACTAGAACTTCCTCCTGAGCTTGGTCTATTGGTTGAACCTCCTGATGTTCCACCTCCTGAAGTAGTGCCTCCTGAATTTGATGAGCCACCACTTGATGTACTTCCTGAACTACCTGAAGAACCGCTTGAACTGCCTGAATTACCACTACTTGAACCTCCAGAACTGCCTCCTTGGTTGCTTCCACCAGTAGAACCACTTCCAGTATTACCAGAGTTACTTCCACCTGATGAAGTTTGTTTTTGATTTATTGTTATAGTTTTTGAACTTATGCTTACAATATTATATTCATTGTCTGTTAATTCACTAGGAGTAGCTGTTATTTTAGCTGGAAATCCTGTAACTTTTGCAGTTATATTTACCGAATTCTTTTCTACCCATATAGAATTATTACTAAGACTAGCATTTGTAGCACTTAAATTAACTTTTCCTGTTAGACCATTTGCGGTAATTGTTAAAGTTACTGTTTGTCCACTTGTAGCTTCGCTTGGTCCGGTAAAATTAAAGCTATAATTTGCAGCTTTTACGTTAGGATTTGAAAATAATATAAAATATATTATTAGTATAGGTAACATTAATTTTTTACATACTTTTTTCACTATTAATACCTCCTTTTTAGAGTTCATTTCCATACATAATATGGTCTTTTATTTTTAAATAATCATTTGCTTTTACTTGATTATCTCCTGTAACATCTGCTGCCATTTTGAATACTCCTTCTAATTTTGCTGTTCCTGTTTCCATAATATAATCTTTTATTATTAGATAATCGTTTGCCTTAACATATCCATCTCCTGTACTATCTCCTTTTTTTACAATTGTATATTTTTCACTGCCTATACTTGCAATATCTCCAGTTGCTACCATTTCATTTCCTGTTATTAATTTTTCATCTCTAGTTATAATTGCTCCTGCTATTGAGTCTGCTGTTGCTGATGGCTCTACTATTAAAATTCTACTGTTATCTTCTGAATCGCCACCATCTCCATTATCTGGCTTTTCTGAACCCTCTTCATCGTCCTCCGATTCATTATTATCTCCATTATCTGCCTCGCTATCGTCTTCAACTGTATTATCTCCAATAATCTCATTATCTATTACAGAATTTTCTATTTCATCCATTACTTCGTTATTTAAAGCATCATCCTCATCACTAACTTCATTATTTGAGACATTATTTTCATCTTCTATTATTTCATTATCCACATTATTTCCTTCAATTACTTCATTATTAATTTCATTGTCACCTGAATCATCTGGCATTTCATCTGGTACGTCGCTTCCATCTACTTTTACTAAATATTCTCTTGCTACATATCCAATAGCGCCATCCTCTGTTATAACTTTATCCCAAGTATAGTTTCCTACTTGCACTCCCGATTCTATTCTTGTTACAATACTTCCATTTTCAAGTTTTCTTATTATATTTCCTGCAGGACTTTCTCTTAAATATAGTCCGCCCTCTGCATTTACATAGAAACTTTCGTTATAATCTATTTTATGAATATTATCTCTTGCTACAAATCCCTGCCTTGAATCTGAAAGTATAACTCTATCCCATACTTTGCCGTCTATATAATATCTTCCTGTGTTATCTATTCTATGAATTACTTGTCCTTTGTTTAAATGCGTTATTTCTAGCTGACTATACCCTGGGCCTACCCTTAATATTACATCACTATTTGTTACAGTTACCTCTTCATAACAATTTGTAATATCATCAATTTCTTCCAAATAGCTTGTATTAAACTTCACATATCCGTTCGTTCCATCTTCTAAAATAACTTTATGCCATCCATCTGAATATCTTTCAACAGATAACACAACTACTGAACTATCTGTAATTTTTCCAACAGGCGTACTTGTTGTACTTCTTCCGCTTCTTATCATTACATTTGAATGTCCAACTTTTACTCTTATATTCTTAGGGTAAGCTTCTATGCTGCTATCTGGTGAACTTGATGAAAGAGATGACATATTTTCATAAACTGGTATTATAAATGTTAAATTTTCATCTAAAAGTCCAGCATTTTTCATTTTATTATACATTGATGTTCCTTCTGATTTTGGTGCTTCGATGTTTTGCATATATTGCCTAATATACAAACCTCCATAAGATTCAACATCAAATTTATTTAAATAAATTGAGTTTTGTTTATTATTTATATATGCAGAAAATAAAAATGTAATTCCGTCAGATAAACATTTTTCAATACTTGTCCAACCTTCTCTTTTGGCTCTTGCTAATGCATTATTGTAAACCTCTTGCTGTGTATTTCCACTTGCCCCTATATTAAATAGGTTATAATATACTGTTCCATCAGTATCAACCATTTTTGATGTAGCTCCACCGGCATTTCCTTGCTCTTGAAGAAGTCTTGCTATAACATAATAAGGATTGGCATTTTTTTCTTTGCACACTCTATTTATTATTGATGCATTTTCTCTTGAATATAAAAATGTACCATTTAAAGATTGATACACCCTATCATCAGTTGTTTGTAGATAATCTGTTGCTAAAAATTGAAATAAATAAGGGCTATCTACAAGCCAGTTTCTTGTATCCATATAGTATCTTATAGCTTGTTCTGATGCACATTTCCAGTTTCCAGTATCATACACTCTATCGCCACATATTGAGCAAATCCACTCTCCAGTTTTCCCTTGAATTAAATTTTTAGGTGTATCTAAATGTCCTGTGTACTCAGCTTTTATTACTTGCTCAAAATCTAGCCCTGTTTCCATTATTATAAAATTCCAATTTGGATGATTTGCTTTTAATGTATCTAATTTTTCTTTAAATCCTGGATATTTACTTGTATCTAGATTACTTCCATCATAAGCATATCTATTTGACTCGGCAAAACTTGACTGCAAAATATTTACAATCAAAAATGCTGATAGCAAAATTACAATTAAAAAAATAGAGATAATCTTCTTCATATCTCTATTTTTTGAAATTATTTACTTTTTATACATTTTTATAAAATTATATTTTAATCTTATTTAGTACTGTTTCAATATTTTTCTTTTCTCCATCATCTTGCTCATTTTTCAAAACAAATTTATTATATCCCTTGTTCACAAGTATTTCATAAGCATTCCAAACTTCACTTGGAATTTCCATCTTAATTTGCCAACCTTTTTCATAAAATAATTTCATTCTTTGTATGTCACCAACTAGTACGTGAATCCATTCTTCTCCATTTTTCTTATAGTATTCTTCACAGCTAATTTTTTCCGAGTAAATTATGGCTTCATACTCTGGCATTATTTTTCTAAATGCTGCATAAGCTCTTTTTTCATCAAAAGGCTTGCATACAATAATACATGTTTTTATATTTAAATTTTCTTTTTCTATTAATCTTTTAGTAAATCTAAAATTATCTCCTGTATTTGTGGATTCCTTTTCTAAAAATAAGTCTTTCTTAGGTACTCCTAATTTTATGGCAATCTCTGCAAACTTTTCTGCTTCAGTTTCATTCCAAAGTTTATATGTGATTTTTCCCAGTCCACCAGAAAAAATTATTTTATCTGCATATCCTTTTAGGTATAAATCTGATGCAACTTTAGCCACATTAGTATCCATTGATCCTAATCCTATTATACAATCTGAATGCTTTAATTTATGATTCATTTTCATATAGTCCCATAAAATTTGTATTTCTTTTAAATTGCCCATAAATTTTTCCCCCTTTTATAATATCATCTTTTATACACTTAATTCAATAATGTTTTGATATTTTTGCTTTTACTAATTATTTATGATATTATTACAAATAGTTGTTTTATGACTATGTATTAGAAAGGATTAAATTTTATGTCTGATAATTTTCTAAAAAATTCATTCGAACCAATTATTGATAATAATTCTAAAATACTAATTTTAGGTAGTCTTCCAAGTGACAAATCTATTGAAAAATATGAATACTATGGAAATAAAACAAATCAATTTTGGAATATTATCTCTATGTGTTTTGATGGTGAGAAGATTAATTTTAATAATTATGATGAAAAAATTTCTTATCTACATAAACATCATATTGCTTTATGGGATATTTATTCTCGTGCAAATAGAAAAGGGTCTTTAGATAGTAATATAAGAAATGCTGAATTTAATGATATAAAAAATCTTTTAAAACTTTATCCAAATATAATCAAAATTATTACAAATGGCAGAGCTTCACAAAAAGGGTTTGAAAAATACTTAAAGTTAAATAACTTTAATTTTAATTATCATTATGTACCTTCTTCTAGTTCTTTAAATGCAAGTTTAAATTTTGATGAAAAGGTTTTAATTTGGAAAGAAGTTATCATTGAAAAAGACTTTAAAAACATTTAGTTTTCAAAGTCCTTTTTTATTCATAATTCTATATCTTCGTGGTCTTTTTTATCTCTTTGAGCATCAAATTGCATTAATGATCTTAAATAATACCTTTTAGGATTATTTAATTTATCTAAATCTTCTGTTGAGTGGTCTTTACTAAAATAATGTAATGTTTTAAATTCCAATTCTAAGCCGTTTTCTTTTAAGTATTTGTAATAGCTTTCAAAATACTCCTGCATTTGGCTTACGGTAAGATTTATCTTGGCTTTTACAAATAGTTGTACCCCTGGTTGGTCACCATCATTTGAAATATATAAATAGCAAATTCCACTTTCTTTAACTAAACTACTATCATCTAAATCAATGTTCATTTCTTCTTTTGTTTCTCTATTTATTGTTTGTAATATGTCAATATGTCCATTAGTAATATCCTTTTTGTCAACGCCTCCACCTGTTACTTGGAGCATTCCTGGATAAGAAGTTGTATCATCTAATTCTCCAACAACATAATATCCGTCGCTAGTTTCTAATAAACAACCGGCACTTAAGTTTTTACATTCATACTCTTTTGGGCATCCTACTCTTTCCCCATATAAATAGTGAGCATAGTCTGTTTTTTTACATGTTATATTTACTTGTTTATCTGTAATATTAACATCAGAAACACACATTACTTCACCATTCCAAATATTAGCACCTGTACTTTTCATTTTTTCAAAATTTGCATTTATTTTTTTTCTTAAATCTTGTGGTAGTTCAAGTGTTTCGTCTTTTAATTCTGCTTTCAAAGCTTTATTTTCTATATAATAAATCATAATTTATCTTCCACCTATTTTCCATACATTTTTATAGTACTATTTCATCTAAATCATTTGGCACTATTACATTTCCATCAAAATATTGTTTTGCCTCTTTTGTATACAACTCTTTTTTATTTTTATGACTTTCTTCTGTATGATATAAAATAAGATTTTTAATATTCAATTTATTCATTTCTGCACATACACTTTTTACAGTTGAATGATGTTTTTCAAATGGCTTAAATTTTTCTTCCTCTGTGCCTAAACAAAATGCTTCATGCATTACATAATCTGCGCCAATTAATCTATTATATATATCTGGATTGCAAGTTTCATCACCAAGAAAGATTAACTTTTTTCCATTTTGCAAGATTGTTTCAAATCCATATAAAAGATTTTTGCTAGCATGAGCATCAAAAAAAGTAATTTTTTCTCCTGCAATTTCTAGTGTTTCATTATCCTGTAATGTATGAATATTTACTTTTTCGTTAATTATCTGTATTTTCTTTTTTGGAAGAACTGAATAATATATGTTCTTTACGGCTTCAGTTACTTCTTTATTTCCATAAATATTTAATTTGCCTTCATACCCTTGAATATAATATCCTGAAACTTTTTTCAAAATCCAAGCTAAACCCAAAATGTGGTCTGTATGACAATGAGATATAAATATATCGTGTATATCTGTAAGTTTAAATCCTTTTGCGTTTAAGTTTTTAACAATTTCTACACCACCGCCTGTATCTACTAAGAAATTTTGTTTATCATTTTCTAGTAGAAAGCAAGTATTATATAAATCAAATGTAAAACCGTGTCCAGTTCCCAGCATCGTTATTTTTTCCATAATATACACCTTTCATATCTTATATTATTTATGCTTCTTTTTTTAATAGCTCTTTAACATATTCAGTCCAGTCAAATAAACTATTTTCTAGTTTTTCAATTTCATCTATTTTAAAATATCTTACTTCATCTAATTCACTTTCTTGAATCTTAAATTGGTCTAGTTGAATATTTTCTTTTACATAATATATTGTATATCTTCCATCTCTTATTATGCTTGTCGCTAATGGTTTTAATTTATCTTTATCAAATTTTATTCCAATTTCTTCTGATGCTTCTCTTATAGCTGCTTCAATAGGTGTTTCACCATAATCAACTTTTCCTGCACAAGTTCCCCACATTCCAGCACCAAAAACTTTTTTCATACTTCTTCTTTCTAGTAAAATTTCATTATTTTCATTAATTATTACTATTCCTGCAACAGGTAAATAGCATCCTTCTGGAAATCTTTTTCTGTTCTTTTTTTCTAATTCTTCTAAGGTTATTATATTTCCTGTTTTTTCTCCATCTTTATTTACTAATTCAAATTTTTCCATATAATGTCCTCTTTTCTACTCTATATTTCTTTTCTTAAATTCTGATAATAATCGTTTTACGGCTAAATCTCTATGATTATGTGTTGCTTCAAAAGTTTCTTTATCTAAGTCACTTAAAGGCTTATCAAATCCATTTGGAATAAAAATTGGTATGTAAGTTAGTCCTCCTAATTTTCCCATAGATTTTGCAACTGTTCCTTTACATTCTCCTCTGGCTACTATCTTTTCTCCATCTTGAAGAATAGCGGTTAATACTGTTACAAAAGTACATTTTCTATCTTCTTTATTAGGATAATCTTTCATTTTATCTAATACTTTTGTAAGACTTTGAACTTGTGTTGCATTAGGTCCTGCATATCTAGCAGAATAAACACCTGGTTCGCCATTTAACTTATCTATGCAAAGTCCTGAATCATCTGTAATTATTATTTTGTCTTTTATATTATTTTCATTGCAAAATTCTTTTATTGCCATTGCTTTTATATTTGAATTTTCTTCAAAAGTTTTTCCGTCTTCTATTATTTCTTTATTAAATCCAATGTCTTTTAATGTATATAATTCAAAATTTGCATTATTTTCTTCTAGAATTTTTTCCATTGCTGTAACTTTATTTTTATTACTTGTTCCATATATTATTTTCATGTTTTATAAATCCTTCCCTAGTAACTAACATCATTTTTTATACCTAGTCCATCTCCATCACAAATTGGAGTTTCAATAGGTCCCTTTTCTTCTGTTTGAATATCTTTTGCATCAACCTTAAGAGAATTAACAAAACCACTTTGATTATTTGTACTTTGGTTATTATATATTATTTCATTATGTTGTATATCATTTTGATTTATTTCAACATTTTGTTGTGGAGCCTCTATCATTTTAGTTTTGTCTTTTTTAAATAGATTTTTAAAAAAATCAATTATTTTATTAAATATACTCATCTGTCTCCTCCCTCGACTTCTTTTTCTTCTGTATGTTGTATATTTATATTTTGTTCTGTATCTTCCCAAAATCTATGTCCATTATTTTTCTTTATATCATTTTCAAAGCATTCAAATCTTTTTTCAAATTCTTTACTTGGTAATTCAATAAACTGTCCTTGTTCTTTATCTGCATAGTAAAACTTTTTTCCAAATTTGTCTGAGTTAAAATAAACAAATAATACAGGCTTTTTATCTTTATCGTCTTTTTCATATACTCTATTAATAACACATTTTTTAAATTTCAAATTAGGATTATTAAATGATAAAGATTTAAGTATAAACATTGTCGAATTTTGACATTGTGCAAATTCTGGACATACTTTTTGTACTAATTTTAACTGTGCTTCTATATTTTTTTCTGGTTCATCTGCACAAAGTTCATCAATTTGTTTAGCTTTTTCAATAAAATCAACTCCTGGAAATTTTCCATCTGGTCTTGCGAGTCCAACACTTGCGCATATTTTTCTAAGGCTTTGCTGGTCTAAAGTAAAAGTAGCATCTTGCAATTCTTCATCATTTTTATGACTTTCCCTATCTGTTCCATCTGCCATTATGTCTTTCTTTCTGATTTCTTCATAACTTAAGAATAAATTATTTGGTTTACAACCATATCTTTGGACATCTAAATCCCATGTTGGATCAACTATAGTTGTCCCTGTTACCTTTTCTCCATTTGCTAATTCAAATTCCATATTTTCAAGTTTTAAAAAAGCGTGCTTTCCTGAACTAACCATTTTACTTGGAATTCCTACTTGTTCTAACATGTATTGTTCAATTCGAGAAATTCCATTACAAACTCCATATCCTGTACTAATAATTTTCCATAAAGCCCTACTATCCCATGGTACAAAAGTCTCTGTATCAAAATTTGGAGTATAACTTATTCTTCTTCCTATAGCATTATCTATAATTGCTACTTTCTGTGCTTTAGAATATTCTGGTTTTATTCTACTTAAAACTGATTCTATCCAATTTTCACCTTCTAAAAATTCTTTTCCTGTAGAACTAAAATACACACCATTTATAGTATTAGCTATTCCCATTTCTGGACAAATAGCACATAATTGTTTTAACCTATTTTTTTGCTCACTTGAAAACCTTTCAGGATTTACTGCCATAAGCTCATCTAATCCTTTATAGTCTTCTGGATTTCTATCTAGTTCTATGTCAAGATATCCTTCTTTGCTTTTCAAACTTAATGCTTTTTGATATTCAGCTGGATAATTTTCTTTATTTAATTTATCTTTTACTTCATTGCTCAAAGTAGCAACTATTTTTATTTTGGTGTCTTTATCAAAACCACTTGTAATCAAATTTTGTGCAATTTGTAATTGTTTATCTGCCGATAATTTTGATATGATTTCATGAGGTTTTATTTTTTTATCTTTGCAATATTCAGCATTATTTATGAAAAAATTCATTAAACTATTTGCATCAAAGCTTTTTAAAATTTCTCTTATATTAAAAGTGTCTATTTTTTTATTTCCTAGAAGAAAAGTGTCTTTGTTCTTGTCATTTAGGGTTGATACAATTTTGGTTAAATTAAAGCTATCTAAAGAATATTTACCAATTAAAGCTAATTTATTTTCATCTTTTTGCATATTAACTATTATTTCACTTATATTAAAAATCTCAATTTTTAATGTATCTTTAACATAAGCACTATTGCTCAAAATTGCTAATTGATTTTCCTCCGGTAATGATACAATCATTTCTTTTATTTCATAAGACTGTAAGTTACACTTTGACATAAAATCCCTATTACAAATTAATTGCATTTTTTCTTGTGATGGTAATTTATTTATTATATCTTTAACATAATATGGTTCTATATTATCGATTATTCCTGGCTCTAATAGTAATTTTTGAGTAATGCTTGCGTCTTTTATATTATCTAATATGCATCTTTTAGTATATGGATTTCCATTTTTAAAAGAGTCTATTTGAAATAAGTTTGCTTTTTCACTATCACTTAAAAATTCGTTTATTAGTCTTCCGAAATCTCCCACAGTCAGACTATATTCTCTTAGTGCTTCCATGTTTGAAAGCAAACTAAATTTATCCTGTGCAGTTAATAATTTATTTCTTAAGTCATCAGAGTTCATTTTTTCTCCTCTTTGGTATTTTATATAATATTTATATCATATAATTAACATAAATACAATCTTTATTTCATTTATTATTAGTCCTACAAATAATTTATCTTTCTATATCTTTATTATTTTTTACTTTTGAAATATCAAAGCCCATACTTTCTGCTTTTATTTTTGTTATTTCATCATCAAAATGCATACAAGTTATCTTTTTTCTTTCTTCTTTATTAAATAAATTGCTTAATGTTTCTATATTTAAATGTGCTGGAGTCTCAAATCTACTAACATCTTGATAAAACTCATCAAAAACTCCTTTTTTTAAAGCTTCTATAATAGGCGTTTGAATTGTTTTTGTGTCACCACTATAATATATTCTTTTTCCTTCTAACTCTAAAATGTATCCATAAGCATTAATAAATTTACTATGTTCCTGTTTAATTTCTTTTATTCTATACTTTTCACATTCTTCTGGATTAATGAGTTTATATGCCTGTGGTTCATTTCCTACGAGTGCTAAATATTGTTGCATTTCGCTTTTATCAGGATATATTACTGTTGGTATAATTCCTTTACCATACTCACAATAAAATAATAAAGAAGATAAACTTCCTATATGATCTGTATGTTTGTGTGTAATTAATATATCTAAATCTTTTACGTTTTCTAAAAGTTTCTGTTTCATTATTCGTTCAAACACAGTTTCTCCACAATCAATTAGTAATAATGATTGATTTTCTTTATTTAAATAATAAGCTGAATTGTTTCCAAAAGCTGTATTAAAACAAGACCCATTACCAATAAAATTTAGTTTCATTTAGATTCTCCTCTATTTTTATTACATCTATCTTCTACATATTCTTTTGCACATTTTCTTATATCTTCCATCCTTTGTTTTGTATCAGCATTTTTATAATCAATTCTATTTATTAAAACATCTATGTAATTGTTGTCCTTAACATATTTTAATGAAATATCAAAGTTTAAATCAAATATAAATGCAATAACACACACCCAATAATCAATTATTGTTTTTCTATCTTCTAATTTTATACATTTATGTTGCATAAAATCATTAAATACCTTTGGAGATATTGGCTCATAATTTATTGTTTGAGGATTATATTTACCTGGAAATATATTTTTAAAATCTTCTGTTTCTTTTACTCTAAAATTATCTAGTTTATCGGCATCTCTTATTATTTTACAATGTAATAATTCAATATCATTTAGCCCTTCTTCAATCTTATATTTATTATGATTGTATATTGCTTTTTTTATTATATTGTCATATTTATTATCTTTTACAAACTTTCTTATTAAATTGTCTTCAAATAAAACTTTTACACCGTAATTTGCATGTTCAAAATTTTTATTGTCTGCAAAATCTTTTGTTTGTTTCACTTGCTCAAATCTGCCTATATCATGTAATAGTGCTATTATCTTTGCAAGTTTAATATTTTCGTCATCTAGTTTTAGCCCTTGAGCTATATATGCACTTTTCCTTACAACTTCATAAGTATGTCTTATTTTTAACGCTATACTCCCATCATTTGCATCATAGTTTTCTAAGTATTTTTGAAATTCTTTTTCTGCTAATTCAAAGTCCATGATATATCTCCTCTGTAATTTACAATTTTTATCTTATTTTCAGCTAATTTATTTTTCACTTCTTGCTCTATTTACTGGTTTATATGACGATAAATATAATTTAATTTTTTATCTCCATTTTTCTCCATTGATATATTTTGTTAATGCCATTATAAATGCATATTCTGTTAAATCTATTCTTGAATTTTCCGTTTCAATAATTATTAATTTTAGATTTCTATTTCATCTTCGTCATTTTTTTCACTAATATAATCTCTTATTATTTATTTTTATACGTCTAATTTATTAGCTAATTCTTTTGCCCAATGATTACCAATTGCACGATTTTCCATTTTCAACGCCTGTTCACAAAGGTAGTTGAATTGATATATTTTTATTCTTTGTTCGACATTAGGAACCATAAATAATTCCTTATAATACTTTTTAAACCAATCATAAACATGAACAAAATCTTCATTATAAACATTTGCTTCATCTTCTTCACTTGCAAATTTACTAGGATTATCACACATTGTTTTAAAAATCATTACTTCATAATCTTTAGGTGCATATATAACTCTATCAAAATCAATCATAGAAATATTACCATTATCATATATGAAATTATCAAAGTGAGCATCATTATGTACAAGTCCATATGAATTCTCTTTAAATATATCATTATTCTTTATAAAATATGATATTTTTTCTGTTTCAATACCTAATTTATCTAACCCTTGCTTATTTTCTTTTAATTTACCTATTATAAAACCTTCCCAATCATATATTTTATATTCTTTATCTAGGAAATTTGCATTTTGATTATTAAACTCTTTCAAAACATTTGATATCTTCTCTAGACATTTTTCTTTTTCAAAATCATTTAAGCTATGCCAAACAGAATATAATCTTCTGCCATTTACTTTTGAAATAATCAAATATATGCAATTATCAAGTTGACCACTAGCTATATATTTGGGAATGTTATTTAATTTTATGTTTTTATAGATATTAATCTCTTTTTCTAGTTTCTTTTTTCCTTCTTCTTCTAATGCTATTTTTATAACCATTGAGTCTACAAAGTAAACTATATTAGTGAATCCATTTTTTGATTTCACTATTTGTGTATAATCAAGATTTTCTTGCTCTAATATGCATTTAATTAAATGCTCCATTATAATTCCTTCCCATACTACAATAACTTCTACCCTATAAGCTATTATTTTTTTATAATGCTATCATTGAATTTGTATAGTAGTACAATTTTCTTTTAATTAAATTTATTATTTTATTTACTATTCTTACTTTATCTTTTACTTGTATCCACTATTATCACATCTCCATCATGGAGAGTCTTATATTTTATATGGTTTTTATTGCAATATTCTACTGAATCGTCTATTAACTTTGTTTCCTTGTGATTAGATTTATAATGTGGAAGAAATATGTAATCAAAATATCCCAATCCCTCCCATATTGTCTCTATTCCATACGGATTAATACTTGGGTCATCGCAAACATCTAAGCCATGCATGTCTTTTGCGAGTACGCATATCCCGGCACTATATCCTGCATATAAATAATCTGGTTTATCTTCTCTTGATTTTAAATATTCATCAAACCCACTTAAATACATTGCTTGTCTTAATGCAAATGTATTTCCTCCAATTACATAAAAGGCATTAAATTCATCTAATCTTTTGCATAATTCTTTTTTTCTATTAAAATAATCTTTTAATGAAATTACAGTAACATCAAATCCTAAATCTTCTAAATCTTTAACATCTGCTTGTATTCCTTTTGTTTTCCTTTCGCCATCTGGGAAAACATCTCTTGAATTAGGGATTAAACATATTTTATTATTATGCTCTATAATCCATTTTTTTAGTTCTTCTGTTTTATCGCCTAGTTTATATGATGATAAATATAATTTCATTTTTATCTCCATTTTTCTCCATTAATATATTTTGTTAATGCCATTATAAATGCATATTCTGTTAAATCTATTCTTGAAATTTCATTATGTGTTAATAATTGAATACCTCCACAATGATTATGTCTTTCTTTATCTTCTCCTAAAACACTATCCATCGCTTCACTTAAATTTGTATCTAGCACTTTTTGTACTAAATTATCTGGAACTGGAAATGATGGGCTTGTACCATAACTTTCAAAGTCTTTATTATCTTCAATTACAGCAATGTTAGTAATCATCCATCTTCCTAATAAGTCATTTATTCCACTTTCTATTCCTAAAAATAAATCTGCAGAAATGTTATTTTCTTTTGCATATTTTTTTAAATTCTTTACCCTATTTTTTGCTCCTTGATAAATTTCTTTGTTTACAGGTTGGTCTGGTACATCTGATTCTACTGGTATTCCTTTTATTTCAACATTTTTAAAATAATGTTCTAATGCTTTTTTGGCACCTTCTATTTTTCCTTGATTTTTAGTAGCTATTA
>CALXUS010000022.1 GCA_944391745.1 uncultured Clostridia bacterium
GCTCTACCAATTTTTATGCTAGGAAAATCTTTTGAATTGAATAATTCTAAACATTTAGCATTACCTAAATGAAGAAGCTTTCTAACATCTTCTGGTGAATACATAACTATATTATCAAGTTTTTCCATAATCACACCTCCTCTAACTTCTTACTTTAATAAGTACTTTTTCAAAATGTTTAAGTTAAATTCTATGTGATATATGCACCCTGTGAGTCAGAATTTAACATAACATTTTAATGTTGTCAATGGATATTTTGAAATTTCCTTCTACATATAACAGCACTTAAAATTTGAAAAAGGATACATTTATTTTTGATTTTTTTCTTTTTCTATAAATAAACAGCACTTTAAAATTCTAAAACCGGGACAAGTATTTTAAATTTTTTAAAATACCCTTTAAATATAAAAGCTAAACGGAATTAAAAATACTAAAATAAAATTAATAAAGTTTAATTCTAGACACAAATTAAGAGAATAAATTTGCACTTTTACAGACTAATAAAACAATTTATATAGAATAAAATTAGAACAAATAAATTACTTATTAAAATTTAATTGGTAAATTATTTGGTACAAAAAGAACTTTTTATGTACTCGAATTTCTACTTTTTAAAAGACCTAAAATTTATGAAAAAATGAATTTTTTGTCCTAGCAAGCACTGAATCTGTTCACACGGATTCTATTCAATGGGATAAAATCCCAAACCCTTTGATAAAATAAACTTTTTAGAAAAATTTGTAAAGATCTATTTATTAGTTTGGAAAAAAATGATAAAATAATTTTAAAATTAATACAAAAAATAAAGCTCCATTAATCCTAGACCACGACTTAATCGTAACCGTTATAATGGATTAACAGAGCAAAACATTTATAAATATAATATACACATTTTACATTTAAAATGATAAAATGTCAATGAAAATTAAAATAAAAACAGACTAACAAAATTAATTTTTTAGGAGCTAGAATTATGAACACTTATATATTTTTAACAAATGAAGGTAGTACTTACCAACCAAATTCAGAATCAATTGAACCGGATTGTGCTAATACACAAGTTATAGGGATTTCATCTGGAAATAATGAAGATGAAGCTTTTGAAAGTTTAAAAAAAGAGAATACATATTTATCTACAATGTCTTTTGATGAAGTGTATTGTTACAAATTAGAGTCAGATAATATAGTAAAATACTTTAACTTAAAATAAAAAAATAAGTTTAATCTAAACTAAAAATAGATGAAATAATAAATGTATTGAAAGGAAATTAAAAATGAAGAATCAAAATATGAGAGAAAGAGAAGAACTACATAAAAAAATATGGTCAATAGCAGACGACTTAAGAGGTTCTGTTGATGGATGGGACTTTAAACAATATATATTAGGAATAATGTTTTATAGATACATATCAGAAAATATAACAAACTACATAAATGAAGGAGAAAGAAAAGCAGGAGATAAAGATTTTGATTATGCAAAATTACCAGATGAAGTTGCAGAAACACAAAGAGAAGAATTAGTGAAAGAAAAGGGATTCTTTATATTGCCTTCTGAATTATTCTGTAATGTTTGCAAAAAAGCAAAAAATGATGAAAACTTAAATGAAACATTAGAAAAAGTATTTAATAATATAGAAAATTCTGCAAAAGGAGCAGAAAGTGAAGATGATTTTGCAGGATTATTTGATGATATAGATGTAAATAGTAATAAATTAGGTGCAACAGTTGCTAAAAGAAATGATAAATTAGTAAAAATATTAAATGGCATTGCAGATATTAAATTAGATGATTATAAAAGTAACTCTATAGATGCATTTGGAGATGCTTATGAATTTTTAATGTCAATGTATGCATCTAATGCTGGAAAGTCTGGAGGAGAATTCTTTACTCCTCAAGAAGTAAGTGAATTATTAACAAGACTTGCAGTGGCAGGAAAAAAATCAGTAAATAAAGTATATGACCCAGCTTGTGGTTCAGGTTCATTACTTTTAAAATCTGCTAAAATATTAGGAAAAGAAAATGTAAGAAACGGTTTTTTCGGACAAGAAATCAACTTAACTACATATAACTTATGTAGAATAAATATGTTTTTACATGATATAGGATATGATAAATTTAATATAGCATGTGAAGATACATTAACAAATCCACAACATTGGGATGACGAACCATTTGAAGTAATAGTATCAAATCCACCATATTCTATAAAATGGGCAGGAGATGAAAATCCACTTTTAATAAATGATCCAAGATATTCTCCAGCAGGAGTATTAGCACCTAAATCAAAAGCAGATTTTGCATTTATAATGCATTCTTTATCTTGGCTTGCAACAAATGGAACAGCATCAATAGTATGTTTTCCAGGAATATTTTATAGAGGTGGAGCAGAACAAAAAATAAGAAAATATTTAGTAGATAATAACTTTATTGATTGTATTATCCAATTACCAGACAATTTATTCTTTGGTACATCAATTGCAACATGTATAATGGTATTAAAGAAAAGCAAAAAAGATAATAATATTTTATTTATAGATGCCTCAAAAGAATGTGTAAAGGTTACAAACAATAATAAATTAACTGATGAAAATATAGAAAATATTGTAAAAATATTCACAGACAGAAAAGATATAGAATATGTAGCTAAATTAGTTTCAAATACTGAAATAGGAGAAAATGACTATAATTTATCTGTTTCAACTTATGTAGAAAAAGAAGATACAAGGGAAATAATCGATATAGTAGAACTAAACAAGCAAATAGAAGAAATAGTAGCAAGAGAAAATACACTTCGTGCTGAGATAGATAAAATAATAAAAGAAATCGAGGTGTAATAATGAGTAAATTAGAAGTATTAATAGAAAAGTTATGCCCTAATGGAGTGGAATATAAAAGTATCGATGAACTATTAAAATTAAAAAAACTATTAATAGTTACACCATCATTTAAAGTTAAAAAAAATGAGTATAGATTGAAAGGGAAAATTCCTATAGTATCCCAAGAAATAGAAAAAATTTCAGGTTATTATGATGATTTTGATAAAAATATTCCTAAAGATAAGTATATTTGTTTTGGTGATCATAGTGAACATATAAAATTTATCGATTTTTCGTTTGTACAAGGTGCAGATGGTTTAAAAATAATAAAAACTAACGATGAAAATAATAATGCTAAATTTATTTTTTATGCTATTTCAAATAATTATAATAGGTATAATAATTATGAAAGGCACTTTAAGTATCTATGTCAAGTAAAAATACCAGTACCACCAATTGAAGTACAAAATGAAATAGTACGAATATTAGACAATTTTACAGAATTAGAAGCAGAATTAGAAGCAGAATTAGAAACAAGAAAGAAACAATATAATTTTTACTTAAATTATTTATTAAAATTTAATAGAAAAGATGTAAAGTTTATGTCTGTTGGAGAATTATTTGAGATAAGAAATGGATTAAATAAGGAAAAATCAGCTTTTGGAAAAGGAAAACCAATTATAAATTTTACAGATGTGTATAATAAGCGATGGCTTAATGCTAAATCTTTTAAAGGACTGGTTGATGTTTCGCAAGATGAAATAGAAAGGTATAGTGCAAAAAAAGGAGATGTGTTTTTCACAAGAACATCTGAAACGAAGGAAGATATAGGAATGTCTAGTACATTAATAGAAGATGTTTCCGATTGTGTGTTTAGTGGCTTTGTTTTAAGAGCAAGACCAATAACTAATCTATTATTACCTAAATTTTGTGCATATTATTTTTCAACTAATGTAGTAAGAAAAACAATTATACGATATGCTGCATTTACAACTAGAGCAACAACAACGGGACCTAAATTATCAAAAATAATGGTACCTATTTTACCAATAGAAGAACAAGAAAAGATAGTATCAATTTTAGATAGATTTGATAAACTATGTAATGACATTACTGAAGGTCTTCCAGCAGAAATAGAAGCTAGAAGAAAACAATATGAGTATTATAGAGATAAATTATTAAATTTCAAAGAATTAAAAGTAGAAAATAAGGAGTAAGTTATGAGTAAATACAATGTAGTAATGGAAATGAGTAATTCAACAGTAGTAACTGAATATAAGCCAACACAAAAGCGTTCTGATTCATATCAAAGTGAAGCAGCATTAGAAAAAGAATTTATTAAAATGCTAGAAGAACAAGGCTATGATTATTTACAAATACATGATTCTAACACACTTATAAATAATTTACGTAAACAATTAGAGTTATTAAATAAATATAACTTCACAGATAGTGAATGGGAAAGATTTTTTAATGATAATATTTGTAATAATAATGATGGAATAGTTGAAAAAACAAGAAAGATACAAGAAGATAATATTCAGGTACTAAAAAAAGATGATGGGACAAGTAAAAATATTACATTAATAGATAAAAAATGTATTCATAATAATAGGTTACAAGTTATAAATCAATATGAAGAAAATGATGGAAGTTACAAAAATAGATATGATGTGACAATACTTGTAAATGGATTTCCACTAGTACATGTAGAATTAAAAAGAAGAGGCGTAGCTTTAAAAGAAGCATTTAATCAAATAAATAGATATCAAAGAGAAAGTTTTTGGGCTGGAAGTGGACTTTATGAATATATTCAAATATTTGTAATTTCTAATGGTACAAGCACAAAATATTATTCAAATACAACAAGAGAAAATCATGTAAAAGAAAAGAATAGTACTAGAAATAAGAGTAAAAAAACAAGTAATAGTTTTGAATTTACTTCTTATTGGGCAGATAGTAGTAATAAAGTTATTCCAGATTTAGTAGACTTTACGAGAACATTTTTCGCAAAACATACAATATTAAATATACTTACAAAATATTGTGTTTTTACATCAGAAAATATGTTACTTGTAATGCGCCCTTACCAAATTGTAGCAACAGAAAAAATATTAAATAGAATAGAAGTTTCTACAAATTATAAAAAAATGGGGACAATTGAAGCAGGTGGATATATATGGCATACAACAGGTTCTGGAAAAACACTTACTTCATTTAAAACTGCACAACTTGCATCAAATTTAGATTATATTGATAAAGTTTTATTTGTAGTTGATAGAAAAGATTTAGACTATCAAACAATGAAGGAATATGATAGATTTCAAAAAGGTGCTGCAAATGGAAATAGAAGTACAAAAATATTGCAAAAGCAATTAGAAGATGATACATCAAGAATTATCGTTACAACAATACAAAAACTTAGTGAATTTGTAAAAAGAAACAAAAATCATCCCGCATATCAAAAACATTTAGTACTAATATTTGATGAATGTCACCGTTCTCAATTTGGAGACATGCATCAATTGATAGTTAAGAATTTTAAAAATTATCATTTATTTGGATTTACTGGAACACCAATATTTTCGAAAAATGCTGTAAATAAGTCGAATCCAAATTTCTGCACAACAGAGCAAGCATTTGGAGAAAAACTGCATACATATACAATAGTAGATGCAATTAATGATGGAAATGTATTGCCATTTAGAATAGACTATGTAAATACAGTAAAAGAAAAAGAAGGAATGACAGATAAAGAAGTTGCAGCTATAAATACAGAAGAAGCACTTTCAGCACATGAAAGAGTAAGTAAAATAGTAGAATACATAATAGAACATTTTGACCAAAAAACAAAAAGAAATTCATTTTATGATTTAAAAGGACAAAGAGTAAATGGATTTAACTCAATATTTGCTGTAAGTTCAATTCCAATGGCTAAAAAGTATTACTTAGAATTTAAAAAGCAATTAGAAGAAAAGCATAAAGATTTAACGATTGCAACAATATATTCCTATGCACCTAATGAAGAAGATAATAGTGATGGAATATTAGAAGATGAAGAGTTTGAAACAGATTTACTAGACCAAAGTTCAAGAGAGTTTTTAGACTTTGTTATAGGAGAATATAATAAGAAATTTAAAACAAATTTTTCATCAGAGGGTAATGGATTCCAAGATTATTATAAAGATTTATCAGATAGAGTAAAAAATAGAGAGGTTGATTTACTAATAGTAGTAAATATGTTTTTAACTGGTTTTGATGCAACAACATTAAATACATTATGGGTGGATAAAAACTTAAAACAACATGGATTGATACAAGCATATTCGAGAACAAATAGAATTTTAAATTCTGTAAAAACTTATGGAAATATTGTATGTTTTAGAGATTTAGAAGAAGCTACTAATGATGCTATTGCACTATTTGGAGATAAAAATGCAAGTGGAATAGTACTACTTAAATCTTATGAGGATTACTATTATGGCTATGAAGATGAAAAAGGAAGAAAACATATAGGGTATGAAGAGAGAATAGCAATGCTTCTTCAAAAATATCCATTAGGAGAGCAAATAATTGGAGAACAAAATAAAAAAGACTTTATAGTGCTAATGGGAAATATTTTAAGACTTAGAAATATATTATCTTCATTTGATAAATTTGCAGGCAATGAAATATTATCAGAAAGAGATTTTCAAGATTATATAGGAACATATACAGATTTATACGAAGAATATAAATCAAAACCAGAAGAAGAGGAAAGCATTAAAGAAGATATAGTATTTGAAATGGAACTTGTAAAACAAGTAGAAGTAAATATAGATTATATTTTAATGCTAGTTGCTAAATATCATGATTCAAATTGTGAAGATAAAGAAATACTAGGTTCTATTGATAAGGCTATAAAATCAAGTTTAGCACTTCGTTCAAAGAAAGAATTGATAGACAAATTTATTTCAAAAATCAATGCAGATACAAATGTATATAGTGATTGGACTAAGTTTGTAAGAGAACAAAAAGAAATAGATTTAGAAAAATTGATTAAGGAAGAAAACTTAAAGGAAAAAGAAACAAGAAAGTTTTTAGATAATTCTTTTAGAAATGGAGAAGTTAAGACAACTGGTACTGATATAGAAAAGATATTACCAGAAATGAGAAGATTTGGAGGAGGAAACAGAGCAGAAAAAAAACAAACTATAATTGATAAGATAAAGAAATTTTTTGAAAAGTATTTTGGAATAAGTAGTTCAAATAATGAAGAAAACAATGAGATAAGATATGATATTGCAGATGAGGAAGATAATGATATGGAAATGGTTGCAGAAGATGAAAATAAATACAATTTAGAAAAAAATATTAGTGAGTGATGGTAAATGATATTTAATTATACACCTTTAAGTGCTTATGTAAAAAAAGAAGAAATTAGTTATAATTTAAATTATAATTACATATTAGATAAAAAAAATTGTAATTATAAAAGTTTAAAATATTTTATAAAAAATTATCAAAATAAGTTTAACAAATTTAATTATATTATTCATAAAATGAAGCAGGAAGAAATAAAGGAAATAATTTATGTTTTAGCACTATCAATTATACTTATTTTATTTTGTATAGTTGGTAATAAATTTGGGATAATTAATTTTGAAAATATCAAAATTTCAAAAGATGTATCAAGATTAATTGATTTTATTATAAATAGCTATATTGCTATAATTCCATATTTTGCTTATATTACTTATACAATATTTGGTGATAAAACAACAAATAATTTTTATGGGATACGATATGGAATAATTGATTCGAGAATAGGAACATTAAATTATAGTAGAATAATCTTATTAATATTTATATTGTTCCCTTTAAATTTATTATTTTATATTTTGGAATGGAATGAAATTATTATTACTACTTATGTTATTATTATTATATCTTTACTTTATTTTTCTTATTTATATTTTAAAACAAGATATAGTTTTAATGATAAAGAAAAGAAAAAAGTAAAAGAAATACTTATATTGAATAATTTTATTCTTTTTGATATGAATAATAATAAAAAACAAAATAATAATAATTCTTATGTAAAAGAATATAATAGTAATATATTTTTATATATTATTAATAATAAAGAAATAAATGTAATTGAAAGTGATGAACTATTTGAATTATTATCCGACTTGTTTTTCTCAATAATTTTCAAATGTAACCGTATGTTTAATTATGAAAGTGAAGATAACAAATTAGAATATTTATTCTTTGATACAGTAAGAGATTATTTTTACTATCATCATAAAGCCTTATTAGAATTTTGGACAAGAGATGATTTTTATAATTTTAATAAATTTGCAATATTATATCAAGAAAATATGATAATGTTATTCCATACTTTGTTACAATCAGATAATGTTTTTTTGAAAGATGGTATAATTAATTTTATAAATAATTATAATTTGAATTTAAAAAACAATATTGAAGATTGTAAGAAAAATGGTAAGTTTTTTGAATTAGTTAAAGATATGATTACAATAGAAAAAATAATTGCTAAAGGACTAAAAAACAAAGAAGATACTATAAAAACTAATATAATAAGGAAATAATCTAATTTAAAAAAATACAAATAAGATTGTTCATAAAAAAATTAACAAATTTACAACAAAAAAATAAATTGTTGTAAATTTGCTATTTTTTATTTAAATAAATCTGAATGAGTCCCTGTGCGAGTTAATACTAAAACAAGAGTATTCTCACTTTTTGTATAAATTAACAGCCAATCTGGTTTTATATGACATTCCCATAAACCGATCAGATTTTGGTTCTAATAAATGATTACAATACTTTTCCGGTAATAATTCACCATTTGAAAGTAATTCAATTACTTTTTTAAATTCGTTTTCATCAAAATTGTTTCTACTACGCATTTTGTTGTAATCTTTTTTGAATTTATTAGTAATTTCAATTTTATATTTAGCCATTCTAGCTATTCAACTCCTCCATTAATTCATCAACATTGTTGAACGATTTATATTTTTCAGGATTTTTAATCATTTCCAAAGCTTCTTTAATTGCTTCTATAGTTTCATCATTATATTTTGGTTTTTTTATATTAAAAGGGATGCTTTCAGTTAATACAACTTGTTTTAAAAAAATAGTAACTGCATCAGCAACATTCATTCCTAAATCATCAAGAGTTTTTTCAGCTTCTTTTTTTAATTCAGGTTCTATTCTTATATTTAATGTATCTGTTTTTGCCATAACAAACACCTCCGCCTATTATTTATTAATATAATTGTAACACAATGTAACTACATTGTCAATTATATTGTATTATTTTGCCTTAAAAATTGTTACTTTATGCACAAAAACATAAAATTAATTTAATAAATAATTTAAAAATGATATTAATTTAAAATATTATGTATTAACACACCACCTAATTATCTGCACTCCATCAACAAAACCATTTCTATAATACTTCTCATTCCAATAACTTAAATAATCCATAAAATTCTTATCCAATATGTCTAATTGTTTCTTAACAAACTTTTGATTTTGTTTAGGTACATTCTTTAAAATATTTTCAGACAACTCATCAAAATAAATATGGTGCTTTTTATCTTCACCTGTTAAAGTACAAAATACTTCTTGTTCTCTAATACTAAGCCAATCTCTTAATATATCATCATTTACCTCTCTAAAATTACCCATTTTTTATTCCTCCTAAAATTTAGTTATAAATTAATTCTTTTAAAACAATTTCTTCAGCAGTATTTTTAAAATTATTCATTAATCTTACCCATTCAAAAGGGCTACTCTGTTTCAATCTTTCATCAACATTATTAGCTTTAGCCAAGTTTTTAATTATATTTTTTACTTGTATATTTGCTTCTTTATCAATATCTACAATATGCTCTGGCAATGTTCCTTCTAACATTAACTCTGTATAATAACCTTTTTTATTCTTTTTTAGATAGTCAAGTCTTAAATATCCATATTTTCCAATTTGATAATTACCAAAATTATTTTTTATTGCTACATTAGGTATTAAATAATCTTTTTCTTGATGATATTCTAATTTTTCTCTTAAATTTTCCATACAAAACCTCCTATAAAATTAACTATTCATTTTAAAAATTAGAATTTGCATATAATTTGCTCCAATCCATATTAGAATAATCTCTACCATTACAATTTGAATAATAATTCTTTTTATTTAATATATTATTTTTATTTACATCTGATTTTAAGACCTCCTGAGAACTTAAAAGCGGATTTCCTGAAGTCTGATTTTCAGCCTTCCAATTTACAAATTCTTCTTTTATTTCTGATATAGTCTTTCCTACATAAATTTTATTAGGTTTATTTTTTCCTTGCCTTAATTCTCTAATTAAATTAGCTTTAACAAGTTCTTTGAATGCAGAACATAAAGATTGTTTACCAATATGTAATTTCTTTTGTAAATCGATTCTCGTATAAATCACATATACATCTTCATTTTCATCATAGTAATGCAATTTATTTTTGAAATTATTGTCTTTATTTTCATTAGCATAGGAAACAGATAATCTATCACATAAAAGTGAATATAATAAAACTGATGTAGGCTTTAAATCTTTGTATAATTCATTATCACAAAGATCTTTATTAACACGATAAAATTCTACTTTTTTGTAGTCTTCACTTATTTTATGAGGTACAAAAGTTAGCATAAGTAGTCCTCCTAACCCAGACTGGATAAGGGATTGCTATTCTTGAAATTTTTTTGAAATTTTTTTAGATAAAAAAATAATTTTGGAAATTTGTTCTTGAAATTTTTTCAGCATTTTCAAGAATTTTAGAGAATTTGATAAAATTAAAAGCAGGTGCTGTAATCTTACAGACATCTGCTTTTTCTCATTTTAGACTTTTTTGAAATTTTTTAGAATTTCTTAAAAAATCCTTTAAAGTGGTCGAGGTGACAGGGATCGAACCTGCGACCTCATGGTCCCAAACCACGCGCTCTACCAACTGAGCCACACCTCGATAAATAATAATATAGATTAACATTAGATTAATGGTGAGCCAGGAGGGATTCGAACCCCCGACCCACGGCTTAGAAGGCCGTTGCTCTATCCAACTGAGCTACTGACCCATTAATATAAATATATGTTATAAAATAAGTTTTTATTGCTTATAATATTAAAAACATATATAAATGTGTCATCTACTTAGAACACTAATTATCATAGCATAAAGAGTCATTATTTGTCAAGTGTTACAGAAAAAAATTTAAAAAAAATAGTTTTAATATTGTAAAAATATAAAGTTATTAATATAATAATAAATATAAATTTTCATAAATAAATGGAGGGCAAAATGAGAAAAAAGAAAAAGAAATTAAGAATACTAATTTTATTAATAATTATTATAGCTATCATAATAGTTGTTGTAAATTTAGTTAAGGGAGATAATAAAGAAACAAGCGACAATGAAAATAGTGTAAATGAAGAAACAATTGTTGCCGATAGCCCTAAGTTAAAAGAAAAAAGAAAATATAATAATATAACAATTACAAATGTGGAAGTCCAAACAACAAATAATGAAAAATATATATTGGTAGATATAAAAAATGAAAATAACTATAAAGTAGAATCAGAAAATGTATCAATAACAATTCTAGATGAACAAGGAAATGAATTAGCTTCTGTACCAGCTATTGTTCCAGCATTAGAAGCGAGAGGAGAAATAGAGATAAGTGCATCAACAACTAGGGACTTAAGTAAAGCCTATGATTATAGAATCGAAGAATAGAAAGAAAGCAGATATTAAAATTATTTTAATATCTGCTTTTATGATTAATTTCCTCTAGCAATTATTTGATTATGAGGACTGTACGTATCTCTTGATAATAATGTACGAGAAACCTCTTTTCCGTTAAGCTTTAAGATTTTATATGCTTCAGATTTAGCACCATTAGATCCAGATTGAACAACTTTTGTTTGACCAGCTCTCAAAGATGAATCAGTAGTATAAACAGTTGAATAAGGAACCGAACCGGTTTTATATGAAACTAACTCAACTTCATACTCAACTTCTTCTTTTAATCCATATACACTTATAGTCAATCTTTTATTTGATGTTGTAGCTACAATTTTTACTGGATAACTTCTGCTATTTTTAAATTTAAAATCTGGAGAGCCCCATGAAACCGTAGCATCTAAACCGATTGGAACATATCCAACAGTAAATGTATGATTTACTCTATTAGTAATTTCTAGATTAGCTCTAAGTACTGAATTATATAATGTACTAGATACTTGACAAATACCTCCACCATAATCAGTAGTTACTTGACCATTAGAGTACACTGTAGCAGTCTTAAATCCAGCTGCAGCTGTACGCTTACCAACAGTTCCGTTAAATGAAAATTCTTCACCAGGCATTAATACAGTGCCATTTATTTTGCTAGCAGCTAATGCAATATTTGTAGAACGATTAGAGTTGCTTGAAGCATAACTTGTTGTATAAGTAGCAAGCAAATCAGGAAAAGCTTCTCTACCAATATCATTTGTTGTAACACTAGGATATAAAGTTTTTAACGGAATTGTATAGGTATCACTTGCAGTAGCAAGCATTTGTTTTGCTTCATCAACAGAGATATTAAAATCCAAACCATTAGATGAAGGATAAACTGCATAAGGCTCTGTTGTGTAATAAGCGTCAACTGGTTCTTTATATATTTCAGAGTGAATTTTATCAATATCAATTGCATTAGGACTAACCTCTTCTACAGGTACTTCTATAGGATCTGTATTATAGTCAACAGAAGTTAATTTGTTTACAATCATAATTTTTAAATCATCACTTTTTATTACATTTCCAGTTTTACCTGAAGTAATTATTAAATTATTACCATCTATAGTATAAGAAGCTTGTTTTAATCCGTCTTCAAAATTAGTATTCATCTGCTCAATAATTGAGTTACATAAATCATCATTATAAGAAAAATCAACTTGTAAATTAACTTTATTTAATAAAGTATCAAGTATTCCAAAATTATTTTGAAATACATTTCCATTCCTTCCATAAGAATAAGCTTCGCCTACAGCTTTATCAATATCAAAATTAGATTCTAATTGACTTGGCAAAACATTATATAATGTTCCGTTATGGCTAAATATTAAATCAGTATTTAATCTAGAATTTAAATTTTCAGATACTTTATTCTTAGCCTCATCCTGAGTTAAATCAGAAACGTCAATTCCTAAAATAGAAATACCGGAAATAATTTTATCATTTCCTATGTTGATAAGTGCAAATACTGTGGAAAATATAGCCAATATTAAAATTAATACTACAATAGAAATAGTAATAATTATCACCTTAGAATGTTTTGGCTTATCTTTTTTTATTTTGTTTTTCTTTTTTGATGATTTTTCTTTTGAGTCACTATTGTTTTCGATTATTTGTTTAGCTTCTTCAAAAACTTCCTCAGTATCTATAGAGGAAGTATCACCATCTGAATTAAAAAGTATAGCATTCATAATAAAGCTAATTCCTTGTATATATTTAGGTTTTGAGGATAAACCTATAAACCTTATAATATTTTATACTTATTTTATATTAAGTGCAACACTTATTTAAAATAAAATATAAAGATACATATTTAATATATATTAAACAATAAATAAAATTATTTGTAAATAAATAAGCAGCAAAATTTGAATTTAAACTTTATTTTTTGGCATACTATTGTTATAATGATAAAGAGATTAAAAAAAGGAGGCAAATATGAACGAATTGTTAAAAAATAAAAAATCAGGTTGGGAAGAAATAACTGATGAACAAAAAAATGAAATTTTTAATTTTTCTAATGAGTATATGAATTTCTTAAATAGTGCAAAAACTGAAAGAGAAATAATTAGAGAAACTGAAAAGTTAGCTAGAGAGCATGGATTCAAAAATTTATATGAATATACAGAACTTTTCCCAGGAGATAAAGTTTATTTTATTAATAGAGAAAAGAACATATATTTAGCTGTAATTGGACAAGAAAGCATGGAACATGGTATAAATATCGTCGGAGCACATGCGGATTCGCCAAGATTGGATTTAAAACCAAATCCACTTTGTCAGGAAGGCAATTTAGCATACCTAAAAACACACTATTATGGAGGTATAAAAAAGTATCAATGGACAGCTATTCCATTAGCTATTCATGGTGTTATTGTTAAAGAAAACGGCGAAAAAGTATATGTTTCATTAGGAGAAAATGATGACGAGCCTGTATTTACAATAACTGACTTATTACCTCACTTAGCAAAAGAACAACAGCAAAAAAAGTTATCTGAGGCAATTAATGCTGAAAAACTATCAGTATTGGTTGGAAGTATTCCAGACACTTCTGAAGAAAAAGACCAAGTAAAAAGTAATATATTAAAGTTATTAAATAAAAAGTATGGAATTAATGAGGAAGACTTTGTTAGTTCAGAATTAGAAGTTGTTCCTGCTTTTAAATGTAGAACATTAGGACTTGACGAAAGCTTAATAGCAGGATATGGCCAAGATGATAAAGTTTGTGTTTATACAGCTTTAAGAGCAATATTAAATATAGAAAAACCAAAAAGGACAGCTGTATGCTTATTCTCAGATAAAGAAGAAATAGGAAGTATGGGAAATACAGGTATGGAATCAAATGTATTTGATACATTTGTAGCTGAACTTTTAAATAAAACAAAAATTAACAGACCTAATTTACTAGATTTGGTACTTTGCAACTCAAAAATGCTTTCGGCAGATGTCGATGCAGGCGCTGACCCATTATATATATCAGTTTCTGATACTAATAATGCAGGTTACCTAGGAAAAGGAATCAGTTTAAATAAATATACTGGATCAGGTGGAAAATATAATTCTTCTGATGCAAATGCAGAATATGTTGCGGAAATAAGAAGATTGTTTAATGAAAATCATGTTAAATTCCAAGTAGCAGAATTAGGAAAAACAGATATTGGAGGAGGCGGAACAATAGCTTATATACTAGCAAATAAAGGCGTAGATGTAATAGATTGTGGCGTTCCAGTCCTTTCAATGCATGCTCCTTATGAAGTAACTTGCAAATATGATGTATATACAGCATTCAAAGCTTATGAATCATTTTTTAATATGTAAAAATTTAACTCATAATAGCCGGATTTTTTAGCCGGCTATTTTTTCATATATAAAAATGTAAATTTTATGTGAAAAAGATTTAAAAGCGTTGAATAAAAAATAATAAAATGGTAAGATTAAGCAAGAATATTGTGGGACTTTCTCTTACGCGAGTCCCAAATAGAAGACCTAAAGGAGGAAACAAAAGTGATAGAAGTTAAACATGTCACAAAAAAATACGGTAATTTTACAGCAGTAAATGACATTAACTTTACTATAAAAGATGATGAAATAGTTGGATTCCTGGGACCTAACGGAGCTGGAAAAAGCACAACAATGAACATGATAACTGGATGTATTGAACCTACTAGCGGTAAAATTATTGTCAATGATTATGACATATCTAAATATCCGCAAAAAGTAAAAAGGCAAATCGGGTATATGCCAGAAAGCACACCACTATATAGTGAACTAACCGTAAGAGAATTCATTAATTATATGGCAGATTTAAAGTTCGTAAAAAGAAAAGAGAAGAAAGAAAAAGTTGAAGAAATAATTAAAGAAATAGGGTTAGAGAATGTTCAGAATAAATTAATAAGATATTTATCAAGAGGATATAAACAAAGAGTGAGTCTTGCTGGAGCATTAATAGGTAATCCTAAAATACTAATATTAGATGAACCTACCGTAGGGCTTGATCCGAAACAAATAACAGAAATAAGAGAATTGATAAAAAAATTGGGAAAAAATCATACCGTTATTTTAAGTTCACATATTTTGTCAGAAGTAAGTCAGATATGTGAAAAAGTAATAATTATTAATAAGGGAAAAGTACTAGCCGTAGACACTCCAAGCCATTTAGAAGAACAGTTTGAGAAAGAAAATTGTATATATATTACTGTAGAAGATGAAAAAAATAAAATAGAATCAGTTGTTAAAAAGTTAAAAGGATTAAAAGAAATAAAATTAATAAAAGAAAATCATGACGGAACAAAACAATATATTCTTACTGCAGATAAATCTACGGATTTAAGAAAATCTATTTTTAACTTATTACCAAAAAATGATATAAATATAATAGAACTTAAAAAATCGGAAATAACTTTGGAAGATGCATTTTTGAAATTAATTAATGCAAAAGAAGAAGAAATAAGTAAAAAAGAAAAGGAAGAAGAGGAAAAACTAGCTAAACGTGAAGAAGAATTAGAAAAAATGTCTAAAAATGAAAGAAAAGAGGCAATAAAACAAGAGAGAAAAGAAAATAAGCAAAAAGAAAAAGAAGAATTTAACAAGCAATGGGAAGAAAACCGTAAAAGAGAAAAAGAAGAAAAAGAAAGAATTAAAAATGTAAAAAAGAAATTTAAAGAAAACAAAATAAAAGAAAAAACTAAAGAAAAAACAGAAAAGGCAGAAAATAAATTGAAAAAAGCACAAGAGAATTTAGAAAAAGTTCAATCTTCTTCTAAAAAGAAAGAAGCAAAAACTAATAATAAGAACAAAACACAGAAAAATGATAAAGAAAAGAGCTCAAAGAGTAAAGGAGGTAAAAAGTAATGTGGGCGATTATAAAAAAAGAATTTAAATCATATTTTTTATCTCCTATTGGATATATATATATAGGCGTATTCTTACTAATGTGTAGCGTATTTTTTTACTCAGACGTTTTCTGGTACGGAATTACTGATTTTCCACGAATGTTTGAATCAGTAGCAACGGTACTTACATTTATAGTTCCAATACTTACAATGAGGATGTTTTCAGAAGAAAGAAAAAACGGAACAGAACAATTACTTTTAACATCTCCTAGAAGTATAACATCAATAGTATTAGGAAAATTTATTGCAGCTGCTTTAGTTGTGGTAATTTCTGTACTAATAACATTAATGTATTATGCAATACTTTGTTATTTTGGAGAACCACAATTGGGAAAATCATTAGTAGCAATTTTAGGGGTAGCATTATTATCAGTGGCTTATGTATCATTTGGTATGTTCGCTTCTAGTTTAACAGAAAATCAAATTATATCAGCGGTTATTTCAATTGCAGTATTTATATTACTATGGCTTTTGCCTGGATTCAGCAGTATATTTATTGACTTTTCATTAATGTATGCATTTTATGACTCTTTCTACATAGGAACAATTGCAATAGAAAACTTGGTATTACTAGTATCGTTTACTGCTTTATTTATAATTTTAACGATTATGGTATTACAAAGAAGAAAGAGCGTTAAATAGGAGGTCATAAATGAGAAGATTTATAGAAATAATAAAAAAGAAGTGGATAAGAGATGGAGCTTTAACTTTATTATTAGTTTTTATTTTAATTGCAATATTCTTAATCGTTAATATATTATTTAATAATTTAGACTTGACTCCATTAGATTTTACAAAGCAAAAGCTATATACTTTATCTGATGAATCAAAGGAACAAATAGCAAAGGTTGAAAAAAATGTTACAATGTATTTCTTTGGATATGATGAAGATGGCTCTATCATTACATTAGCTAAACAATATCACGATGTAAATGATAAAATAACAATCCAAGTTATAAATACATCGGAAAGACCAGATTTAGCTGCAGATTATAATGTTAACACAGCTAGTCAGTTGGTTGCAGTTCAATCTACAGAAAGATATAAAATAATAGATAGTAGTGAAATGTATACTTATGATACAAGCACATATCAAACAATAGATATTACGGAACAAAAGCTAACAAATGCTATTTTAGATGTGACAATTGCAGACAAACCACAAATATACTTTTTAAGTGGACATGGAGAATATGGAATTGGTTCATCATCAGAATTAAAAACATTAGCAACATATATTGAAAATGATGTTAATGATGTGAAAGAATTAGATTTATTAACTTCTGATATGCCAGAAAGCTGTGATGTATTGATTATTGCAAATCCATCTAGTGATTTTACAGATATAGAAACAGAAAAAATTCAAAACTACATTAATGCAGGAGGAAAAATAATATGGATGCAAGATCCATATAGATCTATTGCTAATTGGACGGAAAATACAACTTTTCCAAACATAACTAAAATATTATCTCAATTTGGAATTAGCTTTTCAAATGGAGTTGTATGTGAAGAATCTGCGGATAATATGATAGCGGGAACACCAGATTTGATTATTCCAGAAATGACGTACAATGGAATAGTTAAAGATTTATATACTGATGGAACAATAGTTTTACTTGATTCTGGAAAAATAAATACAGTATCTTCAGAGGAATTAGAAAAATTGAATGTTACAGCAAGTCCATTTTTAGAATCTACTGATAGTTCTTTCTATAGAGAAGATATTAATTCTGATGTAACAAAAAGATTAGATACAGATGAAGCTGGGCCATTTGTACTTGCCGAAATATTAACAAAGAAAATTGATGATAATACAGAGGCTACTTTAGTAGCATACTCAAATAGTTTATTTGCAACGAATTATATAGTAAAAATAGCGGATTCTTTAATGACACCAATTTCCATAAGACAAAATAAAGATATAATATTAAATACTGTAGCTTATTTGTCAAATAGAGAAGATACTATTAGAATTAGAAAAGATACAGGTTTTGTTGAATTTTATTCAATAACAGAAAGTGATAATAGAATTGTTTTGTGGATAATATTTACTATACCTTGTTTAATAATTTTAACAGGAATAATTGTTCCAATTGTAAGAAGACTAAAGAAATAAAATAAAAACTTACTGCAATTTATCTTGCAGTAAGTTTTTATTTTTTACTTTACAAACATTTTAAAGTATTATAAAATATTAAAAAACGATAAAGGATAAATATGAAAAAGAAGATATTAATTATTATAGGTATAATATTAATTATAGGAATAATTACAATAATTTCATTGTACTTTGCTAATGAAAATGCAAGAGATTGGATGGATGAATATATATTCAGAAAAAATATAGAAGAAGAAGATTTACCAACAATCCAAATAGAAAGCGAAAAAGCAGGAATATATGCTTACGATAACCATATAGTAATATTACAGAATAATGTTCTAACAATATACAATACCTCTGGTAAAGAGGAGACAAAAATTAATGTAACAATAAATAATCCAATATTTGATTCTGAAGGAAAATATCTAATAGTAGCCGATAAAGGTGGACAAAATGCATACTTAATATATAATACTAGTCTACAATGGCAAAAAACAATGGAAGGTAATATTAATAATATTACAGTAAACAAAAATGGTGCCACAGGGATTGTTATTTCAGGAACAACATATAAATCAGTAATTGTAATGTATGGAATAACTGGAGAAGAAGAATTTAAGACATACCTTTCTTCAACAATTGCAACAAGTATAGCAATTTCAAATGACAATCAGTATTTAAGCTTTTCAGAAGCAAATACTTCTGGAACGATAATTACATCAGAAGTAAAAACTATATCTGTTTCAAAAGCAAAGTCAACTCCAGCAGAAGCAATAATTTATACATATAATCCTGAAAATAATAGTTTAATAATAAATATTAGATATAGTGATGAAGCATTAATATGTCAATATGATAATTCTGTTTATAAATTAGCTGATGGAAATTCAGAAAAATTACTCGATGTAGATGATAAAGTGCTATTTTTAGATATTTCATTACAAAATTATATATGCAAAATTCAAGAAAATTCTACGGGCATATTAAGTAGCGAATATGAAGTTAAAACAATAAATGAAAAAAATTCTAATGAAACAACGTATTTATTAGAACAGATGCCTAAAAATTTATTTGTTAGTGATAATATAATCGCGGTAAATATGGGAAATGAAGCTATCTTTTTAAATCATAGTGCATGGCTATTAAAACATTTTTCATCTAGGCAAAGTTATAAAAGTATAGTTTTAGGAGATAGCATAGCTGGAATTGTATATAGAGATAGAATAGAAATTATTAGCTTATAGGGGGAAAAAATGATTATAGATTTAATAATTATAGTTATAATGGTAGCAACCATATTAATAGGATTAAAAAAAGGTTTAATTTCATCAGTAATTGACATTTTAGCTGTTATAGTAGCTTTAATATTAGCATTAGTACTTTGCAAGCCTATAACAAATTTCATAATAGAAAATACAAATTTTGATGAAAATTTAAGTAATACTATTTCACAAAACATACCTTTAAGTGATACGGATTTTACTATTAGTGAAGAATCAAATTTACCATCAGGAGTTATTGATTATATCAATGGAATTACAAGTAATATTAATACATCAAAAGAAGATGCATTTAACGCAATTGGTAGAGATTTAGCAGGTGCAATTATAACATTTATTGTATTTATCATAACATTTGTCATAATTAGAATAATACTTACAATATTAAAAGTTGTATCAAAAATAATAGACAAAATACCATTAATAGGTCAAATCAATAAAATAGGTGGAGGAATATTGGGAGCAATTGAAGGTATAATAATTATATTTGCGATTTTAGCTTTAATATCTGTAATATCACCATTAATTGCTAATACAAATTTATTAGAATATATAAATTCTTCATATATCGGATCATTTATGTACAATAACAACTTTATTTTAAATACTATAAATTCTGTTCTTAATGGAAATGTAGAAAATTTATAAATTGTAGGAGGATAAAATGAAAATAGTTGAGCCATGGATAGAAGTAGAAAAAATTAACGGAATTAAAATAATGAAAAAAATTGAAAGAGCTTGTAGAACTTGCTATCGTTCAGAAGGAAATATAACAGAAGATAGCTATAAAAAATTATTAACAAATTGCATAAATAGAGGGCATGAATCAGTCTTAGAACATGAGAAAGTTACAGTCAGAATGTATTGCGATATAGGAGTATATAAAGATTTAACTCGACATAGATTTGCAAGTTTTTCAATAGAATCAACAAGATATTGTAGTTATGATAAAGATAAATATGGTAATGAAATAAAATGCATAAGACCAGCTTATATAGAAGATGAAAAAGTATTTGATGAATGGAAAAAAGCCATGGAAGAAATGGAAAAACACTATATTGAAATGAAAAAATTAGGTGCTACAAATGATATGTGTAGATTAGTATTACCACATAGTACAGCAGCAGAGGTAACAATGACAGCAAATATAAGAGAATGGAAACATATTTTTGAATTAAGAACGTCAAATAGAGCTCATCCAGCAATTAGACAATTACTAATACCATTATTAAAATATTTTCAACAAGAGATGCCAGAAATATTTGATGGTATAGAATATGATAAAGATTTCAAAAAAGAATGGTATGCAGAATTTAAAATATCAGACGAAATATAGCTAACAATATATATTTCAACAAAAATTAATAAAAAATTAATACTTAAACAATGCAAAAATCTTGATATTATACTTAAAGTTTGCTATACTTGTTCTAAAATGATATTAGGAGTGATTTGTATAAATGAGTAAAAATAAAAATACTAAAGAGAAGAAAGTTAAGAAAAAGAAGTCACACAGAATTTTAAAAACTATATTAATAATAATTTTATTAGCAATTATAATTTTTGCAGGATTATTTGCTTATAGAGTGTATAAAAATGGAGGGGGTCTTACAGGAATAGTAACCACACTAATAGGAACAGACCCTGAAACAACAAAGAATTTACCAGATTTTTATTGTTTATTGCTTGGAAAGAGTCAGGCTATGACAGATACAATAATGGTAGCAAAATATAGTCCTAGTACGGGACAAGCTTCATTATTATCTATTCCAAGAGACAGCTTTGTTGGAAGCAATCCAAATACTGCTACAGCATCAGATAAAATAAATTCTAAATATCAAATAAGTCCTCAAAGAACAATAGATGCAGTAAATAAATTAACAGGGCTAAATCTAAAATATTATATTACTGTAGATACAAAAGCTCTAAGAGATTTAGTAGACGCAATAGGTGGAGTATACTTTGATGTTCCAATAAAAATGGATTATGATGACAGCTCTCAAGATTTATATATTCACCTAGAGCCTGGATATCAATTATTAGATGGAGAAAAAGCTGAATGGCTTGTTAGATTCAGACACAATAATAATGGTACTTCTTATTCTTATGAATATGGTGATAATGACTTAGGAAGAATGAGAACGCAAAGAGAATTTTTAATGGCTGTAGCTAAACAAACATTAAAATTAGAAAATATAACAAAAATAGATGATATATTAAATGTTTTTGAAAAAGAAGTAGAAACAAATATAGATTGGGATACTCTTATAGAGTATGCGCCAGCATTATTAAATATAGATGCAGATAATATAAGAACTGATATGCTTCCAGGCGTAGCACAATATTGTAATGGAGTCGCTGTATATTTAGTTGATGAAGATGAGGCAAAAGAGGTGGTTAATGATTTATTTTTAACTACACCCATAGAAAATAATTCTGACGGAAACTCTGTATCAAATGGAACTTCAAATGAGACAACAAATTCAATTCCTACAAGTCAAATAGATTATGAGGATTATACAATAGAGGTTTTAAATGGAACTGGAAGTAGTAGCAAACTAGAAAAGGCAGTTGAACAACTTGAAGCCCAAGGATTTGAAGTCGAAAAAGAAGGAAATACAAATATTACTGCAAATACAACTATAATTAATAGAACTAATAAAACAAAAGAAGTAGAAAATTCAATTATTGCATTATTAGGAACAGGTAGTTCAATAGTTGGCGAAAATAATTCAGATGTAGATTTTACAATTATTTTAGGAAGTGATTATTAAAATAGGGGGCATAAATTAGATTATGCCTCCTATTTTTTCTTAATTGATATTATTGATACTATAATTAATAATATTAAAAATACTCCTAATAATGCTAATATAATATTCATTACATTAGAACTATACACATCATTTGAAGCAATTAAGTCAGTAGAATAACTTATTCCATCAATTGTATAAGTCATTTTTCCTATAACTTGCCCTTTAGCTATTGGTGCCAATATACTACTATATTGAATTACAGGAGTAACATCAATAACTTCATCAGTAAAAATTACACAACTTAAAGTAGTTGCAGCAATTACATTCACTTTTTTAGTATCATCAGTTCCATTTATAATATCTATACTTCTTACTATGTCGCCTTCACCAATTAATTTAACGGATTTATAATTTTCAAAACCATAATTAAAAAGTGAAATACAATCACTTTCTCTTGAAGCAGTTCCATCAGACAAATATTTCCCATTTAAAATAACACAAATTAAATTTACATTATCTTTACTTGCAGAAGCTATAATGCAATAACCTGCAGCATCCGTATAACCAGTTTTTAATCCATTTGCATATTGATAATAATATTTTGAGCTATCTTTTATTAATGCATTAGTTGTGTTATATACAGGATGGTTAGTATTTTTATCTAAATTATAAGATGTCTTAGAAACAATAGATCTTATTATTGAATTCCCATAAGCATATTTACCTATAAGAGCCAAATCATAAGCAGTAGAATAATGATTTTCATTATGAATCCCATTTGGATTTACAAAATTAGTATTTGTACAGCCTATTTCCTTAGCTTTTTCATTCATCATATTTGCAAATTTTTCAATACTTGAATTAAAAGATTGCTTTGCTTCACTGGACGAATCTTTTAAATATTCAGGATTATCTAAATTAGCAATATATTCAGCTAAAACAAAAGCAGCATCATTAGCTGAAGAAATCATCGTTATATTTAATAATTCATTAACAGTATAAACTTGACCAGGGGTAATATATCCAACAGTATATGAATAAGGAACAGAATTAACTGCCCAATAACTTACAGTAACTTCAGCATTTAAATCGCAATTTTCAACAGTTAAAATTGCAGTCATAACTTTTGTAGTACTAGCAGGATACATTTTCTTTGTTGAATCCTTATCATATAAAACCTTACCATGGTCAGCATCAATTAAAACAGCAGCTTCGGAATTTATCGTGAGATTTTTATTTGAGCTAGAAATCTCATCAGGTGTATTAGAAGCTAAATTGCTGCTTGCGTAAGAACTAGATGAAAAAAGTGAAGAAAAAATTAAAATAAAAAAAGTAGTAATAATAAAAAATTTCTTTAGTAACTTCATTTTCTCTCCTTTTAACATACAAAAAATATAATATCAATAAATAAAAAATAAATCAATATTAGAAAAACAATTTTTACATTTATTTTTAATATTAATAGAAAGAGGTAAAATATGAAAGAAATAATTTTAAATTTAACCAAAAAGCAAAAGATAATATTATCAATAATAATTAGTATAATATTTATTTTATTCTTTATATATGTTTATAAAAATATATATGAAGGAGATACAGAAATAATTCTTTCTGCCGAAGAAAACAATATTGAGGAAATCACTAATGATACAAATACCCTATTAAATCAATCAGAAGAAAACAAAATTATAGTACATATTATAGGAGAGGTAAATAATCCAGGAGTAGTAACTTTACAAGAAGGATCAAGGATAATAGATGCAATAAATATGGCTGGAGGAAAAACAGAGGAAGCAGATTTATCAAAAATAAATCTAGCATATATAGTAGAAGATGGAACACAAATATACATACCTAGAATAAATGAAGATTTAAACCAAATTAATTTAATTTCAGATGGAGCAGGAATAGGCGTGCTTATAAATGATTCAAGTTTAGATGAAAATGATACAAATTCAAAAGTTAATATAAATACAGCAACTAAAGAAAAACTAGAAACGTTACCAGGCGTAGGTGAAACTACAGCACAAAAAATAATAGATTATAGAGAAACAAATGGAAAATTTAAAACAATAGAAGATATAAAAAATGTAAGTGGAATTGGCGATGCAAAATTTGAAAGTTTAAAAGAAAAAATTACTGTATAAATAAAAGGAAGTGAATAAGTTTCACTTCCTTTTATTTTAATATTAAGAAAAAATAAATAATTTATAAATAAAAAATCAATAAAACTATGATAAAATAAAAAACGAAAGGGAGGTAAAGATGGAAACAATATTAAAATGCGAAGATTTATACAAAAAGTTTGGCAAAAAAGAAATTCTAAAAGATGTTTCCTTAGAAATAAAGGAGGGAGATATATTAGGATTTATAGGCCCTAATGGAGCTGGAAAAACTACAACAATTAAATTGATTTTAGGACTTCAAAGTATAACTAGTGGAAAAGTTACTATCAATGGCTTTGACATAGAAAAAGATTTTACAAACGCAATAAAAAAAGTTGGAGCAATAGTGGAAAATCCAGATATGTATATGTATTTATCTGGATATCAAAATTTAAAACTGGTAGCTAATTTATACAATATAGGAATAGAAAGAATAGATGAAGTAGTTAAATTAGTAAAATTAGAAAAAAGAATAAATGATAAGGTATCAAAATATTCATTGGGTATGAGACAAAGATTAGGAATAGCCCAAGCAATATTGCATAAACCTAATTTATTAATATTAGATGAACCGACAAATGGACTTGATCCAGAGGGAATCAAAGAAATGAGAGAGCTTCTTGTTAGACTTGCTAAAGAAGAAAAAATGGCAATATTAATTTCTAGTCATAATTTAGCAGAATTAGATAGTTTTTGCACAAAAGTTTGCATAATAAAAAATGGAGAGGTTATAGAAACAAGCGAAATTTCTAAAATAAAACATGATAACGATAATGAAAGTGAAATATTTGAAATAGATAATGCAGAAAAAGCAGAAAAAATATTAAGTAATGACTTAAAAAATAATAAAATACTGGGATTAGAATTGAAAAATAATAGAATATTAAAAATAAATATTTCAAAAGAAGAAGTGCCTTATATAATAAGTAAATTAGTAGAAAATGATATAAAAATTTATGAAGTAAAGCAAGAGGAAAAAACTCTCGAAGATGCATTTTTTGAAAAGACAGGGGGGAATGTAATTGAGTAAATTAATAAAAAATGAATTAATTAAAATTTTTAAAAAGAAAACAATTTATATAACAATGATATTAATATTTTTACTAATAATATTTATAAATTGCGTTAATAAATATTCAAACTCATCTTATTCAGTATATATGTATAGTGATAATTATAAAAACAGTTTAAGAGAAGAACTTTCTAACTTAGATCCTAATAGCCATAGTGATGTAACATTGTATATAAATATTAAATCAGAATTAGATTTATACAATTTAATGGATAAATATAAAGACTCAGATTGGAAATTAAGTATCATAAATGATCGAATTTACAATCTAATAACAGAAATAAATACACTTACTTATGGGATAGATAAAAATGAAGAGCAAGCACAAAAAACTACAAAAGAGATGGAAACTCTTATACAAAAATTAGATGAAAATGACTGGAAATATTTTGCAAATGAAGATTTAGAAAATGCAAATAAGAAAATAGAAGACTTAAATAAACAAAAAGAGCAAACTGAAGACACAGAACTAATAAAAGGATTAAATATTGAAATAGAAAACGCAAAGGTTGAGAAAGAAATTGCAGAATATAGATTGGAAAAAAATATACCTTATGGAGTAGATTACTTAAATACAGCGTTATCAAGATTTCAGACTGCGTCGAATACATTAATTGAGTATGATTTAGAAAATAAAGAACTAGAATTTAATGATCAAAAAAATTATAATGAAGCTTTATGTACTAGAGAAGAAAGTAAATACATAATAGAAACAGGGATAGATATAAATAAATCAGATACCTTAAAAGGAAGCTTACAATATTTCTATTCTCAATATGGAGTATTTATCATTGTAGTAATTGTAATGATAGCAGGAACTATTGTTAGCGAAGAATTTAACAAAGGAACCATAAAATTATTATTAGTTAAACCTTATACAAGAAATAAAATATTATTAGCAAAATTTTTAACTGTACTTATAATAAGTGCTTTTGTCATAATATCTACAATTTTAATGCAAACCTTAGTAGGAGGAATATTATTTGGATTTGAAAGCTTACTTGAACCGGTTGTTGTATATAACTTAAGTACGAATGCAATTCAAGAAATAAATATATTTGCATATTTAGGGATACAAACATTAGCACAATTACCAATTATAATACTTCTTGCTACATTAGCATTTGCTTTAAGTACAATATTTTCAAATAGTGCTTTAGCAATAACTATTTCATTACTAGGATATATGTCTACATCTATAATAAATCAACTAGTCATAGTATATAAGTTAACATTTATGAAGTATTTTGTTACAATGAACTGGGATTTGAGCCAGTATTTATTTGGAGGACTTCCAAATATGGAAGGAATGAATCTAGGAACATCAATAATCATAAATGTAGTATATTTAATAGTAATGTTAATACCAACATTTATAATATTCAAGAAAAGAAATATAAAAAATATATAGAAATTTTCTTAAAATAAAAAACAGAAATCATAACGATTTCTGTTTTAATTATTTGGTTGCGGGGAGTGTACAAGAAGATTGATATATTGCCTATTTCAGCACTTTGTGGTGGCAACCATGGTAAAATAAGAAAAAATAATTAGAAATATTTTAAAATAATTTATATTAAATAGATGGATTTTATTTAAAAATTCATCTATTTTTATGGGTTCCAAGGGCAAAGCCCTGGCACACGGAGAACTTTGGTACAAAGTTCTCTAGTGTGTTAGAGAACTTATGTGAGCAAGTGTGTTTTTAATAAGTAACATTTATGTTGTTTATTAAAAGTTTGCGAACATTGTTCTCTTAAAGCTATGCAAGAAAGCCTTTAATAAAATAAATATATTGAGAGGAGGAAATTTTGTATGAGTTATGCAATTATAAGAAATGAAAAATATACAAAAGATGAGATGATCGGGTTAGCTCCTCATAATGAAAGATTCAAAAAGAAATATTCTAATAAAAATATAGACTTGTCAAAAACAAGTCAAAATTATCATTTAAAACTACCAAAAGAAAACACTTATTTAAAGGAATACAATAGATTAATAAAGGAAAACAATTTATCTCAAGGACAACTACACAAAAACAGCATTTATGTCTGTGAAGTAATATTAACTTCAGATAATACATTTTTTAATGGAATAGGTAAAAAAGAAACAAAAAGATATTTTCAAGAATGTTTTAAATTTATGTCAGAATACAAAGGAATTGGAAAAGAAAACATATTAACTGCTGTTGTTCATTTAGATGAAGAAACTCCACACATGCACTTAGTATATATACCAGTAGTAAATGCAAAAGATAAACAAGGAAATAATATACGAAAAATATCTGCAAGTGAATTTTGGAAAGGAAAAGATAGTTATAAAAAATTGCAAAACCAATTTTATAAATATATTACTGAAAAAGGATTCGATTTAGAAAGAGGAAAAGAAAATACAGATAGAGAGCATATATCTACTGATGACATGAAGAAATTAACTAACTTTTATAATACAAAGCAATTAAAAGAAAATCTAACCAAGCAAAAAGAACAAATGATAAGTTATAAAGATATTCAAGATTTTTATAAATATGAAGATTTTACAAAAGATAATGTAGATAAAAAATTGATTTATCCAATATTAAAATATAATAATAGTTTAATAAAACAAAATCATGATTTATTGCTAGAATTATCTAAAGTTAAAAATGCTAAAAAATATTATTCAGAATTACAAATAGAAAATAATCAAATTTTAAATAAAAATCAAGAACTAGAAGAAAAATTAAAAATGAATAGTATTGAATTAAATGCTTGTTATAAGATAATTAAAGAACTTCTTGATAAAAATAAAAAAATAGAAAAAATCCTAAAGGATAAACTAGGAATTGAAATAATAAATCATAAAGATAATGATATAAATAACCTAAATAAATAGGGATATAATAATAAAAAAGTAATTGATAAATTAATACTAGCCATATAATTAATTATCAATTACTTTTCTTTTTTGTCCATTCTTTAGCTTCAGCGTCTTTAAATCTTTCATCTGCGAAAAATTCAGATAAATTAGTTCCTAAACCTTCACATATATACAATAAATTTTCTAG
>CALXUS010000023.1 GCA_944391745.1 uncultured Clostridia bacterium
CTTTTTGGCATGGGATAATTTCCAATCTAAAATTTTTTTAATAAAAGTCTTGACTTTTAATAGTTAGTCTCCTAATTAATTATATTACATTATTTTCGCATGCTCTCACTAATCTATTCATTATGCTTAGTCCCAAATCCTTTTTTTCTACTCCTTCTATAATAGCTAATTCAACATTTTGTTTATCTATTTTTCTTAGTGATGAAAATATATTCTGAGCAATTTCATTTAAATTTTCTTTGCTTCCCATGTCTATAAATTTATTGGTATTTATTTTTTCTTTATCTTCTGAGAATCCAAGAATACAAACTGATTTTTCCTTTTTTAGTATATTGTTTATTATATTTATTTGATTTTCTGATTTTGATACTAATATGCATTTTGTTTTTGGTGCATAATGCCTATATTTCATTCCTGGGCTTTCTACTTTATCATCCTTAGTTACTTTTTTAAATAGTTTATCACTTAAGGCTACTTTTCCTATTACTTTTTCTATATCATCTTCTGTTATAAATCCAGGTCTTAATATTGTTGGAACATCATTTATTACCTTTACTACTGTTGATTCAATTCCAATTTTACATTCGCCACCATTTACAATGCAGTCAACTTTATCTTTTAGTTCATCAAATATATCTTTTACATTTGTTCCACTTGGTCTACCAGAAATATTTGCACTTGGTGCAGCAAGTGGAATTCCACTTTTATTTATAACTTCATGAATTATGCTATTTGATGGCATTCTAATACCTATAGTACTGTTACCTGCTGATGCTGTATTAGAAATAATATTTTGCTTTTCTAATATAAGTGTAAATGGACCGGGCATAAAATTGTCAATAAGTTTTTGTTCTACTTCTGAAATATTCTTAACCAATTTATATAGCATTTGCTTATCTGAGACGTGTACAATTAATGGATTATCTTGTGCTCTGCCTTTTGCACTAAATATTTTTTTACAAGCCTCATCAGATAAAGCATTTGCTGCTATTCCATAAACTGTTTCGGTAGGTAATAATGCAAGTCCATTATTTTTTAACACTTCAATTACTTTATTTAGTTCTTCTTCTTTAATACTTTTTTCCCAGTTAAATAAATACTTCATATATATCTCTCTTCTTTCCAAATATATATATTACCATATTTTTAGCTATTTTTCAAGTATTGCGCTTTTATTTCAGCTTTCATATTTAAAATGTCTATATTCTATTTTTAAAATAATTTTCCATGTTGGATCTTCTAAAGCATACATTCTATGTAATCCATACAAATTAATTGTTTTACTTTGATTTATTTTGCTATCTGTAAAGTTTTGTATAATACCATTTTGTTTTAAAATCTCTTGTCCTTCTTCACTATATAATCCACAAGGATAAGTAAATACTTTTTCAATGCTATGACCTAATTCTTCTTCTATTTGATTTAGTGATTCGGTAACATCTTTTAATAGTTCTTCTGGCTCATATTTATCATAATTATCATGTTTCATACTATGTGAATAAATACTAACTAATCCACTTTTGTCCATTTCTCTAGCTTCGTCCCAAGAGTAGTATCCTGGTGTTCCGACTTTATCATTTATTAAAAAACTAGTTATAGGTATGTTGTTTTCAAGAGCATAAGGATATGCATATTTATATACACCTTCATATCCATCATCAAAAGTTATAATAAAACTTTTTTTATATAACTTTTTCTCTCCTTCTGTATATTCAATTAAATCTTTATAAGTTATTGGCTTATATCCTAATTTTATTAATCCATTTATTTGATTTTTAAAAGTTTCGTAAGTTGTTTGCATATAATCAAATACCACTTCTTCATCTTTTTCAACTATATCATGATAAATGATTATTGGTATTAATAAGTTTTTCTCTGATATATTATACTGATTATTTATTGTTATTCTGTCATACACAAATAAACTACAGAATATTAGTACAATAATAACCAATATAGTGCAAAATATCTTTAGTATTTTTTTCATATTTAATTAAACCCCCAATTTTATTTTTATTCATTAATTCTTTTTGAAATTTCATCTAAAATTTCTTGATTATTTTTATTTCCTATATAATTATAATTGTTTCCTTTCATTCTAGGATTGAATTGGCATATAGATTTGTATTCACAATAGCTACAAGGTGTTTTTTTACCACTAACAGTATAATATGGCTTTAACTCTATATTTCCATCAAGTATTTCTTTAGAAATTTGTTTTATTAGTTTTATAGTATATTTTTGCAAATTTTCAAATTCTTCTTTTGTTACTGTTTTTGAATTTTTATAATTAATTTCTTCATTCTCTGTAAGTTCGACTGGAATTATATCTGACTTTCCAGATTTTAAACTTGTATCCATCATTTTTATTACATTAATATCTGCCAATATTAATCCATTCATTTTGTAATTCTTTTTTATTATTTCTTCTATTTCTTCATTTGACATTTCCCTTTTACTATTAGCTATTTTGGGTTCTATAAGTGAAAAATATAGTGCTCCTGCTGGTTCTGCTTTTTCTTTTTGAGTCATTGCATCTACATAAGTTAATAATTGTAATTGTAAACCTGCTATAACTTTATTTAATTCAATATCTTTTGTTGATGATTTATAATCTATTATTCTTATATATTTTCCATTAGGAGTCTTAGCGATATCTATTCTATCTATTTTTCCAGTGATTTGTACCCTTTTTCCATCATCTAAAGTCATTTCTATTGGTGGATATTCATTTTTTCCAAATTCTAATTCTGTTTTTAATACGTCAAATTCACTATTTTTTAATCCTGCTAGGATGTATTTCATAGAATAGAATATTACTTTTTTTAGTCTTATTACTAGACTTTTATATTTTGCAGTTGCAGTAAATATATAATTTTTGGGAAGTGCTAATTTTTCATCGATTATTTTGTCTAATATTTGTTTTAGCTCTTCATCAGATATTTCTTTTACATTTCTATTTTCTTTAAAAAATGTATCAACTATATCATGCATAAACGATCCTGTATCAACTGGCTTTATATCCATTTTTTCTTTATCAGATAATTTTAATCCATATTTTAAATAGTATGAAAACTCGCATGATTTGTATTGTTCTAGTCTTGATACAGTTGTATGTAATGTATCTCCATATAATTTTCTCACATTTTCTTTATTTATCTTTTCAGGGATATTAGTATATTCTAGTCCTTCTAGTGCTTTATATAGTCTTCCAGACCATTCTTTATCATTTTTATACCAATTATATATTGCATACCATTTTTCATCCATATTATTAATGTGCAATAATAGTTCTGAAAAAGTAACTTCCTTTGTATAAATCTCATTTCCATCTTCTTTATATACATCTTCTTTAAGTTTTGGAAAAATCCTTTTAACTTTAGAAATCATTGTAGATTTTCTTAATGCTTTATCATCTACATCACTAGATGGATATGAAATATATAATTTTTCTTCAGCAGTTGAAAAAGCTTTATATATATTGAAATTTTCTTCATACATTTTTTCTATAGTGCCTTTTGCTAATTCAATTCCGTCTTTTTTTAGATTTTCTCTATCTTTATCGTTGAAAAATCCTTCACTTGATGGAACGCTTGGAAATACTCCGTCATTCACTCCAATAATAAATATAGCTTTTACTTTATGAGTTTTTGACCTATTTACATCTCCTACGATTACTTTATCTTGTGTTTGTGGTATTTGCCCAATTTCTTTGCATGAAATTCCTGTTTTTAATAATTTAGCATAATCATCGAATGTCATTTTAATATTATTAAATAAATCAGCTATTTCATCAATTACATCTATAACTGCATTATAAGCTTCTATATTTAAACTAATTTCATTAGTATTTTTTATAATAAATTTATATAACTCATTGCTTATCTTATCTGCAGTATTTTTTGAACTTAAATTTTTTCTAAATTCTAACAATGGTGTAATTATTTCTTTCTGCTCACTTTCAAAAGTATCTTCCTCACCAAAATTCCAAGGTTTATCATACCATTTGCTACCTTTTATGTTCCATTTTAAACAATAGTTTTCTAGCTCATATAATCTATCTATTTTTACTATTCCGGACTTTAAATAATTAAATACTGCTTCATAAGTCCAATTTTTAGCAAATATTTCTAATATAGATAATACATATTTAATAAATGGATCACTAGTAATGTCTTTTTTTTCATCTATAAAAACAGGAATTTCATATTCACTAAATATTGCTTTACAAAGACTTGAATACCCTTCTATATTTTTAGTAATAATGCCTATATCTCTATATCTATAATTTTTTTTCTTTATTAACACAGATATTTCTCTTGCAACATTTTCTATTTCTTCATATTGATTTTTTGCTATGGTTATTTTTATATTATTGACATCTTTATTATAAGATGAATAAGGTATATCAAATATATTTTTCTCTAAATGCTTTAATTCATCATTTTTAAATCTATATGGATTTGTTAAATGAATCTCATTTTTTATGTCTGCTATTGATTTTAGTGTTTGTATAGTTTGTTTATTATCATAAAATATATCCGCTTCCGGACTTTTTATAACTCTAAGATCATCTGTACATACTGTAATATATACGTCTTTTGCTATTTTTTCTAGACTTTGTATTATTAAAAATTCTTGCTTAGTAAATCCTGCAAATTCATCTATAAAAAAGGTACAATTATTAAATAACTTGCTTTTTTCTATATTTTCTGCAAGTATATTTAATAAATCATTATCATCTATATAATTTCCTTCTATTTTATCTTCAAACATTGAATATATTGTATACATATCTTTTATTTTTAATTTTAAATATGTATCTTCTGTATTGTCCATTTTTTCTTTTAGCATTTGAACTGTAATACCATGCTTTTTAAATTCTGTAATTTGAGTTAAAATTAAATCTATGTTTTCTAAATTTTTTCCTAAAAAGTTTAACTCCTTTTGTGATTCTTCTAGAAGCGATGATACTACCATGGCTTTTCCGGCATTATCTATGCTTTTTAAGTTTCCTCCCATAGTTTCTTGAATTACTCTATATGCCATTCTTTCAAAAGACAAAACTTCTACTTTTGTTGTTGCTCCCTCATCTAATGTTTCAAGAAGTTTTTTCTCTGCTGTATAAGAAAATTGTTCTGGAGTTACTATATAAGTTTTAGGTAGTGTACTTAATTCATTTTTTATTTTATTATATATATATTCGCTTTTTCCACTTCCACTTCTGCCATATATAATATTCAATTTTTTCTCCTTTTCTGAATTAATAGTTTTCTTAAGTTTTAAAAGCACTCTTTAATATTCATAAAAATGAACATTAAAGAGTGCCTCAGTTCACTATTAAGTTCACTCAAATTTTGTTTAAGCATTTTCTCTTTTCCAATAAAATAAATATTGTTGTGCTAGTCCTTGTAAATTTCCAAATTTTTTATCCGCAAGTTGTTGTATTTCTTTTTTAGTAACTTTAGTCTCATCTTCATTTTTTATATACAAGTCATTCATTACACGTCTTACCCAAACGTCTATTGGAAATACATCAAATCTCTTTAATGTTGAAAATAACAAAATACAATCTGCTACTTTAGGTCCAACACCAGATAGTCTTAATAATTCTTCTCTTGCCATTTTAGTTGGCATTTTTTTTAATTTGTCTAAATCAACTTCTTTATCTAAAATCTTATGTGTTGTTTCGTAAAGTCTAATATCTCTAAATCCTAAGCCTAAATTTCGAAAATCTTGAACACTCACATTTCTTAATTCTTCTGGTGTAGGAAATGTATAATATTCTTTTCCTTCATATTCTATTTTATCTCCATAAGCTTTTGATAGTCTTTCTATAATTCCTTTAATTCTTGGTATATTATTGTTTGCTGATATTATAAAGGATATTATTGTTTCCCACAAATCCTGATTAAGTATTCTAATTCCTTTTCCATATTCAACACTTGTTTTTAGATTTTCATCTATTTTAGAAAGTTCTTCTTTTATTTTTGTATAGTCTCTATTTAAATCAAAATAATCTGTACATATATCTACTATATTGCCTTCACATCTGCCTTTGAAGATTACTTCATTTCCTTTTTTATCCACATTTAATACATTTTTGTGGAAAACTCCTGTGTAACTGCCATTCTCTTCTTTATTCCATCTAAAACATTGTCCGCAGTCAAAAACATCTGCTAGTTCAAATGTGTCTAATTTTACCCTATATTCCATTTTATGACCTCTTTTTACTTTTTAAACTATTTATATGTTTCCACTACATTTACTTCAAATTTGCCTGGTTTCATGTTTTCACAAGGTTTAACAGCTATATCAACATCATACATTTCTTTTAATCTTATTAAATTTTCTTTTTTATGCCCTATTACATTGTTTACAGATTCTGGATTAACTGTTATTTCAACTTCTTTAACTTTCATGTTTATTTGCTTTATTTTTTCTGCAATGCTGTCATACCACATACTGTCTTCTACCAATTGTCTAAAAGCTGGATGATATGGTCCTGCTAAAACTTCACTACCCTCTTTTTTTGGATCAGTTATTTCATCAGTATTTTGAAGTCCAACTCTTATTACATCTATCTTCTTTTTCCTAAACATATAAATTATTTCTTTGCATCTTTCTACGGCTTGTTCTACTGTCAAAGGAGTATATTCTCCATTAATATATTCTTTAGCTAATTCTGTTCCTTTTATAACTAATACAGGATATATTCTTACCATTTTTGGCTTTAATTTTATTAAATCTTTTGCTGTATTTATTTCATCTAACTCTGTACTTTCTGGTAATCCTACCATCATTTGATGTCCTAATCTAAATCCATAAAATCTAATTAGCTTTGATGCTTTTATTACATCATTAAAAGTGTGCCCTCTTTTACTTTTAGCTAAAATATAGTCATTAGATGATTGCACTCCTAATTCAATAGTTTTAACACGGTATTTTTTTAGCATTTTTAGTATGTGCTTATTAATATAATCTGGTCTAGTAGATATTCTAATGCTATTTACTTTTTTGGCTTTAATATATTCATAAGCCGCCTCTAATAATTCTTTTTGTATATCTTCACTTATTCCAGTGAAACTTCCTCCAAAAAATGCAACTTCCACATATTTGTTATTATCCTTAAAATTTTTCAAATAATATTCTATTGTTTCTTTTACATCTTTAGCTGTTACATTAGTCTGCTGTCCAGTTATTTTTTGTTGACTACAAAAAGTACATTCATTATGACATCCTAAGTTAGGTACAAATATAGGTATTATATATTCCTTTTTCATATCTTTGATTTTCCTTTCTAGCGAGATATCATTAATATATTTTCTATAACCTTTTCTTTTGTAAAATTTTATTCACCTAATGCTTGTCTTGCCGCTTCCATTTCTGCTAGTTTTTTGCTTTTTCCTTTACCAGTGGCTAATATTTCACCATTACATGTTACTTCTGCTGTAAAAGTTTTATCATGATCAGGACCTTCTTCATTTATAATTATATACTCAATATGTACATCACCATTTTTTTGTAATTTTTCTTGAAGAACTGTTTTGTAATCTTTCATTCCTATATGGTTAGTAGCATAACTTATTGCATCTTTTAAGTTTTCTATTATAAATGTTTCTGCTTTATCTAATCCACCATCAAAATATATAGCTGCAATTACTGCTTCAACGCAATCAGCTAATATAGCATCTTTTCTATTACCTCCATTAGCTCTTTCACTTTTTCCAACTAATATATAATCGTAGAATTTATGATTTTTTGCAACTTCTTTTAAGCTATCTTCACACACTACTTGAGCTCTGACTTTTGTTAGTTCTCCCTCTGTTAAATTCTCATAATTATTATATAAATATTTACTTGATATAAACTCTAGAATACTATCTCCAAGAAACTCTAACTTTTCATAACTCTCTACATTGTTTTCATTTGCATACGAAACATGTGTAAGAGCTGTTTCTAGTAGTTTTTTATTTTTAAAATTATATTTTATACTATCTTCTATTTCTTTTAAATTCATTTTTTCCTCGTTTTCATTTATATTTAGCGTTTTTTAACTTTTCATATTATACTATACTATTTATATATTTACAAGTTTTTGCAAAAAAATAAACAGTATAAGTTTTACCTATACTGTTTTTTTACGCGTAAAAAATTTATATAAATTAAGCTACGTGATCTTTTATGTAGTCAACAACATCTCCTACTGTTACAACTTTCTCTGCATCGCTATCTGGAATTTCTATATCAAATTCTTCTTCCAATGCCATTATAAGTTCAACTATATCTAATGAATCTGCACCTAAATCATCTATGAAAGATGCTTCCATTGTTACTGATGTTTCAGCTACACCTAGTTGCTCAACTATAATTTTCTTTACTTTTTCAAATACTTCTTCTGAACTCACTTAAGTTCACCTCCCCTCACTTGCGGTAAATTCATACAATTAAAATAATACATTAATATAAAATTGTCAAGCTCTTTTAGTAAAATATTTTATTTTGACTCTAGTTCTGCTATGAATTCCTTGATTTCCTGCATTTTTTCTTTATTTGTTTGAGATTCATATACTTCGGTCAATTGGTCAACTGCTTTATTTTTTACAAATTGTTCTGCTTGTTTTATTGTAAATTTAAATAATTTTTCATCACTACTTCCATGAGCTTTAACTACTGGTTTTTGAACTCCTAAAAATAGAGCTCCACCATATTCTTTATAATCCATTACTTTTGAAAATCTTTTAATAGCTGGTAAACTAGGTATACTACCTAGCTTAGTCCATATATTATGCATTAAGCTTTCTGTTAATGATTTTTTTACTAATTTTCCTAATCCTTCTGTTGTTTTTAAGAAAACATTTCCAGTAAATCCATCTGCTATAATAACATCTACCGTTCCTAAGAAAGCCTCTCTGCCTTCCATATTTCCTATAAAATTTATATTTAAATCTTTTGAATATTTTTTTAGTAGTTGATATGAATTCTTTACTAAATCATTACCTTTAGTTTCTTCAGTTCCTATATTAAGCAATCCTATTCTTGGAGACTCTATTCCTAATGTATTATGCATATATATACTTGACATTTGTGCAAATTGTAATAAGTTTAAAGGTTTACAATTTGTATTTGCACCACAATCCATTAATACTAGTCTTCCGTGATATGCTGGTAGTATTCCTGCTAAAGCAGGTCTATCTACACCTTTAATTCTGCCAACAAGTAAAGTTGCTCCTGTTAAAAGTGCTCCAGAATTACCAGCAGATATAAATACATCTCCTTCTCCTTTTTTTAGCATATTGAATCCTACAACCATTGAAGAGTCCTTTTTGGTTTTTATTGCATGTGTAGGTATATCTTCCATTTCTATTGTTTCTGTTGCATTTTGAATTTTTAATCTTGGAGATATTTCTTCTACATCTTTTCCATAAAATTCTTTTATTTTGTCTTTTATTACTTTTTCTTTTCCTACAAGTACAACTTCAGCTTCTACTTCATTTATTGCACTTACTGCACCTTTTATATTAGCATCTGGAGCATTATCTCCTCCCATTGCATCTAATAGTATTTTCATGTCTTCCCCCTAGTTAATTGATATGCAATTATAATATAACTTATATCAAATAAAGTCAAGTTTTTATTAAATTGATAATTTTTATTTTTTATTATTAAAAAAGCTAAAAAAAGCGAGCCTTTAAAGGCTCGCCAAATATTACAATTATTGTAATTCAACTGTTGCGCCAGCTTCTTCAAATTTCTTTTTCATTTCTTCTGCGTCAGCTTTTGCTACATTTTCTTTAACTGTTTTTGGAGCTCCATCAACTAAGTCTTTTGCTTCTTTTAATCCTAATCCTGTAGCATCTCTAACTACTTTAATTACTTGGATTTTGTTAGCTCCTACTTCTTTTAATACAACATTAAAGTTGCTCTTTTCTTCAGCTGCTCCTGCTGCTGCTCCACCTGCTACTGGTGCTGCAACTGCTGCTGCAGATACTCCATATTTTTCTTCAATTTTCTTTACTAAATCAGCTAATTCAACTACTGTTAAGCTGTCAATAGATTCTAATAATTCATCAACTTTTGCCATTTTAATTTCCTCCTCTTTTTATATTTTGTGAATTGGCTATTCACTTATTTGCAGTTCTACTGCTATTTTTTAATTATTTATGCTTTTACTTCTTCTTTAACTTCTTCAGTTGCTTGTTCTGCTACTGGGCTATCACCTTCTGCTTCCTTTTTGCTCTTAACTTGGTCAAGTGCAACAGCAAGTTTTGAAATAGTTCCAAGTAAGCTTCCAGCAAGTTTTGCAAGAAGTTCTTCTCTTGATGGTAATTGAGCTAGTGTTATTAATTCTTCAACACTTGTTACTTTTCCATCAATAATTCCACCTTTAATTTTATAATTTTCATGATCTTTTGAAAATTTATAAATTGTTTTTAAAGGTTGTAAGTAATCTTCTTTTGAAGATACTATTGCTGTTGGTCCTTCTAATACATCATTAAGACCATCTTCTCCATTAGCATCTAATGCTCTTTTTATTATATTATTTTTTATAACTTTAAGTTCTGCATTAACATCTCTAATGTCTTTTCTTAATTTAGTATCAGCTTCAACAGTTGTTCCTCTGTAATCTACTAAAAGTACTAGTTTAGCATCTTTAATATGCTCAGCTAATTCTTTTACTTTAGTTTCTTTCATTGCTATAACATCTTTGTTTGCCATTTTTTGTTTTCACCTCCTGAAAAAAATCAACCTAATAGCCTTCGAGACTAATAGGTTGAATTTTCATTCTCCTTATTAGCCTCGGTAGGACTTATTTTTTTGCCTACTGTCTTTGGCTATATATAAATTATTTTTGGTCTATATACAAACCAGGTCCCATTGTTGATGCAATAGATATACTTCTAATGTATTGTCCTTTAGCTGCAGCTGGTTTAGCTTTTATAATTGCAGCCATTATTACATCATAGTTCTCTAATAATTTTTCTGCACCAAATGAAACTTTACCAAATCCTAAGTGTATAATATTATTTTTATCTAATCTATACTCAACTTTACCAGATTTAATTTCGTTAATAGCCTTAGTAACATCCATAGTTACTGTTCCTGATTTTGGGTTTGGCATTAATCCTTTAGGTCCTAATACTTTACCTAATCTTCCTACAACACCCATCATATCAGGTGTTGCTACTACTACATCGTAATCAAACCAGTTTTCTTTTTGAATTTTTGGTATTAATTCTTCTCCTCCAACATAGTCAGCACCTGCTGCCTTTGCTTCTTCAGCTTTAGGTCCTTTAGCAAATACTAGAACTTTTTGTGTTTTACCTGTTCCATTTGGAAGAACTACTGTTCCTCTAACTTGTTGATCTGCATGTTTTGAATCAACACCTAATTTAACATGTAATTCAACAGTTTGGTCGAATTTTGTTTTAGGCATTTTTTCGATTATTTCAATTGCTTCTTTTGCAGAATACAATTTCTTAGAATCAACAAGTTTTGCACTTTCTTGATATCTTTTTCCTCTCTTCATTTTTACCTCCTTTGGTTATATCGAGCAAATTGCTCTCCCAATTAATAATTATTCTTCAACTGTTACGCCCATTGAACGAGCTGTACCTTTTACCATGCTCATTGCAGCTTCTAATGAAGCAGCATTTAAGTCTGGCATTTTTGTTTTAGCAATTTCTTCAACTTGTGCTTTTGAAAGTTTTGCTACTTTTTCTCTGTTTGGTTTTCCAGAACCTTTTTCAATTTTAGCTGCCTTTTTAATTAAAACAGCCATTGGTGGTTCTTTTGTTATGAAGTCAAAAGATTTATCTTTATGAACTGTTATAACAACTGGTATGATTAAACCTGCTTGTTTAGCTGTTCTATCATTAAATTGTTTTACGAAGTCCATAATATTAACACCACTACCACCTAATGCTGGTCCAACTGGTGGAGCTGGTGTAGCTTTTCCTGCTGGAATTTGCAATTTGATAATGACTTCCTTTGCTTCTTCTTTCTTTGAATCTTTTCCTGCCATGTTTTTGCACCTCCTTTGGTTTGTATATAAGACTTGAAATATAGGCAAAAATCTCCTATATTTTCAAAAATAATTTATAAAAGAATTAGTTTTGCTAATTCGTTTTAACAATTTAATTATTTAACCTTTTCTACTTCAGAGAAATCCAATTCCAATGGTGTTTCTCTTCCAAACATAGATACAAGTACTTTTACTTTGTTTTTATCTTTATTAATTTCAGTTACTGTACCTATAAAATCAGCAAAAGGTCCATTTATTACTCTAACTTGGTCATCAACACCATAATCAATATTAATTGATTGTATATCAAATCCCATTTTTCTTATCTCACTATCTGTAAGAGGGATTGGATCAGTACCTGAACCAACAAATCCAGTTACACCTCTGGTATTTCTTACAATATACCAAGTTTCCTCTGTTACAATCATTTTTATTAGGACATATCCTGGAAAAACCTTTTTCAAGTTTGTTTTTCTTTGTCCTTCTTTTATCTCTATTTGCTCTTCCATAGGAACAACAATATCAAAGAAATAATCTTGTAACTCTCTATTTTTTATGGTTTTCTCAAGGTCAGTTTTTACCTTATTCTCATAACCAGAATATGTATGTACTACATACCACCTTGGCTTTTCGTCATAATCTTTTTGAGACATACCTTAGCCTCCTTAAATAATATAATTCATTATTCTGAAACTGAGTCTTCTGAACTTTCATTATTAGCATTTTCTTCCGATTCTGTTGCATTAGCTGTTTCATTATTTGTTTCTTCTGTAACAGCATTAGTATCAGTAGTATTATCTACTGTTTCATTTACAGTTATACTATTTTGAAGTTTTTTAACTTGTTCTACTTCAAATTTATTCATATAATCAAAAGCTAAATCTAATAAGAATATAAAAACAGAAACTATAATAACCATAGCAATTACAACAGCTGTGTTAGTAAATAGCTCTTTGCCTTTTGGCCATACTATTTTTTTAAGCTCAGATTTAAAATCTTTAAACCAACTCTTCTTTGTTGATTTATCTTTTTTTGATTTTTTATCTTTGTTAGCTGTTTTATTATTTGTTTTATTCTTTTTATTATTTTTTTCAGTTTTATCGTTCTTTTTTGTAGTTTCTACAGTTTCTTCTTTGCTTTCTGTTTCTTCTACTTGCTCAGATTCATTTTGTTTTAATTCTTCAGAAGCATTTGTTACTTTTTTTGTATTTTTACTTTTGTTTTGCTTCTTCTTATTATTTTTAGGCATTTTAATTCCCCCTTAAAAAGGCTTTACTTATTTTGTTTCTTTGTGTGTTGTGTGTTTTTTGCAGAATTTACAATGTTTCTTTATTTCTAATCTTTCTGCATTGTTTTTCTTGTTTTTATCTGTAACATACGTTCTATTGTGGCACTCTGTGCACTCTAGTGTGATATGTTCTCTTGCTCCTTTTGCAGCCATTTCATACACCTCCAGCTATAAGTTAATTGTTTATTTTTATTTAACTTTTACTAGCGTATGTATTTTTACCTACATACGCTAGATTATTTTATCATATTATTTAATTAATGTCAACCTTTTTAAAAAAATTGTTGATATTGGCGTTTGGCTGTTTTTGGAAGGTGTCCCTAAAAACAGCCTTAAAAATATCTACTTATTAAAAATTCTAATTGAATTTACAACGGTAAGTAAGGTTATTCCTGTATCTGCTCCAACAGCAAGCCATACTGGTGCTATTCCTAAAATACCAAGTATTAATACTATAAGTTTTGCTAAAAGAGAGATTGTTATATTTTCATTTACAATTCTTAATGTTTTTCTAGCTGTATTAATTATTTGTGGTAATGTTGATATGCTATTTGAAATTAGTATACTATCTGCCGTCGTACTGGCAATATCTGTACCTTCTCCCATAGCTATTCCAAAGTCTGATGTAGCAAGTACTGGACTATCGTTAATTCCATCTCCTATAAATATTACTTTTCCGTCTTTCTTTAATTGGTTTATTTCTTCTACTTTTCCTTCTGGCATTAATTTTGCTCTATACTCAATTTTTCCACACTCTTTTGCAATTTTCTCTGCTTCACTTTTACTATCTCCTGTTAGCATAACTACTTTTTTTATTCCTATATCATATAGTTTAGACATAGTTTCTTTAAATCCATCTCTGATTTTTTCCTTTAAAGTTATATATGCTGAAATCTGGTTATCCACTACTATTATAATTGCATTTTCTGGAATATTATTTTCTAATTTTATATTATATTTTTCTAGCATTTTTTTATTTCCTATGATTACTTCTCGGTCTTTTATTTTTCCATATATTCCACATCCTGCAATTTCCTTTTGTGAATCAACTTTTATTTTGTTAACTCCATTATTTTTTCCATACTCTATAATGGCTGTTGAAATTGGATGATTTGAATTTTCTTCTAAGCTATATGCATATTGTATTAAATCTTTTTTTGATATATTTTCATTTATTTGTTTAAATGTTTCAACTTTCATTCTTCCTGTTGTTATAGTTCCGGTTTTATCTAATGCTAATATTCTTGCATTTGCTAAATCTTCTATGTGTTTAGTTCCTTTTATTAGTAAGCCTTTTTTAGAAATTGCTCCTATACAAGAAAAATAAGCTAATGGTATTGATATAACTATACTACAAGGACATGATGCAACTAAAAATACTAATGATCTATTTAACCATGTTATAAAATCTGCTCCAAATAATGCAGGTAAAATAGCTAATAATATTGCAATAATTATTACTACTGGTGTATATATTCTTGAAAATCTTGTTATAAATTCTTCTTTTTTGCCTTTATTATTTGTTGCTTCATATACTAAATCTACTATTTTCGAAATTGCAGAATCTTCATATTTTTTAGTAACCTTGCAAGTTAATATTCCATTTTGATTGATACTTCCTGAAAGAATTTCCATTCCTTTATTTACATATATAGGTTCACTTTCTCCAGTAAGCTTTGATGTATCAAGTGCAGATTCTCCTTTTTCTATTTTGCAATCAACTGGTACAGTTTCTCCCGGTTTTATTAATATTATATCGTCTATTTTCAAGTCTTCTACATTGATTTGTTTTGTTTCATCACCTTTTACCAAGTTTGCTTTTGTTATTTTTAAAGAGGCTATGCTATTAATATTTTGATTAGCTCTCTCAACTGCTTTATCTTCTATAAATTCTCCAAGCTTAAATAATAAAGCTATTGCCACACTTTCTGGATATTCTCCGATTATGAATGCGGCTATTATTGCTATAGTCATTAATGTGTCTTCTTCAAAATTTAGGTGAAATATATTTTTTATTCCTTCTATTATTAAATCATACCCAGATGTTATTATTGATAATAAATAAATAATTAATTTATAATTTTCTAGTGCTGGTATAAAACCTATTATAAATAATATTAAACTTATGGCATACATAATTATTTTAATTTTTCCATTTTCATCTTTCTCTTTCATATTCAATTCCTTTCTCTGGTTTAATTAAATTTTATCAAATTCTATATACCGTTTTCTCCTTTTTCCTTTATATGTGCAATTGCCATACGTAATATTGCATCAATATGCTCATCTTTTAATGTATAAAATACTTGTTTACCATCTTTTCTATATTTTACTAATTTTGAGTTTCTTAATGTTTGTAATTGATGAGATACGGTTGATTGATTTAAGTTTAATAATTCGCATAAATCGCATACACATAGTTCTTCATTTAGTAAACTACAAATAATTTTAAGTCTTGTTTCGTCTGCAAATACTTTAAACATCTCAGCCAGATGCCTATTCATTTCTGGTGTTATTTCTTTTTTCTTAGCCTCATATAATTCATTTTTATGCAATTCTTTATCTTCACAAATATAATTTTCTTCCATATTTTCTCCTTATATTATTATATGTTCATTTGTTCATATATTATATCTATTTTTTTATTTTGTCAATACATATTTCTTATATGATTTAATCAAAAAATAGAGTATCTTGTTGATACTCCATTTTTTGATTTATTTTAATTGTTTTGCTACTTCTTCAGCAAAATTTTCTTCTTTCTTTTCGATTCCTTCACCTTTTTCGAATCTAACAAATCTATTAATTTTTGCTTTTTTAGAAGCTACTAAATCTTTAACTTTTTGGCTTGGATCTTTTACAAATTCTTGATCTAATAAGCAAATCTCTCCATAGAATTTTCCAAGTCTTCCAGCTACGATTTTTTCAGCAACTGCTTCTGGTCTTCCTTCATTTATAACTTGAGCTTTAAGTATTTCTTTTTCTTTGTCAACTCTATCTTGTGGTACATCATCTTCTGATAAAAACTCAGGTTTTGCTGCTGCTATATGCATACAAACATCTTTTGCTAATTGTTCGTCTGCATTTTCTATATCTAATAAAACACCTATTTTTCCATCTCCGTGAATGTAACTTGCAACTGTACCTTCTGTTTCAAATCTAGCAAATCTTCTTATTGACATATTCTCACCTATAGTTGCTATTTTATTAGTTAATTCTTCTTGAACTGTAAGTGATTCGTCATTAATAAATTTTTGTGCTAGTAATTCTTCTACATTAGCTGGATTGTTAAGTGCTATTTGTTTTACTACATCTTTTACAAAAGCTTGGAAGTCTGCATTTTTGGCAACGAAGTCTGTTTCTGCATTAACCTCAACAATTGCTCCTATTTTTTTGTCATCTGAAATATATGTTTCAACTAAACCTTCTGCTGCAATTCTATCAGATTTTTTAGCTGCTTTCATAATTCCTCTTTCACGTAGTAATTCAATTGCTTTTTCTTCGTCTCCATTTGTTTCTGTTAAAACTTTTTTGCAGTCCATCATGCCTGCACCTGTTTTTTCTCTTAACTCTTTTACTTGAGCTGCAGTAATCATAATAAATTCCTCCCTTTTCTCTATGTTTATTATTTAATAATAAAACATATATTTTATATATTAAATAGGGAAATAAATTTCCCTATTTAACAATTTCTATTCTTCTGAAGTTTCTTCGTTTTGAGCAACTTCTTCCATGCTTGGTTCTTCACTTTCTACTACTGGTTGCTCTTCTTCAGATTCTAAGCTTTCGCCTTGTTTTCCTTCAATAACTGCGTTTGCTAATACGTCTGTTACTAATTTAACAGCACGGATAGCATCATCATTTCCAGGAATTACATAGTCAACATCATTTGGATCACAGTTTGTATCAACTAATCCAACTAAAGGAATTCCTAATTTTCTAGCTTCTTGAACAGCTATATGTTCTTTCTTTGGATCTACTACAAATATTACATCTGGAATTTGTGTCATTTCTTTAATTCCGCCTAAGTTCTTTTCTAGTTTATCCATTTCCTTCTTTAATAAAATAACTTCTTTTTTAGGTAGAACATCAAAAGTTCCATCTTCTTGCATTTTCTCTAATTCTGCTAATCTTTCAATTCTTTTTCTGATAGTCTTAAAGTTTGTTAATGTACCACCTAACCATCTTTCATTTACGTAGAACATTCCACTTTTTTCTGCTGCTTCTTTAACACATTCTTGTGCTTGTTTTTTTGTTCCAACAAATAAAATTGTTTTTCCTTCTTCTGCTTGTTCTTTGATGAATGCATAAGCTTCATCTAATTTTTTTGATGTTTTTTGTAAATCAATAATGTGAATACCATTTCTAGCTTGGAATATATATTCAGCCATTCTTGGATCCCATCTTCTTGTTTGGTGTCCGAAATGTACACCTGCTTCTAGTAATTGTTTCATTGCAACTACTGCCATTTTTAATTCCTCCTTTTAGTTTTATTCCTCCACAAATTTCTTCATTTAAAATTACCATATAGGCACTATTTTAAACTCAATTTGTGTGTGTATTTTTCAACGTATATTATTATATCAAAGAAAATGCCTTTTTGCAAGGCTTTTTTAATTTTTCTTTTTATAATTTTTATATATACATAATTATTTATGTTAAAATTCTGTATATTAATTTATATTTCGTGCAAAATATTACAAAAATGTCATACTTATTTAATATATCTGTAATTTATATTTGTATAATATGGTGCTATAATGTAATTAATTAAACTAAGGAGAAGTATTTATGGATACATTAGATTCTGAATTAGAAAAAGAAGGCATAAAAGTTATTTGTCCAATTAGCACTTTAAATGTAAATGAAATTGCAACTTATGTTGCAAAGTCTTTATGTACAAAAATGCCTGAATTAAAATTAAATTATAATACTGTTTTTATGAGTATTGCTAGGGTTAATATGTATATTGCTGAAATGCCTATTGGACAGGCTGATGCTTGCTATTATTATAAAAATTCATCAATATATTTTAGGAAAGGGCTTACTTTTGATAAGGTAAAGAAGCTTGCTGTTCACGAGTCTCTTCATCATCTTCAGGAAGTAAGAGATGCTAAAGGCAATTTAAAGAAATTAGGATTATGTACTTATGTTGGTAATAAAGCTTATGGTGAAGCTTTAAATGAAGGAGCAGTTCAACTTATTGCATCATATTTAACTGGTGAAAAAGGTGATATTGTAAAATATTATGATATTACTTTACCAACAGATAGTCCTTCTTATTATCCTCTTGTATGTAATTTAGTAAAACAAATTGGTTATGTATCTAATTTTGCTACAATGTTTGATAGTACAATATTTGCTAATACAGCATTTTATGATAAGTTTATTGCATCTTGTGGAGAGGATGAAGCTTTTAAGATTCAACAAAACTTAGATAAGTTAGTTGCTTATGAAGAAAAAATTGCTCAATTAAATGTAAAAATTCAAACAGAAGATTTACAATATAAAAAGTTTAAAGCATGTACAGATAAAATTAGCAATTATAAAAATAAAATAAAGAAAACCTTTATTTCTACTCAAAATTTAATTATTACATCTTTCTTTAATAGAGAAACTAATAATTTATTATCTACAACTAGAATTGAGGAATACAGAAAATATCTATATAGCTTTAAAAATTTAATTGGTGTAGTAGACGGATATACATTTTTCAATGATTTTTATATTAAAAAAATGAATGAATTAGATGATAGATATGAGGCAATTGTAAATAACAGAGCATTAGCAATTGTTAATCGTTCTAAAGTTAGTATTTTCTTTAAATCTATAAAAAACTTATTAGCCGGAAATGCTAATGAATATGAACGTCAAAGTAATAGATTATAATTAATTTTTTCTCATAAAAAAAGCAATAATTGTTATAAAACAATTACTGCTTTTTTATTATTTTTTTAATTCTTCTATTATTTCATTTGCAACATCTCTTCCTGATTTAGATGCATAAGCTACAGTAGCTTTATTTCCAGCAATGTCTCCTATTGCATATATATTTGGAATTGATGTTTCCATTTTTTCATTAATATTTACATAGCCCCATTTATTTTTTTCAAAATTTTCTATATCTTTTTCTTCTGGCTTTGAACCAACTGCCATTATAACATAGTCCATTCTCATATTATAATTACTTCCTTCAATATTTACAGGTGAAAGTCTAGTTTCTCCTTCTTTTTGAACAAGTTTAGTTTTTATGCATTCAATTTCTTCTACCTTTTCTTTACCAATAATTTTAACAATATTGTTCTGGAATAAAAACTCTATTCCCTCTCTTTTTGCCGCTTCTATTTCTTTCTGTTCTGCAGGCATCTGTTCTTCAGCTCTTCTATATATAACAAATACCTTTTTTGCACCTAATCTTTGTATAGTTCTTGATGTATCCATTGCAACATTTCCACCGCCAATTACAGCTACAATCTTTCCAGTAAAATCAGGATAATTATTTGTTTCAAGTAGTTCATTTCCCCCGTATACACCTTTTAAATCTTCTCCTTGAATATTCATTTTACTAGATACATTTGCTCCGATTGCTAAAACGACTTTATCAAATTTCTTTGAAATTTCTTTAATTTTTATATCTTTGCCTATTTCTTTATTATATTCTACACTAATTCCTAAACTCAATATTGAATTAATCGTTTTTTCTAAAATATCTGGTTTTAATCTAAATTGTGGTATACCATGTTCTAATATGCCACCTAATTTGTTGTGTTTTTCAAAAATAGTAACATTGGCTCCTGCTCTAGCTAAAAAATAACTACAAGTTATTCCTGCAGGTCCTCCACCTATTATAGCTATATTCTTTCCATTTAGCTCGCTTGTTTTAGAAATATTTTTTATTAAATTATGCTCTAGTCCATAATCTGATATGTATGCTTCTATATCTCCTATTTGTACGCTTTCGCCTTTTATTCCTCTAACACAGCTTCCCATGCATTGTTTATAATGAGGACAAATTCTACCACATATACTTCCTAATATTGTAGTTTTCACTAATGTATAATATGCATCTTCTATATTGTTTTCCTTTACTAATTTTATAAATGTAGGGATATCATTATTTAATGGACAACCTTTATTACTACATGGTTTCATTTTACAATTTAAACAGTATTCTACTTCTTTTTGTATTTCTTCATTCATTATTTTATTATCCTTCCTTGTGTTTTCTAAATTTTATAATATTATTTTTAGTGATTTATTGTCAAGTTTTTGACCGACTATTTTATTTCATTATATTTATTTATCACTAGTTTTAAGTCTTTCCAAAATTCTATTTTCTTATTTTCATCCCTTAATAATGCTGCGGGGTGCCATGTAGGCATATATAATATTCCTTTTTTTTCAATCCATTTTCCTCTACTTGCTGTTATTCCATATTCTTTTCCTAGTATATTTTTTAATGCTGTGCTTCCTAATAATACTATTATTTTTGGTTTAACCAAAATAACTTGATTTCGTAAATAATCTAAGCATGCTTCAGCTTCATCATTTTCTGGTACTCTATTCTGTGGAGGTCTACATTTTACAACATTTGCTATGTAAAGATCATTTCTATTAATTCCTAATCCCTCAAAGGCTTTATTCATAAGTTGTCCCGCTTTTCCAACGAAAGGAATCCCCTGTTTGTCTTCATCTGCTCCGGGACCTTCCCCTATCATCATAATATCAGCATTTTTATTTCCACATCCAAATACAATATTTGTTCTCGTCGTACATAGCTTACATTTTTTGCAGCCTTTAATACTTTCTTCTAGTTCTTCCCAATTTTCTTTCATTGTTTGCTTCCTCTTAATTATATTTTTTCAGTTAGGTAGTATCATTTTTATTTATTATCTTTATTTAAGATAATCTTCTATTAATTTTATTTTTCCATTTTTTATTTCTGCTTTTACCCCTAGTGGTATTGTTATTTTTCTTTCTATATGTCCAAAATTATCTGACTTTATTATTGGAATATTTAAGTTCATGTCTGCTATTGTATCTAATAGTATTTTTTCAATAGAAACATCTCCTCCATAATTGCCAAGCCATAGCCCACTTATTTTATTAAATATTCCTTTTTGTCTTAATCTATATAAATAATTGCTTACCATTCCAGTAGGTGACTCAAAACAAAACTCCTCTAAGAATAATATTTTATTTGAAAAATCTATCTCATCTACCAATTCTGTAATTAGTGACAAATTTCCACCTACTAATTTTCCTATTGCTTGTCCTTCTCGTATTGTTATAAATTCTTTATCATCTGTTGCTAGTTCATAATAATTTCTTTCAAATCTATTTAACATCTCATCTAATGAATAATAATTTGTTTCTGGAGAATTTACTGATTTAAAGTTTGGACCTATGAAACCTATATTACCTGTTTTTTCATGAATATAATTAATATATGATGTAGAATCACTATATCCACATATTATTTTATTGTTTGCCTTTATTATATCTAAATTCAAATATTCATAAACACTATTTGAGTTAAATCCTCCCTTTAGTGAAATAATTGCATTTATTTTTTTATTTGCATACATCTCATTTATATCATCAGCTTTTTCCTTTGCTGTTGCACCATATCCAGTTGTGTTTTTATATACATTTTTACCAAATACAATTTTGTATCCTTTTTCTTCAAATAGCTTCTTTGCTTCATTAATATCAATTATATCTTCTTCATTTACTTTATCAGATGGGCATACAACACCTATTATATCCCCTTTTTTTAATTTATTAACTAGCATTTATTACCTCCTATTTTAAATATATTATTCCAGTATTAACTTCATATTTTTTTCCTTCAACTCTATATGAATGAAAAATATCTTTATTACAAACCGTACATAAATCGCAATCATAAATATTCTCTTCCAATATGCCTTTTTCTTTTAGCATTATTTTATTAATTAAAGTTGTATCTATTCTATATTGCTTTCCCCTTTCATTATATAATTCTGTATTCTCAATAATGTCATAAGATTTGCAAAGATTTTTGAAAGTAGTTTCAAAAATTTCTTTAACGTCATCATTTACTAAGAAATGATCTTTTCTAATATGTGGTCCAATAAAGCATAATATATTTTTAGGATTACACTCCATTTTATTTATTAACATATCCACCGCTTTAGCACCAATTTTTTTAGTCGTTCCAAGCCATCCTGAGTGTATGTTTGCTATTACGTTTTTTACTGGATCATAAAAAAATAATGGTGTGCAATCGGCAAAAGTTGTAGCTAAAAAAGCTTTTCTTACATTTGTTATTAATCCATCAGTATCCTTAATAGTATTCCATTTATTATTTATTATATCTTTTTCATCTAATATTTTTATATTATCTGTATGCTCTTGTTTTGGTAGAATTATTTGTTCCTTGTCTATTTTTAATGATTGTGAAATTCTATCAAATTTTGTTAATCTAACATCTTTATCTATTTCATATTTAAATCCATTATTATATGATTTTAGAGATATTGCTAACTCTAATTTATCATTAAATTCATCCAATTTATTAAATTTAAGTAGTTTAGTCTTTCCGTCATCTACTATGTAGTAATTTTTCATTGTTTCATCCTTTCTGTCTTATTTTTAACATTTAATTGAATAAATAATATCTAATGATTATTCTATATTATTTTTATGCAAATGTCAAAAAAATAATTCATTCATAATGTCATTTTATTAATATAAAAATGAGCATATATAATATAAATATTTTAATTTACATTATACATGCTCATTTAATATTTAAAATAAAAAAACTGGCGACAACCTATTTTCCAAGCAAGGTAACTCGCAAGTATCGTCGGCACAATAGAGCTTGACTTCCGTGTTCGGGATGGGAACGGGTATTTCCTCTATGTCATCATCACCAGAAAATTTTTGTATACTATATACAAAATATAAAATTAAATATATAGCACACTCAAAAATATATAGTAGAATAAGGTAAACCTTACCTCATGTTATTTTTCCGTTCTCTCACTTAA
>CALXUS010000024.1 GCA_944391745.1 uncultured Clostridia bacterium
ATTATATATTAGGTTTTTATATGTGTCTATTTTTTTACATATTTTGTTGCATTAATTTTTTGAATTCATATTATTTTTTTAAAAATTTATTTTTATTAGTAAAAATAGTACATAAAAGAAAGCTTTTGAGCTTTCTTTTATTATTCTTCTTCACTTTCGTTTAATTCGTCAACTATATCATTTACATCTATTCCATGTATCATACATGCTTCTTCTAAAGTTTCACCTTGAGATGCTGGACATCCTATACAATGCATACCAGCTTCAAGTAGTAAATCTACTTTCTCTGGTGCTTTTTCTAATAATTCACCTATTTTTGTATCTTTATTAAATTTCATAATTTTATTAATATGATATTTAATCATAATCTCCTTTCTAAAAATTTTCATAAATATTTTATCACATTTTTTTCAAAAAGTATAGACAAAGTGTAAAATTTGTTATATAATTTCCATTAGTTGGAAGGAATGTTGTCTATGATTACTTTAATAGATTTATTTTTTATTGTCTTTTTTATTAATTTATTACTTTCTTTATACATAATTTATACTTTTATTCAATTTAAACTTACTCACTCTGGTCAAGGTTCTAAGTTAAAAATAAAATTAAGAAAGGAGTGATTTTTATAAGATTTATTTTTATTTCAATTTTTAGCTTTCTCATCCTTGTTTTTTATATATTATTGTTTAAGCCTATACTTTTTTCTTCTAATCTTTTCCCTAGTAGTAATCTTAAAATCTTTGATTTTATTATAGAAGATATTGCTTTATTACATAATTTTAAAATTTTGTCAATTATTATAGTTTGCTTCAATTCTGTAGTTTTATCTAATTTTTTATATTCTAAACTTTTTAGAAATCTATTTATATCTAATTGTAAAACTTTAAACTACAATGATTCCTCAGATAGTTTAAAACTTCTTATTGGTAAAAGTCTAGATAATAAATTAGTATTTATTCCTGAAAAAAGTCTATATCAAAATATTCTTATTACTGGAGGAATAGGTACAGGCAAAACTGCTTCAGCTATGTATCCATTTTGTAAGCAATTAATTAAATATAAATCAGCTAATATTGATGAAAAATTAGGTTTTCTTATTTTAGATGTTAAGGGAAATTTTTATTCTAAGGTAAATGATTTTGCTCAAGAATATAATCGTATAAATGATGTTATTGTTATAGAATTAAATGGTAAATATACATACAATCCATTAGATAAACCAAATATTAAAGCCTCTATCTTAGCTAACAGAATAAAAACCATTCTTTTACTATTTTCTCCTAATAACTCTGAATCGTATTGGCTAGATAAAGCTGAACAAGTAATAGAAAATTTTATAACATTTTGTAGAATATATAATGATAACTATGTTACTTTTGAAGAATTACATAAATTAATAACTGATAAGAACTATTATTTAGTAAAACTTCATGATGTAAGACAAATTTTTTTATCTGGAGTATTAAGTAATTCTGAAATATATGATTTACTTTCTTGTATTAGTTTTATAGAAAAAGACTTTTATAGTTTAGATGATAGAACTTTTAACATATTAAAATCTGAAATTACAAGAATTACTAATTGTTTTGTTTCTGATTATGATGTCTTAAAAACTTTTTGTCCAACTAAAGTTGAAGAAAATTTTTTTGGATTTGAAGATACAATAGCAAATGGAAAAATTGTCGTATTAAATTTAAATATCGGCAAATATAAAAATTTATCCAAAATCATAGCAGCATATTTAAAGTTAGACTTTCAAACTGATGTTATATCTCAACTTTCAAGTAATGTAAAAAGGCCAATGGTCTTTATTTCTGATGAATATCAAGAATATGTTACTAGTTCTGATGCTGATTTTTTTGCCCAGAGTAGAGAAGCAAAATGCATAAACATAGTAGCAACTCAAAGTTATACTTCATTACTTCACACTTTAAATAATCAATATTCTGTAAAAGTTATTGTTCAAAATTTAGTAAATAAACTTTGGTTTAGAACTGATGATATATTTACTATTGAAGATGCTCAAAAACAAATAGGAAAAGAAGATAAAGAAAAATCATCAAGAACAATTTCAGAAAATGCTAAAGAAAGTAGTTATAATTATTTAATAAAGAAATTTTCTTCCATAGATTCTAATTTATCTGAAAGTATTAATACTTATTACCAATTTGATTATTCCTATGACTATAATTTTTTTACTCAAGAATTAGAAACTTTTACTAGTTTAGCTTTCTTATCTACTGGTACTAAAATAATTAAGCCTCAAAAGCTTATAATGATACCTTATTTTAAAAAGGAGGATTTTTATGAAACTAAATAAAAAAAGCAAAGTTATTTTAATTATTATTTTTGTTATTATATTTTTTATAATTTTTAGAAATGTTTCATTTGGAGCTACTCCCAAAATAATAAAAACTTTAACAAACGCATTTGAAGATATAGAAGATTGGATTTTAACTTTAGCAACTCCTGCAGCTGCTGTAGCAGTTGGTGTAGGATTATTTATGAAAAAATTTAGCTTTGGTGATGAAGAAAAGATGCGTACAGCGAAAAAAGTTATACGAGGATCTCTTTTTTCTTATGCTTTTGTACTTGCAATAGATCTTATCTTATCAGCAATAGAATCATTAGTTGGATAATTTAAGGAGGATATATTGGAAAAAACAGAAATTGTAAATATCATTATTGAGACAATTAACTCCTTATTTAGTAATTTATTTTCTTCAATAGACAATAATGTTTATGCCTCTTTAGATAATTTTACTTTTGTTAATGGTGAGATAATAGATAATTCCTTTTTTGAAAAAATATTAGGAGCTAATGGTAAAAGTGGAATACTTTATTTAACAGATGCGTTATTTTTAGGAATTATTATTTATTATTCTATACGATATTTTTATTCTTCCTTTTCTGGAATAAATGTTGAAAAACCTCCACAATTCATTTTTAGAATGATTATATTAGGTATATTTATTAACTCATCGTATTTTTTGTGTGATATTTTTCTTGAAATAAATTATTTAGTTTCATGTAGTATTCAAGAAATAGGTAAAACCATATTAGGTGTAAATATTACTTTCTCAACATTAATTCAGAGTTTAAATTCTGTTGTATCTATTGGGGAGAATTCTTTTGATTTATTTTCTTTTGATGGTATTATTAAAGGATTTGTTTCAGTAGGATTATTAAATTTACTTTTTTCTTATTCTTTAAGATATATTATTATACAAGCATTCATATTAACTACTCCATTAGCTCTTTTATCTTTAATGAATTCTTCAACTTATTGGATTTTTAAGTCTTGGTTTAAATCATTTTTTTCACTTTTATTTCTACAAAACTTTATTGCTTTTATTTTAATTATTATGCTATCTATTGATTCATCTAATCAACTACTTTTAATCGGCTCTATATATGCTTTGATCAAAGCTAATTCTTTCGTTAGAGAAATTTTGGGTGGAGTTAGTGTTGATGTTTCAAGTAATGTTTCTTCTATAATTTCTTCATTTAAATCTTGATATTAGTTTGTTTTAGGAGTTATTATGAAATTTATTTTTCCACAAAATTTTAATTTTAAAAATAAAATCTTAGGAATTATTGACTACCCCACAGCCATATTCAATGTTATATATTTTTTATTCTTATTGTCTATATGTAATTTATTTATATCTAATCTTTTAACTAAAATTCTTATTTTAATCTTTCTTTATCTTCCTATTTTTTTATTAAGTGTAATAGATTTTAATCATGAAAATATCTTGTATTTTCTTTGGTACGTTCTCAAATTTTTATATAAGCCTAAGTTATATTTATATAAGTAATTCATAGCTTTTTACATATTTATTTTAATTTTTACTAGTTGTAAACTTCGACAAAAAATGATATAATCTTTCACGTAATAACTAAAAAGCTAGGAGGTAAATATGAAGTTAGAGCAAAATGATTCATCTCTTATATTTTCAACAACTTCCGTTCCTGATGTTTTTTTTACTGAGTATTTATCTCAGGCAAATGGGGATTTTGTTAAAGTATATTTATATATTTTCTTTTTATCTAAATATAATAAAGAAGTAAAAATAAATGATCTTTCAAAAAAGCTCGAAATTCCATTAAAAGTTATTCAAGATGCTATTAAATATTGGGAAGATGAGGGTTTGCTAATTAGGAAAAATCAAGGTTTTATAGTTGCAAATATGCAAGAAATTGAATTAAATAAATTATATAAGCCAAAAATTACAATTTCTTCAACAGATTTAGCTAAAGTTGCTGAAAATAAGTATAGAGCTAAAGCTATAGATACCATTAATAATGAATTTTTCCAAGGTGTTATGTCTCCATCTTGGTATGGTGATATTGATTTATGGTTTAAAAAATATGCTTTTGATGAAGAAGTTATGATAGCTCTATTTAGGTATTGCTTTAATAAATCCGCTCTACATAGAAGCTATGTAGCAACTGTAGCCGAAGCTTGGAATAAAAATAAAATAAAAACATTCAGCGATTTAGATTCATATTTTGAAAAAGAGCAAAAAGTAAAATCTTTTCAAAATAGTATAAAGAAAAAATTAAGATTGAATAGAAATTTAACTATTTTTGAAGAAGCTTATGTTGAAAAATGGAACATTACATTTGGTTATGGTATGGATGTTATTGATATCGCTCTAAAAAAAGTTACTGGTAAATTAAATTTTAATTTTGATTATCTTGATAAAATGATAAGTGATTGGCATGAAAGAGGATTAAAAACTCCAGATGATATAAATAAATATTTAGAGCAACAAAAGACTAAGCCAGTTCAGAAGAAAGAAACTAAGGAAGTAAAAGCTAATTTTTCTCAAAGAAATTATACTGATTTAAATAATTTTTATAGTAATATTTAGTTAATTATTTGCAAATATTTTGTTATGAATTGAGGTGACAATATGAATGCTAAAAACTTGCAATCTTTATTAGTTGAATATGATCAAAAAAGGTCAAGAGCTATTGCTGAAGCATCATCTAAGAAATTAGAAATGTATTCTGAAATACCTCGGTTTAGAAAAAATAGACAATGATATTAATACTATGTCTATAAATGCAATTAAATCTGTTTTAACTCAACGAGACCCCAATGCTCCTAAAAAATTGCAAACAGATTTAAGTAATTTAAAAAAGAAAAAGGTTGAGCTATTAAATAAATATGGTAAAACAGAAGAAGATTTAGCTCCTCATTTTGAATGCCCTAATTGTCAAGATACAGGATATATTCATACAGCTGATGGTGTTACTTTATGTCCATGCATAAAACAAAAATTATATAATATTCAATATAATAATTCAAATATATATGATTTAGAAAATCAAAACTTTTCTAAATTTAATATTAATTATTATTCTGATAAGCCTGATTTTGAAAAATATAAATCTAAATTATCTCCGAGAGATAATATTATTAAGATTAGAAAAATATGTGATAAATTTATTGAAAATTTTGATGACCCTAATGAAAATAATTTATTATTTTGTGGTAATTCTGGACTAGGAAAAACTTTTATTTCTTCTTGTATTGCTAATGAAATGATAAAAAAGGGAAAAACTGTTTTATATCAAACAGCACCACTAATGTTGGATAATATTATTGATTATAAATTTGGAAAAACTTCTAATAATATTATTTCTACAATTAATTCAGTAGATTTGTTAATTATTGATGATTTAGGAACAGAAACTAAAAATAATTTAAAGATAACAGAACTATTTAATATTATTAATTCTAGATTATTAAATCAGAATAATATTATAACAAAAACTATTATCTCAACCAATTTATCTTTACAAGAATTATATAATAATTACGATGAAAGAATTTTATCTAGAATTATTGGTAATTATGAAGCTTGCTATTTCTTTGGTGATGATATACGTATAAAAAAGAAATTATCTTAATTAATAAAACCACATTCTATATTTCAAGAATGTGGTTTTTATATTATTCTTTTATTTTTTCTAAATCCTCTGCATCTTCATCAATTGTTTCTATACTTACAACTTTTCCGCCATCATTTGTTCTCATAAGTGTTACACCTTGTGTATTTCTTCCTAGAACACTTATTTCTTTTGCTTTAATTCTTATAACTGTTCCAGTATCTGTTATCATCATAACATCTTCATCTTCATTGGCTATTCTTATGCCTACAATATCACCTGTCTTTTGAGTAACTTTATATGTAATTACTCCTTTACCTCCTCTAGCTTGTACTCTGTACTCATCTAGTTCTGTCCTTTTTCCAAAGCCATTTTCTGTAATTGCAAGTAATGTTTCATTTTTGTTTGTTACAATTGATTCCATTCCTATTACTACATCATCTTTATCTAGTCTAATGCCAATTACACCTTGTGCTGTTCTTCCAACAGGTCTTACATCTTTTTCGCTAAATGTTATACACATACCTTTTCTAGTAACTAATACGATATTGTCTTCTCCATCAGTAAGTCTAACATCTATTAATTCATCATCTTCTTTTAATGTAATTCCTAAAAGTCCAGTTTTTCTTGCAGAATCATATTCTTTTAATGGAGTTTTCTTAATTAATCCATTTTTAGTAGCCATTAATAAGAATTTTCCATCTTCGAAGTTTTTAATAGGTATAACTGCTGTTATTTTTTCTCCGGCATCTAATGATAGTAAATTAACAATAGCTGTTCCTTTTGCTGTTCTGCCTGCTTCAGGTATTTCAAATCCTCTTAATCTATATAACTTACCTTTATTACTAAAGAATAATATTAAGTCATGTGTTGATGCACTGAAGATTTGTTTTACAAAGTCGTCTTCCCTTGTTGTCATTCCTGTAATGCCTTTTCCTCCTCTTCTTTGACTCTTATATGTATCTTGAGGCATTCTCTTTATGTATCCAAAATGAGTTAATGCAATTATTGAATTTTCCTCAGTAATTAAATCTTCTTCATTAAACTCACCTTCTGCAGCTACTATTTTTGTTAGTCTTTCATCTCCATATTTTTCTTTTAGTTCAAGACATTCTTCTTTAATAATGTCATAAACTAATTTTTCGCTTGCAAGAATTTCTCTTAAATGAGCTATTAATTTCATTAATTGTTCATATTCCTCTTCTATTTTTTCTCTTTGTAAACCTTGAAGAGTTCTTAATCTCATATCTAGAATTGCTTGGGCTTGTATATCATCTAGTCCAAAACGTTCCATTAATCTTTCTTTTGCATCATCATAAGACTCACGAATAATTTTTATAACTTCATCGATATTGTCAATAGCTATTCTTAATCCTTCTAATATATGAGCTCTTGCTAAAGCTTTATCTAAGTCAAATTTAGTTCTTCTTAATACAACTGTTTTTCTATGATCAATAAAATAGTCTAAGCATTGTCTTAATGTAAGAATTTTTGGTTCATTGTTAACTAAAGCAAGCATTATAATTCCAAAAGAATCTTGCATTTGTGTATATTTGTAAAGTTGATTTAATATAACTTTTGCATTTGCATCTCTTTTAAGCTCAATAACAACTCTAACTTTTTCTTCTCTATCTGATTCATCTCTTACTTCAGATATACCTTCTATTTTTTTATCTCTTACTAATTGGCTAATGTCTACAATTAGTTTTGCTTTATTAACTTGGTAAGGAAGTGATGTAACAATTATTCTTTGTTTATTACCACTCATTTCTTCAATTTCTGCTTCTGCTCTTAATGTAATTTTACCTTTACCTGTTGAATAAGCTTGTTTAATACCTTCTCTACCTAATATTAAACCACCTGTTGGGAAATCTGGTCCTTTTACAATTTTAAATAATTCTTCATCTGGTAAGTCTTCATCAGATTCAATTATTTTAATTATAGCATTTAATATTTCCGTTAAATTATGTGGAGGAATATTTGTTGCCATACCAACTGCTATTCCTGATGATCCATTTACTAATAATGCTGGTAATCTTGCTGGTAATACTGTAGGTTCTTGTCTAATACCATCAAAGTTTGGCATAAAGTCTACTGTATCTTTTTCAATATCTGTAAGCATTGTTTCTGCTATTTTTGACATTCTAGCTTCTGTGTAACGATATGCAGCAGCTCCATCTCCATCTATTGATCCGAAGTTTCCATGACCATCAATTAAAGGATATCTTAAAGAAAAGTCCTGAGCCATTCTTACCATAGCATCATAAACAGATGAATCTCCATGTGGATGATATCTACCTAAAACGTCTCCGACGGTTGTTGCTGATTTCCTATAAGGTTTATCTGCAGTTAATCCATCTTCATACATTGTATATAGAATTCTTCTATGAACAGGTTTCATACCATCTCTAACATCTGGTAAAGCTCTTTGAACAATAACACTCATTGCATAGTCTATATATGCAGTCTTCATCTCTGATTCGATGTCTCTTTCGATGATCTTGCCTTCTTTAAATTCTGGTTCTTCTTTTTTGTCCATTTGTATACCTCTTTTCATGCTATTTTTACTTTAATTATTATACTAAAATCAAATAAATTTTGCAAGGAAAAAATGGACTTTTTATTAGAAAAATTAGGCTTTTTTCTATATTATTTTTTTATTCTATAAGCTTTTTTGCTAATTCTAATTCTTGATTTGTTAAGTCAAAATTTCCACCTTTATTTTTTATTAATGTATGTATATTTTCAATTTGTCTGGCCTCCTTAAATATATTCTCTAAAGGTAGAGTTTTTGTTAATTCTTTTTCTAATTTTTTAAATTCCTTTTCCATTCCTTCAAAATCTTTATTATTATAAAATTCTTTCCAATTTTCAGCGTAAACACCTATTTTTTCTACTGAATCAACTTGATTATCAAATTCATTTTCTATATTATTACTTATTGTATCTAGTATAGCATTCTTTCCGCTTTTCAATACTGATGCTATAGCATTAGGTATTTTTCCAAATTTAGAACATATATTTAAAGCATAATCTAAGGCATCAGAAATACCATCTATTACTCCTCCATTTTTTACTGCATTTTTTGCTTGTGTTACACTTTCAAATTTACCTGTAAATACTCCAATAACACTTTTTCCTAAATCTACTGCAGATGAAATTGCTTCTTCAACTCCAGCTTTAAAGCCATTATTTATAATTGCATCTTTTATATCTATTACTTGATTTTCGATTAGATCTGGCAATAACATTCTTATTCCTGTATCTAGTCCTGCATTTATAACTTTACCTAATGTACTATCTAGAAATCCTTTTTGCTCATCTAATGTTACATTTGTATTTGATAACTCATTTTTTCCTATAACATTACTTAATTCCATAAATTTTCTCCTTTTCTATTTGTTCTTTAATTTTATCTATTTCTTTTTGAAGTTTTTCTTTATCTGACATATTTTTATTAACTACCCAGTCATAATAATCACTAAGTCTTATTTTTCCTAAAATACTGTATTCATTAAATATTTCTTTTAATAAACTTTCGTCTATTGAATTTTTAGTTACTTTATTAAAAACTATATTTATTTTATTTTTTTCTATGTTCCAATCTTTTGTGTAAATATCTAATAATCTTTCTGATTTTCTTATTTCTAACAAATTTACTCCAGAAATAAAAATGGATTTGTTTGAACAATTAATTATTTCTCTTGTATAGTCTAAAAAAGTTTCAGATGAAGTATCTATTATTATTAGATCATAAATTGTTTTTAATTCATCTATAATGTTTTTTATTTTTTTACTACTTAATTTATAATTTGGATCTAGTATTATATTCATTGCAGGTAATAAATCTATTTTTAAATTTGTATGCATTATATTTTTTTCTATTGAATTATTATTATTTATTAAATCATTTGATTTAATTTTTCTTTTTATTTTTTCTTCATAATTTTTTACTCCTAAGAGAACATGTAAACTATTATTTAAAATATCAAAATCTATTATTATACTCTTTTTGCCTACCATAGTTTTTGCAAATAATATTGAAAAAACACTTTTTCCTATTCCATTTGGTCCTAAAATAGATATGATATCTTTTTGTTTTTCTCTTACAACATTTTTTATTTTAAATAAATCATTTATAGGTAATGTTTTTTTATTAAATATACTTTCTTTTTTTATAATTTTATTTTTATTTATTTTTTCATTATTTATTATTTTTTTATTATTTAATAATTCATTTTTATTTATAATTAAATTATTTATTTCGAAATTATTTTCATTTATTTTTTTTATTATTTTTTCTATATTATAATTTTTATTTTCTATAAATATTATTTTTATATTTTTATTTATTTTTTTTATTTCATTAATTAAATCTTCTTTTAAAATATTTCCTGGTAATTCTTCATTAATAATTATATAATCAATTAATGAATTCGCTTCTAAAAATTCTAAAATTCCTTCCCTATATTGTATATCTGTGCATAACACATTGTACCCTTTTTCTTTTAAATTATTATTTAATGATTTTTCTCCTATAGCGGTGATTATATTTTTATTATTCATTTCCTCCTATTATCTCCTTTTCAAAATTCCCTGATTTAATTTTGGTTAAAATATGTTCTTGTCCAACAAACATTAAACATTCTCCTCTTTTAAAAGTCTTTATTTCTATTTTTTCTTTATTTGATATATCTGCATATTTTTCTAATACTTTTATATTTTCTTCTTCTAAGTTAAAAAAGACTTTTATACTCGAATTATTTAATATACTTTTTCCATAAGTTCCTTCTTCTAGACTAAATAAATCTGAAACATCTTGAGTTATTGCTACTCCGCTACCGCCATATTTTCTTATAGTCTTAAAAATTTTATATATAAAACTTGCTACCTCCTTATTTGATGTAACTCCTATGAGTCTCCATATTTCGTCTAAATAAATTGTTTTTTTATTTTTTCTTTCTTTTTTTATCTTGTCCCAAAACAATTCTATAAAGGCATACATTCCAAATTTTATATTTTCTTCTCCTAATTCATAAATATCGGCAATTATAAGCGAATTATTTATTTTTACATTTGTTTTTTTATTAAAAAAACTTAAAGAACCATTAATAAAGGGAAACATTTTTAGTTTTAAATTTTTATCTAAATTTAAATATAAATCACCTAAAGTTGGCATTTCATCACAAGATTTAAATTTTCCTTTTTGATATAAAGATTTATCATTGAAATTAATTCCTTTTTGATTATAAGTTTTTATTAATGCTTTTTCTAAATTAGTTTTTTCTTCTTCCTTTAAATTTTCGAAAATTAATTTAAAAAATCCTATTAATTTTCCTATTTTAGTAGATAAATATCCATTTTGTTCATCTTCTAAACTCTCTTCTCTAATGTCTAATATATTAATATATGTATTTGAACTAGGTCCTAACTTTATGACTGTCCCTCCTAGCCTTTCTCCTAATTTTGTATATTCTCGATCTGGATCTATTATATATTGTTCAATTCCTAATAAAGAATACCTTAAAATCATTATTTTAGTAAAATATGATTTTCCAGCTCCACTGGTTCCAAATATACACATATTTGCATTTTTATATTTTTGAGTATCAAATTTATCTATGAATATTAATGAATTATTATATATATTTTCTCCTATAAATATACCTGTTTCATCAAATATTGCTGAAGATATAAATGGATATGTAGAAATGATTGAATTAGATAATATATTCCTTTTTGTTACTCCTTTAACATCTATGTTATTTTGCATTAATGGAAGACATGATAGAAAAGTTTGTTCTTGCCTAAAATAAGCTTTTCTTGGTTCTATTCCTCTACTCCTCAGTAATCCTTCTATTTTATTTAAATTATATTCTAATTCTTTTGTATCCTCAGAAAAAGTCATAATGTAAGTATATAAAAAATATAATTCTTCATTATTTATTTGCATTTCTTTTCTAATGTATTTAGCATCATTGTATGTATAAGCTGCTATTTCTGAATCCTGTCTATTTTCTCCTATTTTTTCTAAGTCTACTTTTACATTCCCAATGTTATAGGTTAAATCTTTAATTACCTTATATGTATCCTGTTTTTCGTAATACATTGATATATATATATTTATATTTGTATCAATTATACTTTTCCATATTAGGTCATCTTGATTTCTAACATAGTTTACTATGAGTAAGCCTGAATAATACATTCCATCAATTTCTATATATTTGGGATTATTTAAATTAATATAAGAAGGACTTAAATAATCTTTTTCATTGAATTCTCCTTCTTGGTAATTTTTGATTATATTTATCACCTCATTTACTATTTAAAAATACTCTAGTATTAAAAAATGAAAATAATATTTCTTTTATTTTGTTATATTCTATATACTCTTCCACATTATTCCCACATCTTGATAATAATTCTTTTATTTTAAAATATTTTTCTTGCAAATTTTGTATAGGTATACTTTCAATATTATCTCCTTCTTTCATTTTTTCCGAGATAATTATATAAAAATTTTTGTTAGAAGATTTTTGATTTTGGTTTAGTGAATTAATATACTCTATATATTGTTGTTTTATTTCAGGGTGAAAATTATTTTGATTTAATATTTTAATATGCATAGATAAGTCTTCTTTTTTGCTTTGAATTAAAATTTGAAGATTAAAATTACAACTTTTTATAAATCTTTTATAAGAATTTAAAATTGCTTCTTTTTCAAGTTCTGATTTTAAATTATAGTTTATTGGTTCAACTTTTAATATTTTCACATAAACATTATTTTTCAGCTTTATTATTCCATTTTCTAAAATTTTATCATAAGGTAACCAATTTTGAACAGATTTAATTTTTTCTGTTTTCATTTTTCTCCTTTCTTAAATATTATAGTACATCTTTTTCCATTATATGTCAATAAAAATCGTTCGACATATTTCGACAAAAAAGCGATAGAACTCATGTTCTACCGCCTTTTTTATATTATATTAAACATCTAAATTCTTTACAAATTTTGCATTTTGCTCAATAAATTCTCTTCTTGGTTCTATTTGATCTCCCATCAAAATAGTAAATATTTGATCTGCTTTCATTGCATCATCCATTGTAACTTTTATTAATATTCTATTTTCTGGATTCATTGTTGTATCCCATAATTGCTCAGGATTCATTTCACCAAGACCTTTATATCTCTGTATAGAAACGTTATCTCTTCCTATTTTTTCAAGCTCAGTATCTAGTTCTTCATCAGTATAACAGTATACATCTTTCATTCCTTTTTTTGATACTTTATATAATGGTGGTTGAGCTAAAAATACGTGTCCTTGCTCAAGAAGAGGTCTCATATATCTAAAGAAAAATGTTAACAATAAAGTTCTAATATGTGCACCATCAACATCGGCATCTGCCATTATTATTACTTTACCATATCTAATTTTAGATATATCAAAATCTGCACCAATTCCAGCACCTACAGCTTGTATTACTGGTTTTAATTTTTCATTATTGTATATTTTATCGGCTCTAGATTTTTCAACATTAAGCATTTTTCCCCATAAAGGTAAAATTGCTTGATATTTTCTATTTCTACCTTGCTTTGCACTTCCACCTGCAGAATCTCCCTCGACTATATATACTTCACATTCTTCTGCTACTTTGCTAGAGCAATCTGCTAATTTTCCTGGAAGTGTTGTAACTTCTAGTGCATTTTTTCTTCTAACTAATTCCCTTGCTTTTCTAGCTGCTTCTCTTGCTCTTGATGCACTAACACATTTTTCTAGAATAGTTTTTGCTACATTAGGGTTTTCTTCTAAATAATTAGATAATGCATCTGTTACCATTGCTTGTACAATTCCTGCTACATTACTATTTCCTAACTTTGTTTTTGTTTGTCCTTCAAATTGAGGTTCTTTTACTTTTACAGATATAACAGCTGTTAGACCTTCTCTTATATCTTCACCTTGTAAATTTGAATCTTTTTCTTTTATTATATTATGGCTTCTTGCATAATCGTTAAATACTTTTGTTAAACCTCTTTTAAAGCCCTCTAAATGTGTTCCTCCTTCTACTGTGTTTATGTTATTTACGAAAGAATATATATTTTCATTATACGCAGTAGTATATTGTATTGCTATCTCAACTGGTACTTCATTTACTGTTTTTTCTATATATATTGGTTCTGGATTTAATTTTTCTTTATTTTGATTTAAATATTCAACAAAAGATTTTAATCCTCCTTCAAAGCAAAATTCAGCTTTTTTAGGTGTTTCTTCTCTTAAATCTTCTATGCTTATGTAAAGTCCTTTTGTTAAGAACGCTATCTCTCTAAATCTATCTTCTAGTGTATCATAATCATATTCTGTTGTTTCAAAAATTGTACTATCTGCTAAAAATCTAACTTTTGTTCCTGTTTTATCTGAATCACCTATTCTTGTAAGTTTTTCCACAGTTTTTCCTCTTTCAAATTTCATTTGAAAGATTCCACCATCTCTTTGAATAGTTACTTCTGTCCATTCAGATAATGCATTTACAACTGATGCACCAACACCATGAAGTCCTCCAGAAACCTTGTATCCACTATCTCCACCGAATTTTCCGCCTGCATGAAGAACTGTATAAACTGTTTCTGCTGCTGATATATGTGTTTTTGGATGTATATCTACTGGAATACCTCTACCATTATCAGTTACAGAAATTATATTTCCTGGTTCTATTTTTACTTCTATATGTGTACAATAACCTGCTAGAGCTTCATCTACGCAGTTATCAACTATTTCATATACTAAATGATGTAAGCCTCTTTTTGAAACACTACCAATATACATACCTGGTCTTTTTCTAACTGCTTCTAGTCCTTCTAATACTTGTATTTGGTTAGCTCCATACGCATGATTATATTTTTCCATTCCTTTTCCTCCTGTAAAAATCTATAGTATGCTATATATTAGTTTATTTTTAATTTTTAATTTTGTCAAGTTTTATTTTTGTCTTTTTTCAATATAAATAGCTAATTCTTTTAAAAATTCGCCTTTTTTTCCGTATTTTTCGATACAATTAATTGCATCATTGATATTTTTTTCAAGTTCTTTTTCTGATTTTTCTATACCATATTTACTTACATAAGTGCATTTCTTTCTTTTTCTATCATTTCCAACGGGTTTTCCTAGTATTTTTTCATCACCTATTTCTGATAGTATGTCATCTCTTATTTGAAATGCTAATCCTATTTTTTCAGAATATTGGGTTAGATTTTCTAAATCCTCTTGACTTGCTTTTGCTAAGATTGCACCGATTCTAACAGCTGCTCTTATTAAAGCTCCAGTTTTATTTTTATGCATATATTCTAGTTCATCAATAAGTGCTTGTTTTCCCTCATATTCAGTATCAACATATTCTCCTATAAGCATTCTATCTACTGCATAAGTAAGTTCATAAAAGCTATCAATATTTTCTTTTGTTGGATTCTTTTTTAAGTTTTCACTTATTATTAAATATGCATTATTAAGTAAACTATCTCCTGCTAAAATAGCAGTAGCCTCATTAAATTGTTTATGATTCGTTGGTTTACCATGCCTAAAATCATCATTATCTATTCCTGGTAAATCATCATGTATTAAAGAAAAATTGTGAATCATTTCTATTGCTACTGCATAAGGTAAATATATTGTATCATCATTATTAAATAATTTATATGTTGCTAAAATTAGTGTTGGCCTTAATCTTTTTCCGCCTGCCATTAAACTATATTCAACTGAATCATTTAATTTTTTTTCTAAGCAATCATTTTTTCTAATATATTTTTTCAATTCATTTTCTATAATATTTGTATATTTATTTAGTTCTTCTTTAAAGTCCATAATACTCCCCATATATTTTTTTCTGCATAAATATTATATTACAATATTTCTCCATTTACAACCTTATGGGAAATACTATTTTTTATATCTATATTTCTTGTACACGTGATTATTACTTGTATATTTTCAATATTATTTAAAAAATTAGCAATTCTTTTTTCATCTAACTCTGACATAAAATCATCTAATAATAAAATTGGATATTCTCCCAAATCTTCATATATCACATTTAATTCTGCAAGTTTTAGAGATAATATTGCTGTTCTATTCTGCCCCTGTGAACCATATATATTAACAGGTTCATCATTAATGTATATAGAGAAATCATCTCTATGAACACCTTTACTTGTATAACCTCTATAATAATCATTTTGCCTATTTTTCTTTAATTCATTTAGAAATTCTTCTTTGTTTTTGCAATCTGATGTATATTTAATATCTATTTTTTCGTCTGTAATTTCAGCATGAATAGAAGTTATTTTTTCTTTAATAAGTTCAATAAATTTTTCCCTATATGTATATATTTTTTCTCCATATTCAGCTAATTTCTCATCCCAAATTTCTAACATAGCGTCATTTTTAATTTTTTGTTTAAGAAAATTATTTCTTTGCTCTAATGTTTTTAAATATGCATTTAAGTTTAAAACATAAGTAGGTCTTAATTGACCAATCATCATGTCTAAAAACTTTCTTCTAGAGCTAGGTCCACTTTTTAATAAATTAATATCATCTGGTGTAAAAATAACTAATATAATATTTCCTAAAACTTCACTTAGCTTTTTTAATTTTATGCCATTTAAATAAACATTTTTTTTATCAGATATTTCTACTTTTATTTCTCCATCTCTATCCTTTTTTTGAAAATGTGATTGAATTCTTAAAAAGTTTTCTCCCATTTTTATTAATTCTTTATCTTTATTTGTTCTAAAAGATTTTCCAAAACTAGATATAAAAATAGATTCTAGTATATTTGTTTTTCCTTGTGCATTATCTCCATAAAAAATATTTATTTTATTTTCAAATTTTATTTCTTGAAATTTATAATTTCTAAAATTCTGTATTTTTAAATTATCTATGTACATTTTATCTCCAGTTTTATCCACAATTTATGCATAAAATGTGGATAACTTTATTCATTTTTTAAACGTATTGGTAATATCATGTATTTATAATCACCAGTATCTTCTATACTTCTTATAATACATGGAGAAATACTTGTTCCAAAATCTATAAATACTTCTTCATCATCTATTGATCTTAATACATCTAAGAAATATTTTGGATTAAATCCAGCTTCTAAGTCCTTGCCTTCAGTAGTAACATATAGCTCTTCTTTTGCATCACCTGTTTGGTTAGTGCAAGAAATAGTAATTTTTCCTACTTCTACTGTAATTTTAACAGGATATTTTTTTTCTTTTTCTATGCTTGAAGAAGATATTAAACTAATTCTTTCAAAACAGTTTTGTATAACTGCTCTATTAACTCTTACTCTTGTTTCCCATTTTGATGGTAATACACTTGCATAATTTAAAAATTCTCCATCTAATAATCTTGTAACTATCTTACAATTTTCTATTTCAAATAATGCTTGATTTTTTGCTATACCTATTTTTACTATTTCAAAAGAGTCTGATAATATTTTATTAATTTCTGTTAATGTTCTTCCTGGTATTACTGCAGAAAAATCATTTGTTTTTGTTTGTAAAAATTTACTTTTCCAAGCTAATCTGAATCCGTCAACTGCTACAACATTTAATTTATTACTTTTTACTTCAAATAAACATCCTGTAAATATTGGTCTATTTTCTTCAGTACTTATTGCAAATATTGTTTTTCTAATCATATCTTTTAATGTATTTTGTTCTATTTCTATAGAATTTTCAACATTTATTTCTGGTAATTCAGGAAAGTCTTCTGGGTTCATGGTTGCTAATTTATATAATGAACCTTCACATTCAATTACTAATAGATTTTTTTCATTTACTTCTATTTTTATTTCTGTATCTGGTAATTTTCTAATAATTTCACTAAACATTATTGCATTTACAACTGTAGCACCTTGTTCTTGTACATTACAATCTTTAATTACATATTCTATTCCTAATTCTAAATCATAGCATGTTAATTTTATATCATTATCATTAGTTTGAATTAATATTCCTTCTAATATTGGCATTGTTGTTCTTATAGCAACAGCTTTTGTTACGGAATTAAGCGCTTTAAGGATTTTTTCTTTTTCACAAATAATTTTCATCTTTTTTTTTCTCCTTTTTTTTAATAAATAAAATATATATAGTAGTAGTAGTAATAGTATATGTGGATTGTGTGGAAAACTATATCAATCCCTCTAGTTCCTACGGAAATCCATGTTGATAACTCTGTGGATAACTTTTAATTTTATCCACACAATTCAAAAACTTATCCACATTTTAACTTATCCACATCTTGTCCACAGGTTATCCACACTATACCTGTGGATAACCAATGTGGCTTTTCCGTAGGAAGAATTACAAGTTTTAATATCAAACAATAATTTTCCAAACATAAATTTTATTAATAACTACTTTTGTCAGTTGTTGCAACTATTTGTCGGAAAGTAGAATTTTTTGCACACTTTCCACAATTAATCTTGTGTTAGAATTTGTTTTTATTTCTTTTTCTATTTTATTACATGCATGCATTACTGTAGTATGATCTCTTTTGCCGAAATCTGCGCCTATTTGAGGCAATGACATTTGAGCTACATTTCTACATAAATACATTGCAATTTGTCTAGGAAATGTTACATCATTTGATCTTTTAGATCCTCTTAAGTCAGCTGGAGAAACACTAAAGTATTTTCCAACAACTTCTTGTATATATTCTGATGAAATAACTTTATCTTGTTTAGCTATTATATCGTTTATTGCTTTTTCTGTCATTTCCATTGTTATTGGACTATTTGTTAGAGAAGCTTTGGCAACTAATTTATTTAATGTTCCTTCTAATTCTCTAATATTTGTGTCTACCCTTGTGGCGATTGCTGATAATATTTCATCATCTATAATTATATTATCTAATTGTGTTTTTTTCCTTAATATAGCTAATCTTGTTTCAAAATCTGGATTAGAAATATCAGCGATTAATCCCCAATCAAATCTAGATTTTAATCTATCTTCTAGTAATTCTATATCTTTTGGCGGTTTATCGCTTGATAATACAATTTGTTTTCCAGCTTCGTAAAGAGTATTAAATGTATGAAAAAATTCTTCTTGTGTACTCTTCTTATTAGCTATAAATTGAATATCATCTATTAATAATACATCAATATTTCTGTATTTTTCTCTAAATTTTTCTGTTGCTTGATCTCTTAATGCATTAATTAATTGATTAGTAAATGTTTCAGATGTAACGTACAATATATTGGTATTTGGATTGTTCATTAATATTTGATTACCTATTGCGTGCATTAAGTGTGTCTTTCCTAGACCTACTCCTCCATAAATGAAAAATGGATTATATTTTGAACCTGGGTTTTCTGATACACCTTGTGCTGCTGCCTGTGCAAATTTATTATTGCTACCTACAACAAATGTATCAAATGTATATTTTGGATTTAATCCAGAATTAATAAACATTTTATTATTTGTTATTGTACTATTGCTAGGAATGTTAATATCTTCTTCATCTTTTAGCTTTATTAGTACATTACATTTTTTATTTGTTATAAAACTAAATGTATTTATTAAGAGATTTAAATATCTTGATTCTATTGTATCTTTTTGAAATGAATTAGAGGCAACTAAAACAATAACGTTATCTCTAACGCTTTTTAATTCTAATGGTTGTATCCAAGTTTGATATGTAATTACTGTTGTTTCTTCTTTTAAGAGCTCTTTTGCTTTGCTCCATAGTTCATTTAAGTTTTCGTTTGACATTTCTTAGCCCCTTATTCATAAAAAACGTATTTTTTTAGAAAAAAATGCAACATAAAAAAGCTATTTAATATCCACAATTTGTACATTAACTGTGGATAAATACTTAAATAACTTTTCTTTTGTGGATATTAATATTAATTTCTAAAATGTATACTTATAATATCAAAAAATATCATAAATAGTCAAGCAAAATAGAGTAAATTAATAAATTTTTTTAAGGCTTATCTATTGACATAATTGATATTATTGAGTTATAATAGAAAATACGATTGATAATTAAAATTGCAGTAGAATTGGAGGTGCAATAAAATGAAAACAACATATCATCCAAAAAAGAGACAAGCTCAAAAAGAACATGGATTTATGAAAAGAATGGCTACTAGACAAGGTAGAAATGTATTAAAAGCTAGACGTGCTAAAGGAAGAAAAAAACTTAGTGCATAAGCTTTTTTATTGAGGTCACGATTTTTGTGACCTTTTTTAAGGTATTTATTATGAAAAAAATTAAAACATTAAAATTAAATTATGAATTTAAAAATGTTTTTAATAAAGGTAAATATTATTTTGGTAATCAAATTATAGTTTATATTTTAAAAAATAAATTTAATTATAATAGACTTGGAATTGCTATTAGTACTAAATTAGGAAAAGCACATCTTAGAAATAGAGTAAAAAGAGTTATAAGAGCTGCTTATCAAAATAATATTATAAATTGTGAAAATGGTTATGATATAGTTATTATATGGAATAAAAAAGCTGATGTTAATAATTTATCATATCATTTAATTAATAAAGATATGAAAAAAATATTTTTAAATTCAGGTATAAAAAAATGAAAAAAATTTTTTTAAAATTATTGCAATTTTATCAAAAATGGATATCGCCATTTTTTCAAAGTATAGGGGTTCATTGTAAGTATTATCCTAGTTGCTCTGAATATATGAAACAGGCAATTGAAAAATATGGTTGCATAAAAGGTATCTTTTTAGGAATAAAAAGACTGTTAAAATGTAATCCTTTTTCTAAAGGAGGTTATGATCCTCTAAAATGAAGGGAGATTAGGAATGAGTTTTTTAGCAAATCTTTTTGGCTATGTTTTAAATTTTTTGTATGAATGGCTGCAAAGCTATGGCTGGGCGATGATTTTATTTACAATATTACTTCAGTTAGTTTTACTACCACTTTCTATTAGGCAACAGAAATCATTGAAAAAATCAGCTAAAATACAAAAAGAAATGCAAAAGTTACAAGTTAAATACAGAAATAATCCTGAAAAACTTAATCAAGAAGTTATGGGATTATATAAAAAAGAAAAGGTTAGTCCTTTTTCAGGATGTTTAAGTTCTATTATACAATTAGTTTTATTTTTAGCTGTATTTTATTTAGTTAGTAGACCTTTAACATACATGAAAAAAGTAGATCCTACTGTTATTCAAAATTATGAACAAGAAATTGCTCAAAGTGGTGAATCTACAAGTTATCCTGAAATGAAGATTATTGAAAGTAAAGCATCAGAGGATGAAAATATTTATATTAACATGAATTTCCTAGGTCTTGATTTAAGTAAAGTACCTATGCAAAACTTTAGTGATATAAAAGTATTAATTATTCCATTGCTTTATGTTATTACTACTTTTGTTAATATTAAACTTGTATCAAATCTTAATAAGTCAAAAGATCAAAGAGAGAAAGAAAAAGAAAAGAAAAAATTAATGAAACAAAAAAATGCACTTACAGACGGTGATAATGAAGAAACTATGGATGAGCAACTTGAAAGTATGCAACAAATGACTAATAGTATGAATTTAATGATGCCAATTATGTCTGTAGCTATTGCATTAATTGCTCCACTTGGTTTATCATTATATTGGTTAGTAAAAAATATTCTTCAATTATGTGAAAGATTATTACTAAGTAGATTTATTAAAGATAAAGATGAGGTGAATGAATAATGGCTAAAACTATAATTATGGAAGGAAAAACTTCTACAGAAGCTATTGAAAAAGGTTTAAAAGAACTTCATTGCAAAAAAGATGATGTTGAGATAAAAATTATTGAAAACGAAGAAAAAAGAAGTTTTTTTAGTATATTAGAACCAAGAGTTGTAAAAGTAGAGTTAACATTAAAGGAAGAAAAGGAAATTCCTGAATTTCATGAAAAAGTATATAAAGAGCCATCAGATGAAGAAGTTGAAAATTGTAAAAATAATATTGATAAATTTTTAAATGAGTTTTCTGAGGTAATTAAAGATTTAAATTATACTATTGAAGTAAAAGATAAAAATATTTATGTTGAATTTTCCGGTGATAAAGCTTCTGAATTTATTGGTTATAGAGGCGATACAATAAATGCTATGCAATTATTACTTAATACAATTGGTAATAGAAATAATAATGTTAGAGTAAGAATTATATTAGATATTGCTAATTATAAGGAAAAAAGAGAAAAAACTTTAAGAGATCTTGCAAGAAAATTGGAAAGAACAGTAAAGAAAACTGGTAAAAAAATTATTTTAGAGCCTATGAATTCTTATGAAAGAAAGATTATTCATACGGAATTACAGGATAGCAAGTATGTTACTACTTATAGTGTTGGTGAAGAACCAAGAAGAAAAGTTATTATAGATAAAAAATAATATTAATTTTCGAAGTCAAAGTTCGAGGATTTGTTTAGAAATAAGCAACCTTACTTTGACTTTTTTAATTTATATTTATTTATAAGATAAAATTAAATTAAAATTAAATAAAAAATAATTAAAAATAAATAAAAATAAATAAAAAATAATTAAAAATAATTAAAAATAAATTAAAATAAATAAAAAATAATAAAAAATAATAAAAAATAAATAAAAAAAAAAAAAAAAAAAAAAAAAAAAAAAAAAAAAAAAAAAAAAAAAAAAAATAAAAAAAAAAAAAAAAAAAA
>CALXUS010000025.1 GCA_944391745.1 uncultured Clostridia bacterium
CTCTGTAAATTGCTTTAACAGAGGCATTTCAGTGGTTGCGGGGGTAAGACTCGAACTTACGACCTTCGGGTTATGAGTGCATTTATAATTTACTATATCATCCCAACCTTAAAAAATACACTTAACATATAAAATAATAATAACATCAATATAATACTTACGACACTAAATATTAATTTCTTTATTTTTTCTTCTTTCCATTCCTTTTCTTTTTCATCTAACCACTCCATAAGTTCCAACTTATTAATTATATACCTATTTTTTACCATTCTTAAAGGTAAATCTTCTATGCTATATAATTGCATAATTTTATGCCTAGAGCATTTTAAGATTTGAGTCAATTCTGTAATCATATAGTAGTCCCTATATTCATCATATTTTGTTTTATTATTTTGTTGAACTTTTCTATAACCTATAACTTTTTCTTCTACTTCTTTTATTATTTCACTACTTATTTTATTTATAGGTATTATAAAAATTTTATTTAATCTAGGATTATATATAGCCAATTTTTTTATTTTAGAATATTTATCTTTATTTGAATGCATCCCCATTAAATAATAAATCAATAGTTGGAGGGTTTGTGCACTCCTAGGTTTATTTTTTGATACTTTAAAATCCCATAAAATATCTTCTGTCATAAAATCAGCATCCCCTACTGTTATAGTCTGAGTATAACCACCTTCAAATGTCATGCCTATTTCTTTTACTGGTCCATACTCTTTATAGAATTTTTCTGTTCGTTCTATCATTATTCTAATATTTTCTATCGTATCCTCATCAGGATTGATATTTTCTACTGGTTTATAGTATTGTATACCCGCCCTAAAACATACATCATATCCTACTAGTTTACATGCAGCTGAAATAGATTTATTGTCTAAACCTTTAATTTCATTTAGTAGCTTATTTGCTTCATCTTCTTTTCTAATTATCTTTGCACCTAAAAGAGAAATTTTAAAAGCGTCCTTTTTGTTATCACCCATTTCCATTCTTGAAATATAATCTGCAACTAGCCCTATAATATTAGCTGGTATATTTTCTATATCATTTAGATTTATTCCATCATTTAATTCTATTTCATCAAAACTATTTGGATTTAAATATCCTCCTTTAGGTTGCCTTATCTCTTTTATCCTACTTGTAACAGATGTCATATTATCTCCTTTTTTATTTATGCCTTTATTTACATTTATAAATATGTTAGAAGTAAGTTTTATTTCCTAGTAATTTTCCTTTATTTCATTTTGAGCTTTTATCATATTATATATTTTTACAAATTCAGAATGTGTTGGAATAATTATTGAATAAGACTTCGAACCAATTTGCAATATTACACCATCCTTTGCGTCTATAATTGCTGTAATTTTATTTAACGGCTTATCAAAACTCTCTTTTAGTGAAATATAAATAACTCTCATATTAGTCAAACATAATGTTCCATTATATTTTGTTCTTTGTGTTTCTCTAATAGCTTTTCCTCCAGAGCCTCCAGTTCTATACGTTAGCCCTTTTATAATTCTTATACTAACACCACTACTCTTACCTGTATATCCTGTCGTTACAGTTTTATCTTCAAAAGTATAACCTCTATCAACATAATGGCAGACTTCCCCATCTTTTAAGTTCACATTTTCTATCTCTATAACCGGTAATTTACCATCATCAATTTTCTTTAGCATTTCAGAATTCATAAGTGATTTTGAAGACTTCCCGTTTGTATTTCCAGTAATCTCTTTATAAATATCCATAATCCATCCTACTCCAAACAATCCTAGTGTGCATAGATATAAAATTCCCATTTTATAGTCTTTATCTAAAAACTTATGTACTCCTAACATTCCAAAACATATAACGATGAACAATCTTAATCCTTTTTTCAATCTATTTTCCCCCTTAGAATTTATCAAATTTTTTAAGTTAAATATTTTATATCACTAATTCGATTTTAAAACAATATCTTTAAGCTTTCTTTTACATCCTTTCCCTTTACAATGTATAGCCTATTATATTTTTTTCTTTCAAACATCTCATCCAAAGCTTTCATATTTTCCAAATAATCTTAAACTATTACATTGTCTTTGTCCTCATATTTTATATAAATTCTTTACCATTTGCATAATTCTACCTTTCTAAAGTACTAGAATAGTTAAAAATAAAGTATCCATCCTGCTATCTTCAAGGTTTTAACAACCTAAACTACCTATTGTTAGCATACTCCATCAAAGAAATATCTAGTTTTTGGCATTTCGACATAGCATTATACATTTACACTATCGAAATTCTACCCGAATTAAACACTTCTTTACATATAATAGTTAAATATTATTTACAAATGTAGCATGATAATAACAGATATATTCCTATATATTTTTTCCTTCTATATGTTTTAGCATAGTACATTTAGTTAAGAGTACTAATTCTTTAAAAAGACTTTCACTACATTTAACTATAATTATATCATATTTATAGTTATTATTTTTCCCATTCATATTGCTCCTTACTCAACTATAGTAACCATCGTTGCAATTTTTACATGGTTATCACTATTTTTATATATAGATTTTTTAAATATTTATATACATTATTATAATATTCCACTATTATTCTACCATTCATCATCTACACATAAACAAATGATTGTGGTGCACTCTTAATTCCATAACTAGATAATTCCTTAGGTTCATTATATTTTTTTATATTTGTTAATTTATATGCTACAGCTTTATTTCTATCTTTAAAATATTTCTGATAAAATTCAAAATCTATTCCTGAATATTCTTTAGTTTGCTCCCATATTATATCTGGTGAATCTTCTAAAATCTTCTCTACTTTTGCTTCTCCTACCACTTTCATAATAGGTGCTGTCGAATATATTATCATTTTATCTATATCTTGTTTGCATTTTATTTTTCTATACTCATATTTTTTACTTCCATCAAAAATTTTTTCGACAAATTCTGGATTTATTGAAATTAATATATTACGCATCGGTCATTTACTCTCGCTTTCTATTTACTAAATCTTATTTTTAACATAGCCATTACCTATTTGTTTGTTTTTATCTATTCTAATAAAATTTCTTAAACATTCATCTTTCATATTTGTAAATATTATAAATAAAAAATCTTCACTTGTACATAAAAACACACTATATAAGTGTGTCTTTTACATTTTTCCAACCATTTGTTAGCTATGTCCTTGCTATTAAATTCTAAAGTTCCAACGTCAGAATTACATTATTTCAAATATTTGCTCACTACGTCCTTCTTCAATTATTTTTTTCATACTCTCTTTACTTATACTTATAGGTCCTTGAATATAACCATTGACAATTCCATTGTTATACAAAAACTCGTAAGATATTGGATTTTTGAATGTTATATAATGTTTAAACATTATTACTAAACTATCTAATTTGGCTATTCTTCTTAAATCTTCTTCATCATAAGCTGTTCTTCTCCTTACTAAATTAATGATTTCATCCTGAGATTCAAACTTATTCCATGTTGTTTCCACTATTCCTAAATTAGTTATAGCTTTCTTATTATGAGATTCATAAAATAAAATAATATCCCCAGATTTTATATTATTTATTTTTGAATTAGAAACAAATGCTTTTTTAATTGCATTTACTGAAGTATTTTTTCCTTGTGTATACTTAATACTTCTCTGATATTCTCCTTCGGCATCTTCAAATAATAATTTATGATATTTTGGTATAATCGGAAAAATATAAATTCCTTGATTTATTAGTTGAACATAAGGATACTGACTTTTATCTCTCATATTTTTTACATATATAGCTTCCTTCTCAACTGTCCCGTCACTTTTATGAGTATTCTTATACGTGTAAAATTCAAAACCATATTGCTTTAATAAATATATTAAAGCATCTTGTTTTTCAAAAGTAGTTACATATATTTCTTCAACATTCTTTTGTATAGCTTCATTCACCATTATTTTTATAAAGCATTCTCCTATTTTCTTTCCTGTATCAGCTACTTTAAAAGTACATACTTTTATTCTTTTAGCAGGCTTGAATGGTTTCTCAAAGGCAGAATAATCTTCATTTTCATCCTCTTCTTTTAACATTAAAAATGATGTGATTTTATCATCTTTTGTCTTTGTAATATATACCATTTTTCCTTCTCTTTGTTTTTTTCTAAACCATTCATCAAATTCAAAATAATCTTTTCTTAGGCTCGCAAAAAATTCGTCATCCAAATTTAATTTATATAAATATTCTTTTTTTATAAATACTGGTGTTTGTACAACAACTTTTTCTGCTTTTTTAAACTTTATTAAAGCCTCATCAATAGTCAATACCCTATCTTTTAAATGTAACTTTTCTGCTTTCTTCCAAATTTCTTTATCATTACTGATAAAATAGCTAACACAATTTTTTTCTACTGTATTATCTTTTTCATTTTTACATCCAGCTAGTTTGTTAAACTCTTCAGTAATTTCAAGAGGATTGTCTGTAATTTTATAAACTTTCAATTTTGAAATAAGTATATCTTTTTCATTTTGATCTTTTATCTTTCTTGCTTCTTCTAGTGCTTGGGGATGTATTACTATTGTATATTTGTCGGAGTCATATAATATTTTTGTTAAGTTTGAGATTTTTGCATCCAATACAGGATTATCTAAAAGACATATCATCATATTTGTATCTAATAATATTTTTTCTTTCATACTCACTCCTCTATTACTTACAACCCAAATTTTCCATCAAATTCTTTACACAATTTTTCTATATAATCATACTTCAATAATGATTTTTTCCATTCTTCATTCATCTGTTCAGTTCCGTATATTATTTCTGCTAGCCCTCCTGTACAAGCTCCTACAGTATCTGTATCATCTCCTAGATTAATTGCACCTATAATTGCTTGATTAAAATTATTAGTATTTAACAATACCCATATTGTTGCTTCTAAGGTATCCACAATATATCCACTAAATCTTATTTCATTTATTTTAAGTTTTGAAATATCTCCTTTCAATAATCTATCATATTTTCCTAGATTCTCTTCTTTAAACATCGAATAATCTAACTTTCTAATGTATTCATACGCATCATATTTTCCATCACCACATAATAACCTAATTGCATAAATAGTATATATATAACAACCTAATACACTAATCTCATGTCCATGTGTAATTGATGAAACTTTCTTTACTATTTCTAAAACTTCATTTTCCGGCATTGAACTAAGCACTCCGCCCTTATAATAACAATAATACGCTATAGCCAATATTCTCCTCTCTTTTTTATTAAGCTATTTTAATACTGATAAATGCCCCTTTATTATCGTAAAATATGCATCCTTTATAAACAAATTATAAATTAATTTTTATCTCCACATAAGAACTTTAATAATATCTGTAATATTAGAATTCCACCTATTTATCTCTTTAGAAAATTCTCCAAAATTGTTCATATTTTGTGAATAAAATTTTTTAAATCTCCTGTTCTGATACCAACAAATGTCTTCATAAAATAATCAAATTCTTCTTTTATGTTATCCGGTGCTCCTTTTCTCAAGTTCCAACCTTTATCATCAATATAAAAGTATTCACTTTTAATAAAATTAGGTTCCTTTATTGGTATCATTTTAAGCCTCTTTACTATTTAAAATAACATAATTCTAAAACTAAATCAATGTATTTTTCTTTTAATGTGTAAATTTTCATTTCTTTCATTTTTGCTATAATAACTTGCATTTGTTCTTCTGTATAGCTTAATCTCTTTATTAACTCTTCTATTGTTACATACCTCTCTTAATACTTTTTTACATATCCGTCACGCTTAAGTTACCTTTCTTTTATGTCTAACCTTTAATGACGAAAAAACTGTTTGCATTTAAATCTGTCGCAGGTAAAAGCCATAAAAATTGGACACTTATCTTTGCGTCTATACTTAATAATTATTTAATTTCTTTTCTAATTATTTGCATAAAGTATATCATAAACTTATTTTTTTACTATAATTAATACAATTTTTCCATATCCTAACTAAATCTTCCTAAAATTAAAAATATCATTTCAAATAAATATTAGTAAAACTTATAATACCTATTAAAAACTGTTATCGCTCGAATTGTTTACATAAGTTGATTTTATCTATAAAAAGTAGTAAAATATATTACAAGTTGTATTCAACTTTGTTGAATATGGCTTTAACCGAAAAAAACAAAAGAGAAAAAATGGAGAGTGATAGTATGATTATTGCAACACATAAGCCCCAACTGGCAACCGTATGTACCCATGGTGGGATTTTCCATGCTGATGAGGTCTTCGCGACCTTAATCATGGACAAACTGTCTACTGGGAACACCTACGTTATTCGGGCATTTAAAGTCCCCGAAAATCTGAATCCCAATGCCGTTGTTTACGACATTGGCCATGGCAAATATGATCATCACCAGCCTGGGGGAAATGGCTGCCGTGAGAACGGCGTTCCTTACTCCAGCGTGGGGTTAATCTGGAGAGACTTCGGAATGGAGGTCGTAAAAAATACCCCTAATCCGGCACTCGTTTGGGAGCTCATTGACGTCAATCTCATTCAAGAGATTGATGCCATCGATAATGGTGTTCTCCCTAAAGTGAATTATCCGGCTATGGCAATGTCCATCAACCGGATGATTGGACTGTTCAACCCTAATTGGGACGATGAGGAGTATGCAGACGACGCCTTTATCAGGGCTGTAGAGTTTGCTGAAATCGTTTTCAACAGGGTGCTTAGGAATGCCATTTCCACTGCAAGGGCATCGTGCATTGTTGAAAATGCCATTGATAGGACAACCGGCCCTATCATGGTGCTGGATGAATTTGTACCGTGGCAAAACGGTATCTTCGGGTCGAAGAATCCGAAAGCAAAAGATATCCAGTTTATCGTCTTCCCGTCTCTCCGTGGTGGGTTTAACTGGCAATGCGTACCCGATAAACCGGGCGGCTTTGGTCAACGTAAACCTACTCCCAAAGAATGGTGGGGTTTGGCAGGTGAAGAACTTCAGAAAGTCACTGGAGTAGAAACCGCCACATTCTGCCACCCGAATGGCTTCATTGGAGGAGCCCAGACCAAAGAAGACGCAATTCGGATTGCCGAAATTGCAGCTTCGAAGAAAACAGAAGGTTAAGGCCATAATAAAGCGTGTAGATAAAAGAGATACCTATCACTTTTACCTACACGCTTTTCTTAATAATTAGTCAATTAATTTTTTGTAACAATAATTTTTACAATATAGTTTGCTTCATTACCTTTCCTCTAATTCATCCATTTTATAATTTTCATCTTCATACACATACTCACCAGTTTTGAGTTTTTCTTTTATCTCTTGAGGGTTGCAAACACTTATTTCTAATGAATATGAATCAAGCAAATAGTAAATATTCATTTCTTTTGGTGTTTTTCTTTTTTTTTCTAATTAAAACTTCTCTTCTAAAATTTTTTCTACCATTATTTATTTCTTTTTTCCCTATAAATACTTTATCTAGCTTTTCTCCGAAATATCCTGAATTATTAAATAAAATTAAATTTTGGATAGCTTCATTTCCTTTAATATTATATTTTTTCATTGTTTCTACGAAAGATTGTAATTTTTTCTCTATATCATTAGGAATATCCTCTCTAGGTAATGCCTTAAGATTTTGTATATATTCATTTATATCTTTACCTTTATCACCATATATTAGTGGATAAATTTTATCTAATGCTTTATTTATTATTCCTTTTTTATCTGATACTATATTTATTCCTTCTAATTTTATACCACTTTTTGCTTTTGTTAAATCATTCGTTCCGTTATCATTAACATTTATAGCTTCTAACATTGTTGAAACATTATCTGTATAAAATCCTACCAAAAAATGTCCATTTATTAAGCCTTGGCTTATTACCTCTGAACGTATATCACCATTTAATGAATCAATCATTTTAGAGCATATTCTTGCAAAATCCCAGCATGTAACTTTTGATTTTGGCTTTATGCCTTCTAGATGTTCTTTAGAAGCTAATGATGTATATCTATCATCATCTAGTTTATTTCTATATGAAAATCCATAATCATAAGATAACTCTTTCCACAATTTACAATAAATATATAAAGCTTTTTCTTCTACTGAAAAATTATCAGGCATTTCTCCAAATATTTTTTCTTTTAACTCAGTATTTATACTCCATTCAGGCTCATTTTCTTTTCTTACTATACTACTAAGTAAATGATTTTCATCCTCAAAGGCTTCAAAAATGTAAGTTGGATTTATATATCTATCTATATTAAATTTATCATATATTTGAGAATATCTTTGTTTATACTCTGCTAAATTTGGGATAAAAAAGTCTTCGTTTATTTCCTTGTATTGGCTAAATCCACCATCTTTAGTTCTTATTCCGAATATTTTTCCTAAGCACTTTAAGTATTCACTTTTTTCCACTTCCTTGCCTTTTATAGCAAAATAGTCTTTATTATTATCATAATCTAAAAATTTTTCTAAATCCTCATCATTTGAAAATATTGCAAATACTTTTTCTAATAACTCTTTATCCCATTTTCCACTATCTATCATTCTTTCCTTAAAACCATCAAAATTTCTGACATTTAATAACTTTTTTATTCTTTTATATTCTCTTGAGTCTTCTTGATAATTTGTAATTCTTTCTGCAAGGGTAGTAAGTACTTCATTTATCGAATAACGCCTTTTTTCACGATCAACCATAACATCTTTTAATATAATATCCGGATTTCTGTCATCAATATAACAAAAATCAATATTTTGCGGAATTTTCTGTTTAGGATTCATATCACTTAAGAATGCTTCAAAATCTTCATCACTTGATTTTAATATTTCACTAATTCCATCTTCAAACCTATTAATTATTCTTTTACTCATCATAATCTTCATAATACTTCTACCTTCCATTATTTATTTTTATGTCTTTTGTACATTTTAATGGATTGTTTTTGCAAAAATGTATTTATAATGCTAGAATTGTGACATATATTATATCATATTTTGCGAGTTTTTGCCATACATTTATTATATTTTATACCACTTTATTCCATTTTTTCTGTACAATTATGCCTTTTCTATGATAAAATTGATATATAATATTTAAGGAGAAAATTTCATGGAAAAAAGAAATGAATTTAAAAGATATGAAGAAATAGGAAATTGGGATTTTTCAAATATAAAATATACAGTAGAACAAGAAAATTCTTGGGATTTTTATAATGAAATAGCAAAGTATTCTAACTCAAATTCATTAATACTAGATTTAGGTACAGGTGGTGGTGAAAAAGCTTTATCTCAAATGCCTGATGCCGGAATGATTATTGCAACTGATTTCTCACCTAAAATGATTGAAACAGCAAACATTAACAAAAAAAATTATCCTAATAAACATATTAAATTTGTGACTATGGATAATTTAAATATGAAGTTTCCTAATGACTTATTTGATATTATTTCTGCTAGACATACCATTATTGATGCTAAACAAATATATAATTGCTTAGCTCCATCAGGTGTACTTATTATTGAAGGCGTAGATAAATATGATTGTTGGGAATTAAAAGAGCTTTTCAAAAGAGGTCAAGCATATAAAGATGAAATATCTATTAGTCAAAAAGATTATGATGATATTAAAAATGCTGGCTTTTCCGATATAAATATTCAAGAAATTATTCAATATGAATATTATCAAACTGAAGATGACTTACTAGCTCTACTTTTAAAAACTCCTATTTTAGATGATTTCTCTGAATTAGATATTTCTAATAATACTCATAAAACTATAATAGAAGACGACTTATTTAACCAATATGTAAATAAACACAAAACGAGTAAAGGTATAGAACTTAAAAGAGTTCTATATGCAATTATTGCAAAAAAATGAAGGTATATAACCTTCATTTTTTTGTATTTTTAAATAATTTATTTGGATTATAATCTTCATACTTTATTACTAACGACTCATCTTTTTCATCTATTTTACCACTATTTTTTAGTTCAAAATAATTATCATAAGATGTTAATTGTGCATATATTGAATTTATTTTATCATTAGAAACACCAATATCTTCTAATATTAAACATGCGTCTTCTTTTTTTATTTTAAAAAAGCAAGCATCATCCTCTAAAATCTTCTTTATTATTTCATTCCTTCTTGAATCTTTGCCTAATTGTTTTAAATATGCAATTTGAGATTCATTCATTAATCTAATTGATTGTATTTGCAACATTATTTTTCCTCCACATCTATTCCTTTAATTCTATGCTCATCATCCTCATAGACCAGTTTTTTTCTTTTTAATGCATTTATTATATCTTCTTTAGAACAAGAATATAATTTTAATGTATCAGTATCTAATGCACACATACTTCTTTCTCCTATATTATTTTTTTCCTTAGTCCTTATTAAAACCATTCTTTTATACGTTATTTTATTATCTCTTTTTATCATTTTACCTAAAAAGGCTTTTTCAAGAGGCTCTCCAAAAAATCCTAATTTCGAATATAACATTAAATTTAAAACAGCCTCATTTCCTGAAATATTATTTTCTAGCATTGTGTTTATAAATGCTATTATCTTTTTTCCTACATCATTAGGAACTGTATCTTTAGGCAATGATTTCAATTCTTGAATATACTCATCCATAGTCTTTTCTTTGTTATCGCATATTAATGGCATTACCTTTTTTATTGCTGAATCTATTAAGCCTTTAGGATCATAAATTGTATATATGCCTCCTGGATTTATATTGGTCTGAATCTTTGTTAAATCATTTGTTCCATCTTTTTGAACATCTATTGCTTCGAGCGAAACTGAAACATTGTCTGTATAAAATCCTGCAGAATAATGCTTTCCACCAATTCCTTCTTTTACAGCAACAGCTTTTATATTATCTCCTAAAGAATTAGCCATTTTTGCAAATACTCTTGCAAAATCCCAGCAAACTACTTTTGAGCCTGGTTCTATTGATTCTAAATGCTCTTTAGAAAATGCATCTGTATAAGTGTCTTTTTTTAGTCTATTTCTATAATTAAATCCCTCATCATATAGCAATTCTTTACATAACTTACAGTAAATGTATATTGCTTTTTCTTCTATTGTTAAATCTTTTGGCATTTCTCCTAAAACAACTTCTTTTAATTCATCACTTATATTCCAGTCTGGCTCATCTCCATCTCTTATTGTTTTACATATCTTTGTCAAATCTATAAATATATATTTTGGATTAGCAAATCTGTCCATATTTACTTTATCATAAATATATAAGTACCTCTCCTTAATTTTTTCTATTTCTGGAATATAGTATTCATCATAAATAGATTCATAACTAAATAGTTTTCCTTTTTTATCTTTTTCACCGAAAACTTTTCCCAATAATTTTAAATATTCATCTCTTTCTACCGGCTTACCATTAACAGAAAAATATTCTCCATTATCACTATAATTTAAAAACTTACGCATTACATCATCATCTAAAACTATTTCAAATGCTTTATCTATAAATTCTTTACTTTTTCCTTCTTCTAAATAAATAGTTTTATATGCCTCTAAACTTCTTGCTCCTAAAAGCTTTTTTATTCTTTGTCCCTCTTCAGAGTTTTCATCTACTTCTTTTAATTTTCTTTCTAAGAATTTGAAAATATCAATTTTTCTACATACTTCTTCTGTATAGTAATCTCTTCCTATAAATTTTCCACTTTTACTTCTAGTTTTCTCTAAGCCTAGTTGAACTTCTGCTTTTGGATTTGAAAATTTATCTGTTGTATAAAAGAAGTCTAGTGATTCGTATTTATTTCTTTTTGGTTTTAGTAATTCAACTACCTGGTCAAAATCTTCTTCATTTAAAGACAATAATGTATTAACACCATCTTCTAATCTATTTATTTTTTGTTTTTCTGTTATTATATTCATAAACATTCCTCTTTTTATTATGTTTACTCCTTATTTTAACACGATTCAACATAAAATTTCAATAGATTACAATTATTTATATTATAAATACTTTACTCCCCACCAAACTGGTATTAATTCTTTTAGTTTTACTTTTTCTTTTGTTTCTATATTTTTTAAAATTTCTATTTCTCCTTTTCCATTGCTCAACTGCATCATATATTCCATGCAAACTCCACAAGGCATCATTAAAGCTCCTTGGTCATCTGTGCAAACTACTTTTTTTATTTCATACTCTCCTGCTGTAATCATAGTACTTATAGCATTTCTTTCTGCACACATGCCTAAACTACAGGATGTATCTATACAAACTCCTGTATAAATATTTTCATTACTACTTAATATTGCAGCTCCTACTCCTCCAGCATCCAGAAATTTTTCATTTAGCTGGCACATTTTTGTTCTTTCTAATGCCTTATCATACATTTCCTGCCATACATTTTCATTACTATATAAGTATTCTATATGTATTGCATATACTCCATTTTCTTTAATGGCTTGCTTATACCCATTTAAACTATTTATTGATTTTATACCTTCTTCTAGATTATCCGTAGATGATAACGTATATTTTGTTCCTTCTAACATAAGTAAATTTTCAACTGAATCATATTTGTTAATCTCTTTTATCCTGCAATTTATTGTTTCATTTTTACTATTTTTAAATACAATTATATCTCCTATATTGTATTTATCATAATCTTCTTTTCCTGCATTTGCTCTAATTTCTACTCTTTTTGTTTTGTTTTTAATAGCATTAAATGCTCTATCATTTAAATTTAAATATCTTTTCACTTCTTTCTCCTTTTACTTTTAATATTTTATTTAAGTTTATATCATATTTTTTTTATTTTTTCTATAATTTATATTGATTTATAGATTACATAAATGCTAAAATTATATTAAATTTATGAAGGAGGCTATGTAGTTGGAAATTTTAGAATATGACTCAAAACATGATGAACAAATTAAAGATTTACTAGTAGAACTTCAAAATTATTTAATAGATATTGATGATTGGCACACTCAAGTTATGCTACCTGAATATAGAGAAGGTAATTTTCTAATGGATATGAATAAGGTAAAATCACAAAGTGGTAAAGTTTATTTGGCAGTAGAAAAAGGCTCAGTAACTGGTTTGATTATTGGAGTAGTTTCAGAAACCGATGAAGTTGATAAACTAACAAATGATTGTGCTAAAACTGGTTCAGTAATTGAATTAATTGTAAAAAATGGTATTCGTGGTAATGGAATTGGTAAACTTTTGTTAAATAAAATTGAGAATTATTTTAAAAGTATTGATTGCAAAAGAATAAATATTGAAGTCTTTGGTCCTAATAAAAGAGGACTAAATTTTTATAACCAAAATGGCTACATTATAAGAGATATGATTGTTTCGAAAAGAATTTAGGAGACTATATAAGGCTGGCTTTAGATATAAACCAGATGTAATTACTGGTATGTATTTATGGGTAAAAAAATAAATATAATTATGAAAGGAGTTTTATATGGATAATAAGTATTCTTCTTTAAATGCTAATAACCTTACATTAGAACAATGCAAAGAAAAAATCAAAAAAATTTCAATTATAGGTGGTTCTGGAAGTGGGAAAAGTACTTTATCTTCAATTTTATCTAAAGAATTAGATATTCCTGCTATTCACTTAGACGCTATAAATTACAAACCTAATTGGGTTGCAATTGATAAAAGCCAAAGAGATGATATTATTTTATCTAAGGCTGACGGAGATAAATGGATTATCGATGGAAATTATAATAAAACTTTACCCAAAAGATTAGAAAATGCTGATTTAGTTATCTGGTTAGATTATTCAACCTTCGCTCAATTAAAAGGTGTTTCTAAAAGAATTTTTTCAAATCTAAATAAAGAAAAGCCTGAACTTCCTGGTTGCAAGGAACGTTTAAATTTTAAATTCATTAAATATGTGTGTAGTTATAATCATAAAAATCGTCCTAAAGTTGTAGAGCTGCTAAAAAATATCCCTAATGATAAATTATTAATCTTCAAAAAGCAAAAAGATTTGAATCAATGGCTTAAACATTTTACAAATAATGATAATATATTAGACAATATAGTTTGATATTATTTATTAGTTCTTATTTCCTTACACAAGTACTTACAGCTTTCAGTAACCAAACTTGAGTTAAGTATTTCATCATAATTGAAAAACTTATATCCCATGCATTTCTCTGGCTCCATTATCTTTATATCTCCTCCAAGATATTTACCATTAAAAATAACAAAAATCCAATTTATATTATTTTTGTATACATGGTAAATATCACTTGAATTAGATAACTCTATTTTTGCATCATTTCCCATTTCTTCATTCATTTCTCTAATAATGGCTGATCTATAGTTTGTATCAAATTTTTCTAATCCTCCACCTACATCTTCAAATAAGCCATTTTCATCTCTGGATTTTACACCTCTTTGCTGTAATAATATATTTCCATCTTTGTCTTCTATATGTACTATTACTCCTATTCTCTGATTTTCCATATTAAAATTTTGTAAATCTTTTTCTGTAACTTCATGATTCATCTTATAAAACTTCATTTTCTACTCCTAATATTTTTAACCTTTTATTCTTATTCCTTTTACTAATGGATTTAACTCTCTTGACTTTACCTCTGGAATATCTGTAGTAGGTATTTCTTCTACCGAAATATTTTCAAATTTATTCAACTTTTTTATAATCTCATCATCTTCGCTATTTTTCAATTTTGATATAATTTCATCTTCATTTAATTTATATAATTCATCATAAGATATATATTTATTTTTAATTCCTTTTTTGGTTATATCAGCCAATAGTTCCATCATATAATTATCTTCGCTTGAATGACAATATTTATCTATACTATCACTTACATTTAACACTTTCTTTGCTATATCTTTAGATTTAAAACCTATTTCATTATTATATATCTCAATGTCTTCTATAATATTATGTATGTCATTATAATCTATATTTTTTGTCCATGAAATTCCTGTTAATATTACTCCATCTAATCTATCTGCACATACTTTTGGTCTATCATTGTCTACTATATTATACTTCTTAAAATTGATTATATCTTCAACCTTTATATTATCTTCATCTAAACATTTATTTAAATATTCATCATTTTTTAATATTTTTTCAGTATATTCCTCTGTGCTTTCTTGTTTTGCATAATCTTTATTCATATAATCTATTACATGTGAAAAACATGGTGTAGCTACATCATGAAATAACCCTGCTAAAGTTGCAGCTTTATTTTTTGTACATTTCCATGTTAAAAGTGCAACTGTTAAAGAATGATCATATCGTGTAATATGCTCCTTAAAGTTATATACTTTTTTGGATGCATAATCCATACCACAAAAATATCCAACTTTCTTCAATCTTGTTAAACAAGGTGCTTCTAAATACTTATTTAAAAATTCAGGTTTGTTATCATAATTTAAGTTTTCTAAGTAATATTCTAATAATGTTTTTTTCATGGCTCTCTCCTATAAAGAATATACCATAAATCTATTCAAAATTCTATAGTTTATTCATATTAATTATTGTTAATTGGCTGTATAAGTGATAAACTATTATATATAAAAAGTTTTGGAGGATTTATGATTCATATAATAGAAAATAAAATTTCAGCTGATGAATATAACTATTTAAATAATAGTGTTGGCTGGGGATTTAGAGAAATTTCTATAGTCGAAGAAGCTCTTAAAAATACCCTTTATTCAGTTAGTGTTTATGACGATAATAAAATTATTGGCTTTGGTAGGATTATCGGTGATAAAACTATTTTTTTATATATACAAGATATTATGGTTATACCAGAATACCAACACCAACATATAGGAACTAAAATTATGAATAAACTCATTGAACAAATTAATGAATATAAAAATATCAATCCTAGTATTCGCACTTATTTAGGAGCTTCTAAAGGTATGGAACCTTTTTATGAAAAATTTGGATTTATTAGTAGACCTAATAATGATTTAGGAGCAGGTATGATTTTATATTAACAATAGCCCGCCCCCTATTTACATTTAAATATCTTTAACCCCAAGATCTTTAAAATACTTTTCAACTTTTTCCATATTTCTATATCTTCCTTCTTTTAGCTCCAACCTATAAGCGTCCTTTTCTAAATTAATACTTTCATCCACAAGTTCTTTATCTATATCATAAGGTACTCTTACAAATTGAAAGGATAAATCAGAAGTATATTCTTTACTTCCATACTCACCTTCTAATATTAAATAAAAACTTTTACAAGTTTCTTGTACACTACTATCTTTTTCTTCATTTCTTATTACATCAAATGAATTTCCAACACTTCCTATATTTATTAATGTTTTATTATATATTTTATCCATAAAAGGATGATGAATATGTCCATAAATAAGTACATCAGCAATTTTATCTGATTTTATATTTTTACTAGGTAAAAACATCTTATATTTGGTTTCTATACTATCATTATTTGTTACTGTAAAATTAATTTTTTCAGGACTTGCATGTAATAATCTTACCAAACTACCACTCATGTAAAATTCATAACTATAAGGTAAATTAGACAAATATTCTCTATCTTCCTGCCTTAGCAAAGATTGATTCCATAGTATTCTTTTTTGCTCTATTTCAGGTAATTTATCTAAATCATCATGCTCTCTTGCAAAATGATAATCACAATTACCTTGAATAACTACTTTGCAGTTTTCTTTTATAAGTTCAATACATTCTTTTGGATGCACGCCTTTAGCTATTATATCTCCCAAACAAATTATTTCATCTATATTTCTTTTAGATATATCATTTAATGTAGATTTTAAAGCTTCTAAATTACCATGAATATCTGAAATAATTGCTATTCTCATATACTTTTCTCCTGATTTATATTAATTTACAAAAGTATATCATATAATTATTACTTTTTCTATGATTAACTCTTTTTTATTTAGTTAATTTATGATAAAATTTCATCTAAATTAATTTAAGGAGGTCATTTAAATGTTAGTTTACAAATCTGGAACTATTTTATTAGACCTAACAAACAAAAAGATTGCATTAGTATATAGAAATGAACATGAAGATACATCTTTTCCTAAAGGTCATTTAGAAAAGGACGAAACTTTTGAAGAATGTGCTATTAGAGAAACAGAAGAAGAAACATTAAGAGCAAATCATTTATTAATTAATGAACCTATTTATACATTTAAATATCCAACACCAGCTGGCGAAGACGTAGTATATGAAATATTTGTGGCTAAGGATGATGGACCAACTAAGAAGGAAATTTCTCCAGAAGATACTGAAAATATTAAATGGGTTGATTTTGATGATGTAGAAAGTTCTATATCTTACGATAATTTAAGAGAAGTATGGAATAAAGTAAAAGCTGGTATTAAGAATATTCTAGATAATAATGGAACAATAACCGCTTCTGCCCTAACAGATTTAGGTATATGCCAAACATGTTATGATAAAAAGAATAATCACTGCGTTTTTGGTGATAACTCAGATAAGATGCTTTATGAAAATGAGAATTTTGAATGTTTCTTATGTGGAAATCCTCGTGCACCTGGTCATACTATTATTTCTTCTAAAAAGCATTATAAAGATATGATGGAAATACCAGATTCTTTATGTAGTGAAATATTTATATTTGCAAAAAAAGCTATGAATATTATAAAAGAAGTTTATGGCTCTGAAAGTGTATATCTTTGTACAATGTGTGATGGACCAATGAACCATTTTCATATTCAATTAATTCCAAGATATAATTATGAAAAAAGAGGTTCTAAAAACTTTGTTAAACCTAGAGAAGAATTTGTATTAGATTCTCAAAAAATTGAAAAGATTAGAAAAATGTTATAAATTATAAATATTAACAAAATGCGGGCAATATAAATTATAAATATTAAATTTAAAGCCCGCTTTTGTTATTTTTATTAAGATTTCTTCTTATTGCTTAGTTCACTTATATATCTATAAATTTCTCCCCAGTTATATAATGTTTTTACATATTCATTATCTTGTATTTCATAAGATGGAGCATCTTTTAGATATATTGTTTTTATTTTTTCTTCAGATATCATCTTACATTTTTCATAAGAATCATCTATCATTACATCTATTTTTTCTTTTAAACAAACTTCACCTTTATTTTCACAAGCCCAATAGCACTTATCAAAAATATCCATATCATCATTATAAAATCTTCTTTTTGTAATATCTATCATTTCTTTATTCCAACCACCTCTAGCTGTAATTACTACTAATTGATGTCCATCCTTTTTTAATAAATGTAATACATCTTTTGCACCTGGTACATAGTTTGCTTCTTCATCTATTCTTCTATGATATTTATCTAAAAAACTTTGAGTTTGCTCATCACTCCATTTAAATCTATCTTGGAATCTTAATTCTTTATTATTTTTCTTGCTATTTTGTTTTAAAGATAACATATCAAATAATTCTGAATATACTCTAAATTCTTTTTCTGTATCAAATACTACACCATCTAAATCTATACCTATTTTCATTTAATAACTCCTTTATTTTATTGTCCTAACTCTTCTTTTACTTTATCTTCACAGCTTCTCATTGCTAATATTGTTTGTTCAAATAATTTGTCCAAATCCCATCCAAGCATTTCAGCACCTTGTTTTATTATATCTCTTGAACAACCAGCAGCAAACTTTTTGTCTTTAAATTTCTTTTTTAAACTTGATACTTCCATATCCTTAGTACTTTTTGAAGGTCTCATCTTTGCTGCAGCCCATATTAAACCTGTAAGCTCATCTGTAGCAAATAATACTTTTTCCATTTGTTTTTTTGGTTCCAATTCTGAGCATACTCCATATCCATGTGAACAGATGCTATAAATCATATCATCATCTGCTCCTGCACTTTTTAATATTTCCTTAGCTTTCTTACAATGTTCCTCTGGATATTTTTCATAATCTATATCATGTAATAAACCTACTATTCCCCAATACTCTTCATCTTCGCCTAATTCTTTAGCAAAGTATCTCATAACACCTTCAACTGTATAAGCATGTAATAGATGAAATTCCTCTTTATTATATTCTTTAAGTAATTTTACAGCTTCTTGTCTATCCATTTTTCGTACCTTAATTTGAATATATATCAAATTATCCTTTCTTTATATATTTGTATTAATATAAAATACATATATATAATAACATATTTTGAATACTTTGACTATACAATCCACATTTTATTGACTAATTGTGGATTTCTTTATATAATTTAAATTATCTTTATTATTATGTTATTGAAAGGAGTGAATTAAAATTGAATACTATTTATGAGAATTTTCTAAATGGTCATAAAAGATTTGGAACTAGTAAAGAGCAAGCTGGAACACACGCTTTAAAATGTGATATTAGTTTAATAAAAGAAAATGTAATTATTGCTCCAACTATGAGAGCAGATATTTTCAAGAACTTAGGTGCAAGTATTGATACAATATATGATAAATACCACATTTTATCTAATATTAAAATAAATGACTTAGAATTTACATTTATTACTACGGGAATTGGAGCCCCAAATGTAGTAGACATAGTTTTAGCACTTGGAGTTACTTCTTGTAAAAATCTTTTATTCATTGGTTCAGTTGGATCCCTGGATAAGAATATTGATATAGGAAGCATTGTTATCCCTGAATATTCAATTTGCGGGGATGGAGTTTGTAGATATTTAACAGGAAAAACTTTAAAAGAGTCTGATACTTTTGGTGAAAAATACTACCCTAATTCAAATTTATATAATCTAGTTTGTGAATCTTCCAAAAGTATTTGTGAGAAGCATTCTATTCCATTTTTTACTGTACATAATTTTAGTATTGATAATATTTTCACTCAATACTCATTTATAGATGAAATATTAAATTTAGGTAGTCAAGTTATTGAAATGGAAACCGCTTCTGTATTTAGAGCTTCTGAATTGTGCGGCATTAATTCTGCTGCTATTTTTCATGTATCAGATAATACTATTACAAATAAGTCTTTATATAGTGGTCGCTCTCCTGAAGATAAAGCCAAAAAAGGATATAGCAGATATGTTGTTACTCCTGAAATTTTGTTAAATGTATTAAATAAATTAAGCAAATAAACTATATTATTTGTTTGATGTGATTTACTATATATTTTTTGCTTACTTTGTATATTTCTATTACATCTACTCTAATAAATTCATTTTCTATTTTATTAGAGTAGATATAATATTTTATTGCATTTAATAAATGTTTTTGTTTAATACTATCAACAGCTTCCGCAGGTTTTCCAAAATTATTAGAAGTTCTTGTTTTTACCTCTATAAAAACCCATTCTTTATTTTCTTTTGCAATAATATCTATTTCTCCATGCCTTGTATAAAAATTTTTATCTATTATTTTATAATTCTTTGATTCTAAATATTTAATAGCAATTTTCTCTCCCTCTTCTCCAATTGCTTTTTTAAAATACATTTTATCTCGTATAATCAATTATATAGAAATATTAATCTATTTAATTGATTAATCCCTTTCTTTTAAATTTTGATATATTAT
>CALXUS010000026.1 GCA_944391745.1 uncultured Clostridia bacterium
TCTGTAAGTATTTAAAACAACACCAGCATAGCTGGCGGTTTTTGGTTTCGCTTGTGGCTCAACACGCTAAAGCGAATAAAAACGACTAATCCTAATTTTATCAAGATTAGTCGTTTTATTTTCACACATTATAAAATATTAAATTTATTATACAAAAATCAATTTTATACTTTAACTCTTGTTTGATAATTTAATATATTATTTACAGTTTCAGGTCTAACTGGTGCCATTAGTAATTTTCCTGTCCCTCTATAAACATTTACAAAACCTTCTCCAGAAACAGCTGAGCCTACTAAACTTCTTGTAGATCTTTCAACACTAAAGTTTAATGAACCAGACCAAGCAATAGCCATATTTCCATCTATTTTTACTTGATCATTATTTAATTCTATTTCTATTAATTCTTCTCTAGGCACTGGACTTTCTAGAATAGCTAAACCTTGTCCATTTAATTTCAAATTAAATAATCCCTCTCCTCCTAATACAGCAGAAGATATATTAGATCTCATTACTACATTGTTAGTTATATTTCCATCACAAGCTAAAAATAATCCATCTTCTAAAACCATTCCATTATTCCAAGTTCCTATATCTTCTATAAGTAAATAACTATAAGTTGGTTCTAGAGCTAGTAAACCTGAGCCAAAATATCTAGGCTTCGCAGCTGATTCTTTAGTAACAGATCCTTTTATAGCTTTTCCTAAGAAATCCCCTACTCCTTTTACATCTGATTTACATTCAATATTTCCAACTAACCACTGCATAGCTCCAGCACTAGTTATAAATTCACTGTTATTAAGTTCAATTAAAGCTTGTCTTCTTTTTACATTCATTTGTGAAGCAAAATATTCATTGATTGCTGTAAATTTATTAACACTCACATCTCTTTGAAATTCAATTATTGTAATATTATTTTTCTTGTCTATTGTCTTTATATCATCATTTTCAAATAAATTTTTTATAGAAACCATATATATTTCCCCCTAATTAAATTTTATATATAAATTATATATAAAATTTTTTTCACAGTCAATAAATTTTTAATGAAAAAAGCAAAAGACCACCCGAGTTTTTTACGCTCAAGTAGCCTTCTGCTTATAACAGTTTTTAAGCTGTCAATACCGTGGCAATAGCCACTTTCGATGATGTTTCACCAACGGTTTCCTTTTCATTCTCGCCATTGTCATTTTGGAGGTCACTGTCACTCCAAACGAGCTTTTTGCTCATCCGGTTCATCGCTTTGATGAAGGGTTTGTCGATTCTTTTTGCATACTTCTCTCTTTCCCCGGAAATCTGCAAACCCACATTTGCAATCTCCATAGCCTGATCTTTATCCCAATCAGAGCCATAAGAAAGATAACCTTTGAAAATGCTGAGTGCACTGTGATTAACTACTTGAATCACAATGCCATGCTCGATAATATCCACCTCAATGATGAGGTTTTCAATCGGTTCGGGCATGATAGCAACACTCTTCTTTTCAAGCAAACACCTCAGAATCTCCAAATCCCGCTCTTCCTTTATTTGCCTCTGCTGCTCATATACAATAATCCGCTCCATTATACATCATCCTTTCTATAGCGGTATTATTTATTATATCACTTCTATTAACATAAGTCAAATCTAGGTTATTAATCATATAATATTGCTGGATTTTCTTCTGCTGGAGTATACCAATCAATATTATAATCTTTTTTCAAAATCTCTTTTTTTGCTGCCCATAATAAATGACAGTATCCCATATATGGTGGCACTTCCATATATTTTTCTACTAACTTAGTTACTAATTGATCATCATTAAAGTCTATTTTCTTTCCTATGCATTCCTCTAAATATTTCTTAAAGTCACTAGAATCTTTTGCTTTTTCTAAATCTTGTTTTACTACCTTTTCAGTAGCTTTTTTATCTATATCTGGAATCTCATTGACTCTTTTTATTGTTTCATCAGAATTCTTCATAAATAGTTTCTCCTTTAATATAAAACTATTTTTATTCTACCATTTCCGAATGTTGTATGCAATCCATAATAGTAAATATTTTATTTTTCTCTTTTGAATCTTAAATATTGTTTCCATTCACCTTAATAAATACAAACAAAAAAGACTAATGGCAAAAGTTTTTCTTTTACCACCAGCCTTAGCAACCTCATCCAACCTCCTGAATTTTCCGCTTCTCTGCTTTTTCAAATATGTTCTGCATTTCTTGAGCTTCTCTTTTCATCAAGAAGTCTTCATACCTAACATATTTAATCTTACACCGCTCAATAAATGTGTACTCCGTTTCCAAAAAGCCATTTGGATTATCTGCAAAGTTGTAATACAACTGATTGTACTGTGTGTTATTAAGATGTTTCCGAATTTTCAAAATCTCATTGTATTTTTTCAATACTTTGAGATAAAAAGCTTTAGCTTCCCTCCGCTTTTTAATCAAGGTTCTAATCTTAAATACCATCCAGATATCTACAACTGTAATTACAAAAAACCAAAGAGACCTCTCATTCCACAAGACCACTGTAAGAATAACAGCAAATACAGAGATAAAGGACATTAAAACGGTTTGCTTTTTCATAAATACATTCCTCCGATTAAATTATTTTTCGAAGAGTTTTGCGAACGTCAAATTCTATTATAGTACCTTTTATCTATTTTTTCAATACATTTATCTATTCTTTATTATCTCTGTCAGTTGTTTTTCCACTCTCTAATGCAATACCATACCTTCCAATTTCTCTTAGAGTAATTTTTCCCTTTATAGCAGCTTTAGATATATCTTTTGAAGAAACTCTTCTTCTGTTAGTAATAATAGTTTCAACATTTACACCATTACTTTCTAAAACTTGCATCATTTCTTCATCTAACCATAAATTAGAATCTGCCATCTTTTGTATCATTTCTACAGTTTGTTTTCTATCCTCCTGTAGAGCTTCATTAAGTTGATTTAAATACATTTGTTGCAGCTGTCTAACATCATCTATCAAAATTATATTCGCATTTTCATCTGATGTTGATAATAATTTTAAATATTTTGGAACTATAGCTTTATATTTTGTTAAAGACTCTTCTAGACTCTGTCCATCTGAAACTTTCATTTGTTCTATTTCAAAGCAACGACCCATGTTATGCATCATATTTGTTCCAGCTTTACATAAGTTTCCCAATATAATAGCCTCATTCTCTAAAATTTCAAATGAATACAAATTAATTTCATCATCAGTTAATTCATTAATAGTTTTATTTATATACTTGTCAAAATTTCCAACGAATTTTTTATCCAATATTTTAACTAATCTAATAAATTCTGAAAGTTCTTCTGGTTCAATTTCAAAGACTTTTCTATTATTAAAATATTTATTTGCAACAAAACTACAATTATAATATTCTCCATCTTTTAATCCAAAGAAATTAATATCTGGCAATCTCTTTTGCAACTCAAAAGCAGGCAACAACCAATTCCTTCTATAATAAATCGAATTATGGTCTACATTTTCAAAACTATCCCTATGAGCATAATATATATCTGAATAATTAGTATTAACATCAGGATTTCCAAATTCGTCTCTTGGTTTTGAATCAGCTATTTCTTTTCCATAAACTAATTCCAAATATTTATTTTTGTCACCTAATTGATATTCTGCCAAAGCTAATTTATCTAACCCTTGTTCTTGTAATGGGTAAAGAATTGTCCTTTGCCACACATTTTCAAAATCATAGCCGCTATATGAAATATAAGGATTTTGAACAAAAATTTTCTTTCCATCAAGCTTTATTTCGCCATGTTTTTCTAAATAGTGATTTATTACAAGCTCTGAAAATAAGTCCTGTGTACCTTCTTCTACCGCTTTACTATATCCACAAAAATATTGATTTATTTTAAACGTAAAATTAGAAAATAAATGTCCATACTCATGTACTAAATAACCTAATATAAGGCTTTTCCTATTTCTTACATTATTATTAAGTACTATTCTATCTTCCAAGTGCTTTGATCGTCCATTTACACAATATTCTATATCTGAAAAATTTACGTTAGATCTATTAAAAACGATTTCCATTTTTTCTCTTTTATCTTCTGTAAATTGCTCTCCTAAAGAATCCTCCCAGAATTCTCTTATCATGTCTTGTACTAATTTTACCTCAGAGCTTAATTCTGGCTCTATTTCATTTTCAAAACTATTTATAATGGCAACTCTATTTTCTTTTTCCTTTATTTCTTTTAAAAAGCTCAATTTTATATCATTATCATCTATAGAACAAATAAAATCAGTTTTTTCTTTTTCATTATCAAGTAAATCAAACTTTTCTTTTAGCTTTTTATATCTATCTAAGTCACATACTACTTTATATGATATTGATACACCTAATTCTTCATAACTTAATCCATAAAGAATAACTCTACTACGAATATAATCATCTTTAATTTTTACAAGATGATTTTTTGGTGGTAATACATTAAATTTAATACATGCTAATGCTTTGTTATATTCACTATTTAAATTATAAAATAAATTCCAAAAGTCTTCACTACCTTGCACGTATGCATCCATTGCTAGTAATTTATTTTTTCCTTCCGAATTAATATAATCTAAAAGTTCTGAATCATAACAAGTTTCTTTTAACAATCTTTTTAATTTAAATGGTATTGGCTCAATGTCGTCTATATTATCTAATAACTCTTGTTTCTCATCTTTAGATAAAAAATCTTGAAATTTCCAATAAGTATTATCATCGAAAAAATTAATTTTTTTGATATTTTTTATCTTCTCTTCTAATGTTAAAGATTTATTTATTTCACTAAACTTTGAAACTATATAATCTTCTATATAATTTTCACCATCATCTTTTAAAGCAAATTCTAAATAATCAAAAATAATTCTTTTATTTTCTTCTGTAGAGTTACAATTATCATTAAAGTATTTTTTTATTTCATCAAAATTTTTAAACGAATCATTTAGTATTTTGCTGATTATAGGTTCATAGGATACCAATACGTTATATTCCTTCAATAAATCTTCTGTACTCACATTATTCTCCCTTTGTTAAAATACATTATTTCCTTTATTTTAACATTGCGAAATAATAAGTGCAACTAAAGATTTAAATTTATCCTATATTACAAAAAATTTTCAATATAATTAAAAGAATAGCCCCTGGTATTCCAAATAATCCTACAATTATTGCATTTATTAAATTAAGTCCTATATGAAATCCAAATGAAGTTCCTATCGTATTAATTAAAAAAATAGCTAATGCACCAAGAAAAGTATTTAATATAAACTTAAAAATTTTTTTCATAGGAAATAAAAATATTTTCCCAAAAATCATCAAAAAAATTATACAAATAATTACCGAAATAATAATATTACTATCCACCATACTTATATAACTCCTCCTATTAGTTTCACATTTTAATATCACATAACATTATTTTTTATAAAATGTATGATGGACAAATTATTTTTATGCCAATTTTTTTACTTCTATTCCTTTTTCCTTTGCAAGCTTTATTAGACTATCCAATTGAGATTGCATAGCTTTTATTTTATACACATAATAATCAATTAATTCATTTGTATTAGCAAATTCAAAGTTTTTATTTGCATTTGTAAGTTCAGCTTTTGTATGTATTATATTTCTTAAAATATCTTTTCTTTCTTCCTCTGGTGTAATCTCAATCAAATATTTATCTTTAATAAATTCTTCTTCCATATTTTTATATACTCCTCCTCTATTAATTATATTCACTAAAAATGTAAGATATTACTAATTTTTTAATATTAAATTTCCATAGTTTTCATAAAAAATTTCAAACTGTATTGTAAAAATGCGTATTTGATGATAAAATAACTACATAATAATATCAGTTAGAGAATATAAAAATTTTATTTAATATTCTTGACTGCATTAAGGAGGTATTTATGATAGATATTAAATTTTTAAGAGAACATCCTGATATTGTTAAAGAAAATATTAAGAAAAAGTTTCAGGATTACAAACTTCCTCTAGTAGACGAAGTTATTGAATTTGACAAAAAAAGCAGAGAAGCTACTTTAAAAGGTGATGAACTTAGAAGCAAACGTAACTCCTTAAGCAGTCAAATTGGTATGCTTATGAAAAATGGAAAAAAAGATGAAGCTGAGAAAATTAAAATAGAAGTACAACAAATAAATAAAGAATTGGAAGAAAATGAAAAGTTAGAAGCTGAATACAGTGAAGAAGTTAAATCTAGAATGATGAAGATTCCTAACATTATAGCTGATAGTGTTCCTATTGGTGAAGACGACACTCATAATGTTGAAATTGAAAAATTTGGCGAACCAGTTGTTCCAGATTATGAAATTCCTTACCATACAGATATAATGGAAAAACTTAGTGGAATTGATTTAGACTCTGCTCGTCGTGTTGCTGGTAATGGCTTTTATTATCTAACTGGAGATATTGCGAGACTTCATTCAGCAGTACTTGCTTATGCTAGAGATTTTATGATTAATAAAGGATTTACTTATTGCATCCCACCATTTATGATTCATGGTGATGTAGTAAATGGTGTTATGTCTTTTGAAGAAATGGACGCAATGATGTATAAAATTGAAGGCGAAGATTTGTATTTAATTGGTACAAGCGAGCATTCAATGATTGGTAAATTTAAAGGACAAATTTTAGATAAAAAAGATATGCCTTATACTATGACATCATATTCTCCATGTTTTAGAAAAGAAAAAGGTGCACATGGTATTGAAGAACGTGGAATTTATCGTATACATCAATTTGAAAAACAAGAAATGATTGTTGTTTGTGAACCAGAAGACAGCTGGAATTGGTATGACAAATTATGGTCATATACTGTTGAATTATTTAGAAGTATGGACATTCCAGTAAGAACTTTAGAGTGCTGCAGTGGTGACTTAGCAGATTTAAAAGCTAAATCTTGCGATGTTGAAGCATGGTCTCCTAGACAAAAGAAGTATTTTGAAGTTGGTAGTTGCTCAAACTTAACAGATGCCCAAGCTCGTAGACTTGGTATACGTATAAAAGGCGAAAAAGGAAACTATTTTGCACATACTTTAAACAACACTGTTGTTGCCCCTCCTCGTATGCTAATAGCTCTTCTAGAAAATCACTACAATCCTGACGGAAGTGTTGATATTCCAGAAGTTTTATGGCCATATATGGGTGGAACAAAAAAATTAGTACCATAATTTTTTACAATAGGGACGGAATTTTACAAAAGGTACCGTCCCTTCGTAAAATAGGAAGGATTTATTTATGATAATAAAAAATGTAGAGTTCACTATTTCTGCTACTAACCCTAAACAATATCCTAAAGATGATTTACCTCAAATTGTATTAGTTGGAAAATCTAATGTTGGAAAATCTTCTTTTATTAATACAATGGTTAATCGTAAAAAGCTTGCAAGGACTAGTAGTGAACCTGGTAAAACAAGATTAATTAACTTTTATAAAGTTAACAATGACTTTTACTTTGTTGATTTGCCAGGATATGGCTTTAGCAAAATGTCTAAGGCTCAACAGGTCGAAGTTGGCAATTTTATTGAAGAATATTTGCAAAAATGTTCAAATATTGCTTTAATTCTATTTCTCGTTGATATTAGGCATAATCCAACTAGTAATGATAAATTGATGTATGATTACATTATAAAACAAAATTTACCTTGTATAATCATTGCAAATAAAGCAGATAAAATTGCTATAACTAAAGTCAATGATAGTGTAAAAAATATTCAGGATAGTCTTAATCCTTTACATGATCTAAAATTTATGCCTTTTTCTTCTGAAAGAAAAATATATTCAGAAGATTTATGGAATGAGATTTCAAATAAATTAAATATCCAATAGAAAAAACCTGAATCTTTATCTGATTCAGGTTTTTCTTATTCACTACTTATAATATATCATCCATCGTATAATATCCTTTATCTTTACCAATAATATATTCTGCTCCTTTTAAAGCTCCTTCTGCAAAAAGTCCTCTTGAATATGCCTTGTGAGTTATTTCTAGGCAATCATTTTCTCCAAAGAAACAAACTGTATGCTCACCTACTATGTTTCCTCCCCTTACCGAAGAAAATCCAATTTCATTCTTTTTACGTTTTTCTCTATTTTGAAATCTGTTAAAATTATATTCCATCGAATTTCCTAAAGCATCATTAATACTATCTGCCAAAAGTAATGCTGTTCCACTAGGAGCATCTACCTTTCTATTATGATGAGTTTCAATTATTTCTATATCTGTACCACTTAAATTCTTTGCTACTTCTGCTACTATCTTTTTCATAAGATTTATATCATAAGACATATTAGCAGATTGAAAAACAGGAATTACTTTACTATATTCTTTAATGTTTTGTTTTTGCTCTTCTGATAACCCGGTAGTAGCAATAACAATTGGAATTTTATTGTTTTTAGCATATTCTAAAATTTGCATAGTTGCTACTGGAACAGAAAAATCTACTATTACATCTGGTTTTTCTTTTATATCATTTACATCTGTATAAACTGGAAATATATAATCTGAATTTTCTTCTTTGTCTACTCCATTTAAGACTGTAAAATTTTCATTATTACTTATAGCTTTTATTACTTCTTGTCCCATCTTTCCGTTACAACCATTAATTAAAACTTTTATCATGTTTTCCTCCATTATTTTTTAGACATTCAACTTATTATAAATATCTAATTTGAATGTCTAAAACTAAATTAATTTATTAAGAAATATTAGTCCTAAAAATATGTATGCATATTTAAATAACTTTTTAGATTCAATCTTATTTCTATAATATTGCGCTGATTCTTGAAGAGCACTATATTTATCTACTAAGGTTATTATATATGTTTCTTTATATTTTGGAAGTCTAAGAGTTACTGGCCACATGTGTTTCAAAATTATATCTTTTTCTTTTTCATTTAAATCATATAATTTAGAAGCATTTTCTAATGCAATTTTAGGATGTACATAAGCATGATACCCATCTAAATTTAATTCTTTCCTGCTATTTCTCCAATCATACAAGAATAAATCATGTAACATAGCAGCTCTAGCCATTGATTTATAGTCTAATTTTAATTTTTTACAAATTCTATAACTTATATATGATACATTTAAGCAATGCTCATAAGTATTAATATTATAATGTTGTCTATATTTTTTCATTTCTAGTACAGTTTCATTATTAATTATATCTTTAACTATTTCCATATATTCTTCATCATTAATTGCTTGGTCAAGGAAAAGTTTATTTTGTTCTATTTGATTTTGATTTATTAAAATTCCTACATTATTAAATTTATTATACATATTTAAATTATCTTCTGTTCTATTTAATGATTTAAATTTTTCTTTCATTAAAAATACTCCGTTTCTATTAACATTTAGATAGCTTTTTTTATACATTTATGCCATCTTTCTGTCTCCCCCCCTTAAACTATATTATATGATGTTTAAAGGTTAATGTCAATATAAACAGAGTGGTTAAGATAATATTAAGATTTTCCCCATATTTCATTTATTAATCATTTTTAGTAGTACTTTGACTATTTTCAATTTTCTTTGTTATAGATTTCAAAGCCTTTTCCCTAGGTAAAATAACAGTTTTTCCACACTTAAGACATTTTAATTTATAATCTACTCCTACCCTTGTTACTTCCCATTCTTTACTTCCACAAGGATGAGGCTTTTTTGTTCTAACAATATCTCCTATGTTATACATTATTTTCCCTTTCTAAAAGATTGTATCCTTCTTTTTAGTTATATAAAATTTATCTATCCTTTTTTGCGTATGCTCTAGATGGTCTAATATATTTTTTCAATTCTTCTATTTCCTCTGGCGAAGCTACATAGTTTGTTTTACTACAATTAATTAATCTTCTGGCACCAATTATTCTTTGTCCTATCGGAAAATCAGCATCATATCCCTTTTCGACTAATTTATTTCTGGCTTCTTGGCTAATTAATCCATCATAATATAGTTTTCCTAGAGTAATACCTATATTTCCATTTCTAACTTGTAATTGCAACTGAGCTATATTTTCCCATCTATTTTTCAAGTCTATATCCATAATTTTTATTACTTCTATCAATTCCTGCATTGCAGTCTTTTTTCCGCCCAAATAGTCATTAAGCATGGCAAGTTGACTTTCAGTACACTGTAGCTTTATTTTACCTGCCATAAGTCTTTTCATATCATTAATATTTCTACCTATATGATATTCTGCTCGCAATTGTGGGTATTTATTAAAAACACTTTCTGGTAAATTCAAATCAGCTAAAGTTGTCCATCTACCCTCTTTTCTTCCACCCACTTTTTGTGGAATCTTTCTTAAATCATAGCCTTCATTATGCAAAGCAGATGCAACATCAAGAAACTCTGATACTTTGTTTCTAGGTTTAACATCAACTTTTAACCCGTCTAAAAAATCATTAGACATTGTTCTTTTCCTTTCTATCAATACTTATTTTTTACTTTACCAATAAACTTAAGCAATAAAATTTTGTAATCTTTTTTCAACTTCATCTTTGCCAAGTACTTGCATTATTTCATACATATCTGGTGTATTTCTTCTTCCTGTTAATACAACTCTAATGACAGTACTTACATCTCCAACATGTCCTGGCCACTTTTCAGGCTCTGCTTTATATTCTTTAACTTCTCTAGCATAACCTAATTTTTCGGCTACATCCTTGATTTTATCAAACCAAGTCTGTTTGTCATTATTATAATCATAAACTTTAGAATACTCTTCTATTACCTTTTTAGCATCTTCGCCTGAAATTTTATCAAAGTCATAATTTGTAGGTTCTTCATACATATATATGATATTTTCTTTAACCTCTGACCATTTTGATAAATCTTTTCTAGGTTTTTTGCTATTTTCTCTTTCTATTCCCAAAACTTTTAATGCGTATTCTTCATTTTCAAGCATTTTAGCTAATTCTTCATCATATTGTTTTGCCCAAGCATTTACATAGTCATAAACTTGTCTTGCTGAATATTTAGCAATAACATTTTTTGATACATCTAATAATTTAACCATATCGAAAACTGCACCACTAACACCCATTTTAGAAAGTTCGAATTTAAATTCAGACATATCTTTATTTGGGTTTGCTCTTCTCCATCCTTCAAAACTTGAGTTTATTATATTCATTAAATATTCATTAACTGCATCACTTGGTATTCCCTCTTCATGATAGTAATCAACAGCTGCTTCTGGATCTTTTCTTTTACTAATCTTCCTCTTTTTGCCATCTTCCATTTTTAAAATGTTTGGAACCTGAGCATATTTAGGTGGTTTAAATCCAAAAGCTTGGAATAATTCTATATGAAGTGGTGTTGAAGAAATCCATTCTTCTCCACGAACAACTAAAGTAGTTCTCATTAAGTGATCATCAACCACATGTGCAAAATGATATACAGGAAGACCATCTGCTTTAATTAATACAGCATCTTGATCATTTTCTGGAAATTCTATATGTCCTCTTACACTATCTTTAACTTTTATTTTTCTATCTTCTCTACCATTTGAACGAAGTCTTATAACAAAGCTTTCACCATTTTTAATTCTTTCAATTGCCTCATCAACTGGTAAATTTCTATATTTAGCCCATACTCCATAAAAGCCTGTTCTTAAGCCTGCTGCCTCTTGTTTTTTTCTGATTTCTTCAATTTCTTCTGGAGTTGCAAAACATGGATAAGCTCTTCCTTGCTCAATTAAATATTTAGCAAAAGCATCATATATCTCTCTTCTTTGACTTTGCTTATAAGGTCCATAATCTCCTTTACTTTCATTTTCAGAAATCATACCTTCATCTGGAACAAAATCAAACTTTCTAAGAGCATCAATGATTTGTTCTACACCATTTTCAATTTTTCTTTTTTGGTCAGTATCTTCTATTCTTAAGAAAAATACTCCTCCTGTTTGTTTTGCTATTGCTCTATTAATAATACATTGGTACAATCCACCAATATGCACAAAACCTGTTGGACTAGGAGCAAACCTTGTAACCTCTGCTCCTTGAGGTAAATTTCTTGGTTTGTACATTTCTTCATAGTACTCAATGCTCTTAGCATTTGGATATATAACATTCGCTAAATCTTTATAATCCATAACAACCTCCTTTTACCTATGCTTCCATAATAATTGGTAAAATCATAGGATTTCTCTTTGTTCTATCAAATACAAAATCTCTAACATCATCTTTTAATGTTGATTTAATTGTAGACCAATCTCTAACGTGATTATTTTCTAATTCTTCTATTTCTGCTCTAATAAATGATTTTACATCTTCCATTAGGTTTTCTGATTCACGTACATATACAAATCCTCTAGAAATAACATCAGGGCCAGCTACAATTTCACCTGTTTGGCTATCCATTGTCATAACTATTACTATTAATCCGTCTTGTGATAAATGTTGTCTATCTCTTAATACAATATTTCCAACATCTCCAACCCCAAGACCATCAACCATTACTCTTCCTGATGGTACTGTTCCTGTAAATTTAGCTTCATTTTCATTTAATTCTAAAACTCTACCATTACCTGTTATAAAAATATTTTCTTTTGGTATTCCCATTTCCAAGGCTGTATCTTTGTGTGCCATTAATTGTCTATATTCCCCATGCACTGGTAAGAAATATTTTGGTCTTACTAATGCCATGATTAACTTTTGCTCCTCTTGACAAGCATGTCCAGAAACGTGTACATCTGCAAGAGCACTATAAACAACTTCTGCTCCAATTTTCATTAATTGATCTATTACTTTTGATACAGACTTTTCATTTCCTGGAATAGGGTTAGCAGAAATAATTACTAAGTCATTTCCAGTAATAGTAACTTTTTTATGTTCACCATTTGCCATTCTAGTTAATGCTGACATAGTTTCACCTTGGCTACCAGTTGTAATAATTACTAACTGCTCATCTGTATAATTTTTTATCATATCTATATCTATAAATAAATCATCAGGTGCATCAATGTAATTTAATTCTCTTGCAGCTTCTATCATATTTATCATACTTCTACCTGAAACTGCAATTTTTCTGCCAAACTTAACAGCTGAATTAACTATTTGTTGAACCCTATGAACATTAGAAGCAAATGTTGCTACAACTATTCTTTTTTTGCATCCTTCAAATAAGTTATCAAAAACTGGTCCTATAGATTTTTCTGACATTGTAAAGCCTTTTCTTTCAGCATTTGTACTATCTGAAAGTAATGCTAAAACTCCTCTATTTCCTATTTCAGCTATACGACCTAAGTCCATTTCTTGACCATCTATTGGTGTATAATCAACTTTAAAGTCTCCTGTATGAATTACTGTTCCTACTGGTGTATGGATAGCAAGCATTACAGCATCTGGAATACTGTGTGAACTTCTAATAAATTCTACTTGCATTTTACCAAAGTTTACAGTTTCACCTTGATTTACTACATTTACTTTAACTTGGTTTCTTATATGATGTTCTTCTAACTTATGTTCAATTAACTTAACAGTTAATCTTGTTGCATAAATAGGCATATTAACTTGTTTTAAAACATAAGGTATAGCTCCTATGTGATCCTCATGACCGTGTGTTATTACTAACCCTTTTATTTTATCTTTATTTTTTATTAGATATGTCACATCTGGAATTACTAAGTCAACTCCTAGCATATCATCCTCTGGGAACTCTAATCCACAATCAACTAATACAATCTCATCTTCGTATTCAAATACAGTAATATTTTTACCGATTTCATCAAGTCCACCTAAGGCAATTATTTTTAAATTACTCTTTTTAAAAGAAAAATCTAATTTACTTTTATTTGATTTTTTTTGATATTGTTTCTTATGCTTTGGCTCTAAAGCTTCAAATTCCAAATCAATAAAGTCTTTCTTTTCTTTATTTTTTTGTATAGAATTTTCTTCCATATTCTCTATTTTAAAAGTCTTCTTTGTAGATTTTTTATAAGTTCTCTTGTATCCCTTTCTTTTTTCGTTATTTTTCTTGTCTATTATATTTTCATTTATTTCTTTTGTGTTATTTTCCATAAATAATATCTCTCCTTTCATTATAAGTTTTATTTGCACAAAAATAATTGTATAAAAATTATTATTCTCTCTTGATTTTTTAACAACCTTTATACTTACACAAAATTTAATTATACGTTCAAAAAAGATAGTTTTAGCATCTTAAACTATCTAAAATACTATTAAATTAATCTCATTCTTTAAACATTATAAATAAATCTCTTCTTTATCCAATGGATAACAACTGTTTTTTATTATACAATATTTTCTGCTATAAGTCAAGTTAAGTTAGTTTTATGTATACTACATATCTAATTATTACTTTTTAATAACAATTTTAAATGTTCTCTCTTTTTTGCATTTTTTCCATTATAATACTCAATTAACTTATCCAATTTTTCATCACTTAAATCAGAAATTTTTAATTTTCTACTTTCTATTAGCTTTCCTAAATACTCTGTGTTATCTAATTCCTTTACTTTCAAACTATCTTTAAAATTTTTTTCTATTTGAACATTATGATTTTTTAAAACATTTTCATTTTCTTTATATTTATTTTTATTTAACTTATTTAAAAATTTTTTTATTTTTCCGATAAATCCATTTTCATTTTTTATTGGTAAATCTTTCCTCATAACTATTCACCTCATTTTCCATTATTATATTATATAAGTGCTTTATAGTAAAGTGGCTTTTATACAATATAATCTCTCTTGTTTTATCTTATTACTCCTATTTTTCATAAAATCTATGTTTTTACTAGTTAAATTAGAATTAACACTAACATAAAAATTGTTTATATATAACAACTTAACGCCACTAAAACTTTTTAAAGGATATCTAAATCAAAACAGAGAAAATGTTGTTAAAGAATTTATTATATGATAAAATAATTTTGACGATAAAATATAAAAAAATTATAGCATTTATAGTTAGCATAAGTATGCTTTCTGTAGGCAATAACAATAAAAGTACAGATTAATTTTATGAAAATTTTTTTGCGGGAAGAATAATGTTAGAAAAAAATGGAGCTATGTTAGTATTATCAATAATGATAATTTTATTTACTGAAATTATAGGTATAAATATGGAAATAGCCTTAAACTATTTACCGATATTTTTTGCTATAATTATAGTAATACTATTCAATTTAATGTTAATAAAAAGGACACTAATAAAAAAAGTATAATAATATTTAATATTATTGTCTTGGGAATAAATTTTGTGTTATCTAAACTTATAGGTGGAACACTTGGTTACCCTTCTATATTGGCTATTTTGATTTTATGTAAATTTTTAGATGAAATTAATTTCACAAAATTTGATAAATTATTTTTTAAAGATATTATTAAGTACTATATAGCACCATTAATAGCATTATTAGTTATAGATATTGTATATCCTAAATTAGCTGATGCAATATCCGAATTAAATGATTCATTTATGGTAAACTATGTTTATTTTGCTATGTGTGCAATATATGATGTTTTAATAGCCAATATTATGATGACTATGTTGGTATTATTATTTGGCGAACTAATAAATTCAAAAATACATGTCAATGTAAGTCCAAAAAATATATTTATTTTTTCAAGTATTATTCTTATAATACCCCTATGTATTAAATTTGCTGTAGGCTTTATAAGTTCAATTGAAGCAAACAATAAAATAGAAATTTTAAATAATGCAATACAATCTAATAATTTAAATACATTTTATGAGTTAGATCTTGAACCAAATATAAAATTGGAAGATATGGATGATATTATGGATAAAGAGCAAAGATATATGGTAAGTTTTAATGACATATTAGTAAAAAGTATGTCAAGTTGGTCAGAATTATTTTATAAAACAGAAACAAATGCATTAAAAAATTTGGTTAATGATAAAACCTTTACTAAAGTAGAAGCTTTACAAAGATACATAAAAAGTGCTAAAAATTATGTTGACAGATTAAACATTTACAAAGATAATTTATCTATGCAGAATGCATCAAATGCTATTATTTACTTGCTAGATATTATATGTATTTCTATAGTATATAAAAAATCAACAATGTAAAAAAATAATGTAAAATAAAAAAGTTCTAACTCCTTTTAAACAAGAATACAATTAAACAAAAGTATTCCAAAATAAAAGGAGTTAGATCAATATGAAAGGTGTGTCCATAGAAGAACGTGCAATACATTTAGCACAATATATTATAGATTCAAAAGATACAGTAAGAGGAACAGCAAAAAAATTTGGTATTTCCAAAAGTACAGTACACACCGAAGTAACATTCCAGAACGGTAAAAATAAATCACCTATAATCCCAGAAAGTATTGAAATTAAAA
>CALXUS010000027.1 GCA_944391745.1 uncultured Clostridia bacterium
CTTGGTTCATCAAATATAAATACACTACCATCTTGAATTTTTCCTATTTCTGAGGCAAGTTTCAATCTTTGTGCCTCGCCTCCTGAAAGTGCTGGAGTTGCCTCTCCAAGTGTTAAATATCCTATTCCTAAATCTACTAAAACTTGTAATTTGTCTCTTATCTTCTTATTTTCTTTAAATACTTCTAATGCTTGCCTTATAGTCAATTTCATAACATCTTTAATAGAATAATTGTTATATAATATATTATCTACATTATTTGAATATCTTGTACCATCACAAGAATTGCACTCCATCTCTATATCTGGCAAGAATTGAACATCCATAGATATAGTGCCTGTTCCATCACATGTAGGGCATCTTAATTTTCCAGTATTATATGAAAAATCACTTGCTGTATAATCTTTACTTATTTTTCCATATAATTTTCTTAAATCATCAAATACTCCTGAATATGTTGCTACTGTACTTCTAACATTGTTTCCAATAGGCGTTGCATCTATTAAATCTATTTTATTTACCCAATCAGCTTTTAATTCTTTTATATGTGAAGGCATAATTTCATTATTTAATTTTGCCTTAATAGCAGGATATAAAGATTCAAGTATTAAAGTGGTTTTACCACTACCAGACATTCCAGTTACTGTTGTTAGTCTTCCTTTTGGTATTTCAATACTAAGTGGCTTTACTGTGTGAATTGAATCTGTGCTTAAACTAATTTTTCCTAATTTAAAAATATCTTCTTTATTAACTTTTTTACGTACATTCACTTCCTCTTTGTCACTTAAATATGGTCCAATTATTGAATTGCCATTTTTTATAATATCTTCTATTGTACCTTTGGCAATAATTTCTCCACCATTTGCTCCCGCTTCAGGTCCAATTTCTATCATATAATCTGCTATTTTTAAAATTCGCACATCATGGTCAACTAAAACAACAGAGTTGCCATCATTAATAAGCTCTCTTACTAAATTAATTAATCCATCTACATTTACTGGATGAAGTCCAATTGAAGGTTCATCTAAAACATACAAAACGCCAGTAGTTCTATTTCTTACAGTTCTTGCAAGTTGTACCCTTTGTAATTCTCCAGTTGATAATGTATTACTTGCTCTATCTAATGTTAAATATCCTAGTCCTAGTGAAAGTAAGGCCTCTGCATTTAGCATAAACTCTTCTAATATGTTTTTACCCATTTGTCTAACTTCATCATTTAATTCATCTACAACTTTTGGAAGCCATAGATCCAAATCTCTAAGGCTCATTTGGCAAACCTCAGTTAAGTTTTTACCACCTAATAAAGTAGAATTTGCCTTTTTATTTATCCTAGAACCATGGCATTCTGGGCATACTTCTTCTTTTAAAAATTTTGATACTCTACTCATACTTTTTTCATCTTTTACTTTTTTCAAAGCATTTAAAACTGTTGCCTTAGCACTATAATAAGTAAAGTCCATTTCTGTTGCGAGTGTTGTATCTCCATTTTTTGGTCTATAAAAAATATGTTTTTTCTCCATTGGTCCATCATATACAATGTCTTGCTCTTCCTTTGTTAAATCTTTAAATGGTACATCAGTTCTAACTCCCATTGCACGACATACATCTGTCATTAAAGACCACATCAAACTATTCCAAGGTGCAACTGCTCCTTCATCAATAGTCAAATCTTTATTAGGAATTAATGAATCCATATTTACTGTTTCTATAGTACCAATTCCACCACATTTAGGACAAGCTCCAGAAGAGTTAAAAGCATATTCTTCAGCACTTAATCCATAAAACTTTTCATGGCATATAGGGCATTCAAGCATTTCATCTCTAGCAACATTTGCACTTGCAGGAAGAATATGTCCATTTGGACAAATATAATTTCCACATCTAGAAAATAATAGCCTTACTGAATTTAAAAGCTCTGTTGCAGTACCAAAAGTTGACCTTATGCTTGGCACATTTGGTCTTTGATGAAGAGCTAGCGCACTTGGTACATGAAGAATACTATCAACTTTGGCCTTTTCCCCCTGTGAAATTCTCCTTCTAGTATATGTAGAAAGTGCTTCTAAATACCTTCTTGAGCCTTCTGCATAAAGTACACCTAATGCTAAAGATGATTTACCACTTCCTGATACCCCTGAGATAGCTACAATTTTATTAAGTGGAATATCTACATCTATGCTTTTTAAATTATGAACTTTTGCACCTTTTATTTCTATTTTATCTACCATAAATTATCCTCTCTCTCCAGGATGTTTTTGGGGACACCTTCCGAAAACAGCTATCTGAATTTAATAATAAAAAGCTGTTTTCGGAAGGTGTCCCCAAAAACATCCCTAAAAACATCCTCACAGAACAACTTAATGTGTCTTTTTCCATTCTTTTATTTGCTCTAATCTTTGTTTAAATCTTACTTCATTTCCTTGAGTTCCAGGGTGATAATATGTTCTTCCAATTAATGATTCAGGCAAGCATTCCATGTTAGTTAGTTTGTCTTTGGTATCATGAGCATATTGATATCCTTTTCCATAACCGAGGTCTTTCATTAATTTTGTAGGAGCATTTCTAATTACCAATGGCACAGGCTCATCAAGCATTTTTTTAGCATCTGAACTTGCAAGCATATATGCAACATCACAAGCATTAGATTTAGGTGCAAGTGACATATATATTACTGCTTCAGCTAAATAAACATTGCACTCTGGCATTCCTATAAAATGGCATGCTTGATAAACATTAATTGCAACATTTAAAGCATTTGTATCAGCAAGTCCTATATCTTCTGAAGCAAATCTTACAATTCTTCTTGCAACATAAAGTGGATCTTCTCCCGCCTCTAGCATCCTTGCAAGCCAGTAAACTGCTGCATCAGGGTCACTGTTTCTCATGGATTTATGTAGAGCAGAAATTATATTATAATGCTCTTCTCCATTTTTATCATATAATAACGTCTTTTTTGATAAACAGTTTTCAATTATTTCATCAGTTACTTTTATAGTTCCATCTTCTTCAATTTCTCCATTAGTTATTATCATATCTAATGAAGTAAGAGCTGACCTAGCATCGCCATTAGCAAAATCTGCTATAGCCTTTAAATTTTCCTCAGATATATCTATTTTTTCTTTTCCAAATCCTCTTTCATCATGTATCGCCCTCTTTAATAAAACTAAAATATCATCACTAGATAATTCTTTTAAAACAAATACTCTACATCTTGAAAGCAAAGCGTTATTAATTTCAAAAGATGGATTTTCAGTTGTAGCACCTATTAAGACTATAGAACCCTTTTCTACATAAGGCAAAAAGGCATCTTGCTGAGCCTTATTAAATCTATGAATTTCATCCACAAATACAATAGTTCTTATTCCCATTTTTCTATTTGCCTCTGCGTCTTCCATTACCTTTTTTATTTCTTTAATTCCAGAAGTCACTGCTGAAAAAGTAATGAATTCAGATTTAGTTTCGTTTGCAATAATTCGTGCAAGTGTTGTTTTTCCAACTCCTGGTGGGCCCCAAAATATCATTGAAGGCACATTGTCACTTTCAATTATTTTTCTTAATATTTTATTTTCACCTATTAAATGAGTTTGACCAACGACTTCATCTAATTTTGTAGGTCTCATTCTTGATGCTAAAGGCTCATTTCCTTTATTTTCAAATAAAGATGATTGCTCCATTAATTTTCTCCTTAAATAAATATTATTTATTCTCTTTTAATTTTCATTAGTATACCACAATATTTATCTATATAAAACTCATTTGACTATTGTCTATTTTCCAGCTTTTTTGCTTAGTTTCATGAATTTCATCTTCTGGCATTAAGTTTCCAATTAAAAATGGAGAATTTGGATTATGCATTCTTACATTTTTCTTAACGGTTTCTCTATCTGCATTAGCATAACAATATATGCATAAATGATTACAACTATTATAAACTCCTATATCATTTCCTAATAAACAATTACAATCTTCTCTTACATTTTTTATCTTTGGTGCATTTAACCTTTCTCCAATGCTTGCTTCTACAATTTCTTTTGTCATGCAACCTTTACAATCCATACCATAGTCAGCAAGAAAAGTTTTCTCACAGCAACTATGTATAATAATTCCATTATCTTTTCCTATTTTATAAAAAGCCTTTGCAAGTTCTATTTGCTCTTCTCTCGTTGGCGGTTTAATTTTAGGTGCATTTCTTTTTACTTTTTCATATAAATCTAAAAAACTTATAGTACAATTTTTTGTATAACCTTTTAAATCTTTGGCCATTTTTTCAAAACAATTTATGTGTTTTTCTACATTAAACCCCATTCCTATAAAAATTGGATCATATCTCCAATTAACACTGTTTATTCCAATACTCTCAGATATTTTCTTAAAACTTTCAATTACTTTTTTCTTTTCAGGAACATTCGGTTCAATATCTTTTCCATAAGGAGTAATTGTTATATACCATAATTGTTTATATTTATTTAACTCTTCCAAATATTTAATCATTGGCTCTGGATTTTTCGTTCCAAATACTAAACAATCTACTACATCTGGGCTTAGACTAAGTTTTGTAACTTGTGTCATATAATATGGATTTCTTACATAAACATAGCCCTCCTTAATTCTATTCATAAACCATTTTGAATAAAATGCCGGAATATCTGTTCTACAACCTGTATTTATTATCATCTTGCTCACTTCCTAGCTTATTAGTTGTTTGCGTTGTATTCCTTTACTCTTGTATTCACGCCATCAATCATCTTATATTCTCTTTTTGAATTTTTATAAACCTTCTTCTGTATTTCATTTTCTAAATCTATACCTAAAATTTCAGATAATCCTAACAAATATATTGCAACATCAGCCAATTCTTCACCCACATCTTCTTTTTTCTTTCTCCATGCCTCATAAGCTTCAGCCACCTCACCATAAGTCAAGCAAAATTCTTTGTTAATATCTGTTACGTTAAATCCTTTATTTACTTTATTTTGATAAATTTCTTTTTGTAATTCTTTCAAATCTATCATTGTTATTACCTCCTTATATAATCAAATTGCATCTAACGGTCTATTTCTTCTTGTTCAAATTCTAATTCTAATTCCTTTCCAAGTCTTTTAATAATTTCATCCACATCTTTAGGAAGTAGTCCATCTCCAAAAGTATAACCATTTCCATTTGATATTTTTATTAAATTACTCATTAATTCTTCATCATAAGAATCGAATATTTCATCATCAATTATAACATATTCTTCTACATTTAAATTATCTGACAGCCATTTTTTTATTTCTAAACCTCGTTTATGATTAATAAAAGGTGTGGTATCTACATGAATTCCATAGCTTAATAATAAGTCTTTCAAAGATTGCGCTTTTCGTGTATATCTCCATGATGAAGTTAATACAACTTTTGCTTTAGTCTCATCTACTGCTCTTTTCAATAGTTTTACTTTATTAACATCTATTTCATTCTCTATACCTTGTGTATGTAACTTTTTTACTTTTTTAATATATTCGTCTGAATTTAAAACGCCATCAATGTCTAAGAAAATAACTTTCATCATTCACCTCATATAATATCTTCACAACTAAAATTATTAGCCATTCAGTATAAAGTTTAATTTATTAATATCTTGTTAATCATAATATCATATACTTCATTTATTGAATAATTCGTTGTATCAATTTCAATAGCATTTACTGGCTTAATAAAATTACCTCCATTAATATCTAAGTCATCTCTTATTTTTAAATTTTTTCTTATAGTTTCAATATCTATTGTTTTATTTTCATTCCATAATCTTTTAACTCTTGTTTCAAAGTCTGAATATAAATAAAATTTATAATCCGCATTAGGAGCAATTCTCGTAGCAATGTCTCTTCCTTCCATAACAGTGTCATACTTTTTTATAAAATCTCTTTGAATTTTTCTTACTGTTTCTTTAATCTCTGGTATTGTAGCCCATTGTGTTGAACATACAGAAATTTGCTCACTTCTTATTTCTGTGCTTACATCTTTCCCATCCAGATAAGTTTTTCCTTTATCAAAAAATATATCTATATCTTTTATTCTATCTATAACTTGTGAAATATTATTTATATCTAATTTTTCATTTATTATTTTTAGTGCAATACATCTGTAAATAGCACCTGTATTGAAATTTTGAAAGTTTAATTTTTCTGAAATCATTTTTGCTAAAGTTGACTTTCCATTCACTCCTAATCCATCAATTGTTATTACCATATTTTTTCTCCTTAAATATAACAATTTGCTTTCCATTTAATATTTATTGGTTAGCTGTTTTTGGAAGGTGTCCCCAAAAACAGCTAATAAAACCATTCTTAATTAGTAACTTTTTTAAATTTATTTTTTCCAAATTGCACTACTATCCCATCACCAATTATAATTGTTTTGCCAATATCTATAACAGATTTACCATCAATTTTTACGCCATTACCATCAATCATTCTTTTGGCTTCACTTTTAGAATTAGCAAATCCAATTTTAACAAGTAAATTACATATATTAATTTCGCTCTCTGTTATTTGTATTTTCTCAATATTATCTGGTATGTTTCCTTTTGCAATATCCATATACCTTTCTTTTACACTCTCAAATTCATTTATGTCATCATACATTTTAATTAATTCTTTTGCAAATATTATATGAGCATCTCTTATGTCACCACTCATTATTTTATCTATTTCTTCATTTGGTAAATCTGTTGCTAATTCAAAATATTGTCTTAGGACATTATCCGGTACTTTCATGCTTTTCTCGAATTTTTCAAATGGTGTGTCAGCAATTCCTATATAATTATCTAAAGACTTACTCATTTTTTCTTTACCATCTAAACCAACTAATAATGGGAATGTCATGACTACTTGACTTTCTTGACCATAATCTCTCTGTAATTCTCTTCCTACTAATAAATTAAAGGTTTGGTCTGTTCCACCTATTTCAATATCTGCTTTTAAATGGACTGAATCATACCCTTGCATTAAAGGATATAACAATTCATGCATTGAAAGAGGTAAATTATTTTCAAATCTATTTTTAAAGTCATCTCTTTCCATTATTCTAGCTACTGTGTATTTACTAGTTAATTTAATAACGTCTTCGAAATTCATCTTAGATAGCCATTCAGAATTAAATACAATTTTTGTTTTGTCTTTGTCTAAAATTCTTGTTGCCTGTTCAAAATAGGTTTTAGCAGATTTTCTCGTTTCTTCAAAAGTTAAAGCTGGTCTAGTTTTACTTTTACCAGATGGGTCACCAATCATACCTGTAAAATCACCAACTACAAATACAACTTCATGCCCCATATTCTGAAAACTTTTTAATACTCTCAAAACAACACTATGGCCTATGTGTAAATCGGGTCTTGATGGGTCTGCACCAAGTTTTATTGTTAATTTTCTTCCACTATTAAGTTTTTTATCTAAATCTTCTTCTGAAAATATTTGAACTGCCTTTCTCTTTATTAATTCTAATTCACTATTCATATCTATATACTCCTATCTATTTATATTTTATTGATGCAATATAGATATTTGTGTAGAAGAACCCTTGGATTATTGTTTTCATTTTAAATCTTTGGGTCATAGCATCACCTCCCTTTAATATAAAAAGAGTCAATTCTTTCCTATTTAAAGGACGAATTGACTCGTGGTACCACCTTTATTTACAATATAATAATTGCCTCATTTATAACTTATACGTAGTTACACGCTAATTACTATAAGAAATGTAATTCAAATTTTATATACTGATAATTTCCACCAACCATTATCTCTCTATTAGTTACTATAAAATTCTACTTCGTTTCTCTTCAAACATAATTAGATAAACTTATTAATATAATATCATCTTCATTAATTGTTGTCAATAATTATATTTTCTGATGTTATAATGTTTTTTAACAATATTAACTTTCATATTATCTACACTTAAGTTGTTATCCTCAACAAATCTATAAAACTTTGCTCTTTTTAAATCTAATCTCAATTGTTAATACATTGTTTTTTTCAAACTTAGCACTAATTTTTCCATCATTTAGCTTTACTAGTTCACATACAATAGAAAGACCTACTCCTTTCACCAAATCAGCACTTTCAACAGAATCATACCCTTTTAAAATTCTAATCACATTCATTCCTGCGTTTAAATCTGCCTTATTTGAAAAATATATAGTCCCATTTTCATTTAGACCAATAGTAACATCTCCTTTAGAATATTTATAAGCATTAGATAAAATATTATCAAATATTCTAGCTATTGAACTTTTATCTGCAAAGCAATATACCATCTTGTCATCAAGGTTAATTTTAGGTTCTATATTTTTTTCCTTAAATAATGTATAGTAATTTGCTAAAGCCTCTTCTAAGCATTCATTAATACATATCTTTTCTTTATTCATCTTTATACTATTATCAATAGTTTTAGTAAATATGAATAATTGCTCTGTCAAATTAGATAATTCCTTTACTTTTTTATTTACAATATTTAAATACTCGTTTTTTATATTTTCATTCTTTTCTTTATTTAAAAGCTCAATATACCCTTTTATCACAGTTAGAGGAGTTCTTATATCATGTGAAATATTTGTTATTACTTTTCTTACTTCAGAATTCCCTTTAATAAATTGTAGTTTTTGATTTCTTAATTTTTTCAATTCTATATTTAAATTATTCACTAAATGTATAATATCATTATCCCCAGAGCTGATAGTAATTAGATTATTTGTATCTTCTTTTAATATTTGTTTTACCATCTCTTCTATATCTTTTATATCCTTCTTAATTATGTATATTTTCAAAATTAATACTATACATATAATTAGCAATACTATTGCAATATAAAACCAAATACTCACAAATATATTCCTTTCTGTTTTTAAATGTCGCTATTTTTGGGGCTCATAAATCTGTTTATTTCAAATCCTTCTTTTTAAAGAAATAACTTCCAATTAAATTAAATATTAAAATTAATGTTATCGAATATAATGGAAAAATATTAATATCTTCTGAATTAGCACTTGCAATTTCTATAGCTTGTCCTTGTGGAATAATATAATAAATTGTTTTTGCAATTTTTATCTTATCATCTCCTGGATAGTTTGGATTTAATTCTTGATTAGTTAGATGAAAATTTCCATATTCATCTGTATAGCCGCTTCTATTGTATTTGGGCTGGTTTGCCGTATATCCTATGCTAAGTGAAATAATAAAAAATGCTATAAATAAAACTATACAAATCGTTGTAGATATAGTAATTTCTGAAGAAAGCATTGTTACTAAATTAAATATCGAGCAGTATAAGACAATAACTAAAATAGCATCTAATATACTCATTACAAATTGTAATATAGTTTGTGTTGTAGGAACTTTTGAAATAACCCCAATAACAAATACAATTACACCAAAAATTAATTCACATAGAATAGAAAACAAAGAGCTAGTAATTAAATTTGCAAAATAAATTGAACTTCTTTTATGCCCTACAATAATTTTATTTCGTATAATTCCATTAGCATATTCTTTTCCCACAAAAATACTTACAAAAATTGCTATAAACAGTCCAATATAATTTAAATATTGAAATGTTAATTTTTCAAGTGATGTCGTTAAACTTATACTATCTAATCCACTGAATATTGTATATACACCTAGTCCAATACTAATAAATAAAAATATCCAAAATGTTATTTCTTTTTTCAATCTAAAAAAGTTAGCTTTTAATAATTTATACATTATCTGCACCTCCAATCAATTTCAAGTAATAACTTTCTAATGTTTCTTCTGTTTCATTAAAGCTATTTACTGTACAATTTCTTTTTGAAAGTGCAATAATAAGTTCTGAAATATTTATTTTATCAAAAATATTTAAATTATTTTTGCTATTAACTTCATATCTAATATTATTTTCATCTAAATATTTAATACATTCGTTTAAATTACTTACATTTATTTCTATTTTTTTCTTAAACTTTTCATTTAATTCTTTGCTCGTAATTTCTTTAATAATCTTACCACCATCAATAAATCCATAGCATGTAGCTATTTTAGATAGTTCATCTAAATAATGGCTAGAGATTAAAAAAGTAATACCTTTTTCCTTATTAAGTTTTAAAATTAATTCTCTTATTTCTATTATTCCATTAGGATCTAATCCATTTATCGGCTCATCTAAAATAAGTATATCTGGATGTCCAACTAAAGCTATTGCTATTCCTAATCTTTGTTTCATTCCGAGTGAAAAATGATTTGCTGTTTTCTTACCTGTTTCACTTAATCCAACTAACTCCAAAATATTATTCACATCTTCATAATTTGGCAATCCAATTATTTTATATTGTTCTTTTAAATTATCCTCTGCTGTCATATCTAAGCAAATAGATGGTGTTTCAACAATTGCACCTATTCTCTTTCTTGACTTAGCCATTTCCTTACTTGTATTTTCAATTCCATAAATACTATAAGAACCACTAGTTACTCTTTGAAGACCACATAATATACGGATAAGAGTAGTTTTGCCTGCTCCATTTTTTCCAATTAATCCATAAATAGAACCTTTGGGGATATGAATATTCAATCTTTTAATAACATCTGTCTTCTTAAAACTTTTTGACAAATCTTTTGTTTCTATAACATAATCCATTTTAACCTCCTTTTACTTATATTTAAATTATCATATAAAAGTTAAGATGGCAGTTAAGAATCAGTTAAGATTTAGTTAAGACTAAAATTATTCCTTTAACTTATAGCCAATCCCCCACACAGATTCAATATATTCATTATCAGAGACTTTCTTTATCTTCTTTCTTATATTACTCAAATGAACTTTTAAAGAATTTTCATCTATTAATTCACCATTTCCAATCAAATTTATAAGACTAGATTTAGTTACCACTTTATTAGGATTAATCATTAATTGTTCCATAATCAAAAATTCAGTATTAGTAAGTCCAATTTTATTTTCTTTAATATACAAAATATGACTATCTTTATCTAAGAATAAATCTTTATACCTCATACTATTTTCTTGTTTTTCTTTATTTAATCTTAGTTGTACTTTAACTCTTGCTAGTAATTCATCATTATCAAAAGGTTTAGTTATATAATCATTCGCACCTTTTAAAAGAGTATTAACTTTATCTTCCATATTAACTTTCGCACTAATTACAATAATAGGTACTTCATTAACTTTTTCAATTATTTCTTCACCTGAAAGCCCAGGTAACATTAAATCAAGTAATATCAAATCATACCTATTTTGATTCAATAACAAAATAGCCTCTGTTCCAGAAAATGCACTTGTTACAAGGTATCTCTCTTTCTCTAAAATATTTCTTATTAATTTCTGTATATCAGCATCATCTTCTACTACTAAAATTTTTTTCATCTAAATCCTCTCAATTATAATTTTGTACTTATATATGTCTTTCACTTATAATTCCACTTTTGTAGGCTTCTAATAATTTTTCTAAGTCCGCAATTTGACTTCGCAACTCTTTTCCCTTATCTGTATCATTTATCTTTTTTCTTTCAACTTTTTCCACTAGTTGTTTTTCTGAATGTAAATCAGTTTCATTTATAATAGCATTTTCTCTTGAAGTAAAAGGCTCATGAGCAACTAAAGTTAATCCGTAAGAACTATATCTTAATGTGTACCCAGCAATTCCAGTTGTTTTCTGATATGCCTTAGATAACCCTCCATCTATTATAAATAATTTTCCATTAGCTTTAATAGGGCTTTCTCCAGCTTTAAATTTTACAGGAATATGTCCGCAAATTATATGCCCCTTATTAGGATCTATTCCAAACTCTTCTAATACTTTAATTGATATACTCTCATCATTTTCAAAGTTATAAAATGGATTTTTAATTTCTTCCCAAGTTTCCTTTTCTTCCAAATAATATCTCTCAAATGTTTTCATTTTATCTTTACAAAATATTGGTGAATTTTTTCCGCACCATAAGTACCATAAAAAATCTTGTCCATCTTTTCTTTTTTCGGAACCTTCTTCTTCAAAATATCCTTCTCTAGCTATTTTTTCAATATAGTCTAAATATTCTTTACCCTTTAAATTTTTACCATTTACATTTGTTGTTACAAAGTCTCCATAAGCATCCATTGGAACACAGCCATGTATTAATAAATTATCATTAAATATTTTGTAAATATTACCTTTAGAATATAAAAATTGAATATGTCTTTGTAACTTTTCACTATTTTTGAAAGATTTTACTAATTTTCTAACTACTTCCTCTTCCTTTGGACTTAATTTATAAGGGTCATCTGGATTAATTGTTGGAAAATAATTTTCTATAAGATTATAATTTTTTCCGTTAATATTAATTCTACCCTTTTTGTAATTAATTTTATCTAACAATAACCTATCATCCATCTCATACTCTGGATGCCTTTTTATTATTTCTCCCTCCAATTTAAATTGTATTATTGCGGCTGCTTGCTGAGTTTTTTCCATAACTATTTGATCAAATTGACTATTTTTTTCATCTACATTCTTAGGCTTAAATATAGTGGATTCCCTTCCACCATATTCTTCCATAGCAAATTCAGTTATAGTTCTAATATTTATTCCATAACCCTCTTCTAAAATATCTAAATTATTATATCTAGCACATATTCTAATAACATTAAAAATGCAAGCTTCACTTCCTGCAGCAGCTCCCATCCATATAATATCATGATTTCCCCATTGAATGTCTATTGAATGATACTTCATTAGTTCATCAATAATTATATGTGGACCAGGTCCTCTATCATAAATATCACCTATTATATGCATTTGATCAACAGCTAATTGCTGAATTAAGCCAGATGCCGCAATTATAAAAGCATCTGCTCTACCTAATGAGATAATACTCTCAATGATTTTGTCATAATAGCTTCCTTTATCATAAACATCTTGATTAGAATGCAAAAGCTCATCAATAATATATTGGTAATCCTTTGGTATAGCTTTACGCACCTTTGACCTACTATATTTTGAACCTACTACTTTACAAATTTTTATTAATCTAAATAAAGTTATTCTATAAAACTCATCCATATTTTCTGTTTCTTTTTTTATTAACTCTAATTTTTCTTTTGGATAATAAATTAAAGTAGCAAGTTTTCTTCTTTCTTCTTGTGTCATATCATTCTTAAATGTTTCATCTATTTTAGTTTTTATAACACCTGATGCATTTTTTAAAATATGTAAAAAAGATTCATATTCACCATGCAAATCACTTAAAAAATGCTCAGTACCCTTTGGTAGATTTAAAATTGCTTCCAAATTTATTATTTCAGTACATACACTTTGTATTGTAGGAAACTTTTCAGATAATATGCCTAAATATTTTAATTCATCTACATCATATTCGCTCATTAAATTTTCTCCTGACTTTGAAAAATAATATCACAAAACTCCATTAATATTGGTATTTATTTTATAACATTATTATAAATTTAGCAAATTAATTTTGCAACAAATATAATAATTTGAAGCTTATACAAAAAAGTCATACAATCTTTGTATGACTTTTTTATAAAATTATTTAATTTCTGTTCCTCCCCATTCAACTACTACAAATCCATTTCTTTGTGGTGTTTCTAATTTTTGTTCTTCTACTTCTATTGGTTTATTTAGTCCCTTAAATATCATTTGCACTCTTATTACCGTATCTGGTTTTGGATTTATTTCTAAAGGCATATTTTCATCTATTTCTTCTTTACTTGCAAATCTTATATAATTATATTTGTTACTCTCTAATTTTGGTAACCAATATATAATAAACTCTTCTGCCTCCCTTTCAGTTAGCCCTAAAATAGCTAATTTTTCTTCTAAAAATTTTGCTGAATCTTCCCCTTTTACTATAAAGCCTTCTTTTTCCACTTTAAAGTTAATTTCATTTTTACTTTCATAATACAATGAATATAAGTTTCTTCCTGTTTCTAAATCTACCAAATCTCCATTTTCTTTTGCAAGTACATTCCATCCGTCTACATATTTTGGATATGAAACAATTAATCTATCACTACTTGGCAATTCCACTGATACTTCTGTTTCTTCTTCTGGATATAGATATATTATTGGTTTATACGCTATCGACGAAAACGATGAAAACAATGAAAATATTATTAAAAGAAAAATGGCAATTCCTATACTCGCTACTAAATTAGCCATATTGTTAGCAACTTTTATGATTTTGCTTTTGATAGATTTTTTTCTGCAACATGCGCAAGTACTATTCCTAATATTGCTAATATTAATCCAATTCCCAATAAAAGTAACCCTATTTGATAAATGATTCCCACAATTCCTACTATTGTTAATATTGCAGATATTATTACTAATATTAATAAACCTATTGTAAATTTTCTGTTATTCTTATTATTTTCCATTTTATTTCCTCCTCTTTTATTTATATTATAGTTATATACATTTTAAGTAAAAAAATCAATATATCAATATATAATATAAAATATAAACTTTTTCTAAATTACAATAAATAAAATTGGGTTAAAAATACCCCCAAGTGAAACAATGATGTTTCACCTGGGGGAGGCTTTTTTGTTTGTGTAGTTTGCTTCAACTAAGAGCAGTATGCGCAATCAAATGCGCCAATCTCACTGCCATCTCGTTTTCAACATCCTCCGGAATCGGTTCCTTGCAGAAGTGCTTGCACTTGGCAAGCTCATTCGCAGTTTCATCAACAGTGTTCTTGGTAGTTGCCAATCTATTGATGACTAACACGAACTGGTTGCGAATGCCACCGCTGACAAAGATAACAACCACCTGTTTCCGACCATTTTTGTTCTCGCTCAGGTTGATTTGTTCAACAGTAACATTAGGAAGAATATCCTCCTGAAACGGAATCGAGACCGATGCAGCACCTTTGCTGAAGATGAACCTTTCGACCGCCTTACGCGATGCACTAGGAACAGTCCTCGCATAGTCACAACATACACTAAACATTTTTACCTCCTTTGCTGAAACGACTTCATGTATCGGATAATTTTTATTATAGCATAATATATTGATTTTGTAAAGATTTTTGCTTATCTTATTTCCATACTTTTACATTTTTATATCCAGGGATTAGTAGTTTTATATTAGATATTTTACAAATCTATAAAAAAGTGATATAATATTTCTACACTTTTTAGTGAATATATTTGGAAAGGTTGTGACTTCACTATGCCTAGACCCGGTGGCTTTGGCCCTCCTCATGGACCTGGTGGTCATCACGGTGGTTTTGGCCCTCCTCCTATGGGATTTGGCGGTCCTCGTGGCGGTTTTCACGGTCCTCATCATGGTGGACCATGGGGACCTCCACCTCCACCACCCCCTTATCGTAGAGGAGGTTGCTCTGGGTGCTTGATTCCTTTTGTAATCATATTTGCACTCATAGCTGCTGTTGTATCTTTTATTTTGTAAAGATTCAACACCAATAAAAACCACCCGTAAAACGGGTGGTTTTCACATGCCCTATAGGGGCATATAACATTGCAGCACCTTAAGGTGCTGGCTTTTCACTCCGTTCAAGCCTTAACGCATTTACTACTGTAGCA
>CALXUS010000028.1 GCA_944391745.1 uncultured Clostridia bacterium
AGTCTTTTTGGCATGGGATAATTTCCAATCTAAAATTTTTTTAATAAAAGTCTTGACTTTTAATAGTTAGTCTCCTATATTAAAATTTAAAATAATTTTAATATAATAACTTTATGATGTAAAGGTTTATATTAAATTTATAATAATTAGTATAATACAATGTTAACTTTTTACTGTAAACTAGGCATTTTCGTTACTTTCCATAATCTCTTTTCTGGATTATGTTTATGTGTAAAACTCACATTCTGAAAGTCAGTGTTTATAGTTATCCACAGAGTTATCCACATTATCCACAGGTTGATTTTTAAATTATTTTGTAATTTTATGTCGATTATTTTCGTTTTCAGAAATCAAAAGAGCCTGGCAAAAATATGCCAAGCTCTTTTTTGATTATTTCATTTTAAGATGAATTATCGGATTTTTAAAGAAACTTCCAAAAAACTCTCTTTGACCATTTTCAGGGTCATAAGGATCATATATCCATATTTCTTTTTTAAATTTCCAAAAAGCCCAAATAGGAATCTTTTTGATATCATACTTGCTAATCTCTTCTTCCATGTTTTCAAAATATGCTACATACCAGTTAAACGGATTAAGTCTATACAAAACAAAGTAATAGCTTTCGCTAATTTCATCAGTGTACAAATTATCTCCGATATAAACGCCTAAGTATGCTTTCAAATCATCAGTTTTCAAAGCGTAAATCATAGTCATAGCTTGAGAAAGGCTTTCACCTTTTTGCTGAACATAACAGAAAAGTGGAACGTCCTTTGCCTTTAATTTATACTTATTGATTTTTTCTTTAACGTCCTCATCACCTTCAATACTTTTTTTAACTCTTGCAATCGCCACATTATAAGCTAACTTAAAGTAATATTTCCGGTTGAACATAAAATTCATCCTCTCTTTATTCAAAATAATACATTGCTATTATATTACCTTGTCTAAAATAATTCAAGGAAAATTCTATTTAGTTATGAAAAAATCTCTGAAATTTATTAATTGCCAGTTATTTCTATATGCTAGTACACAAAATATAATTATTATTTGTAAAATAACAATTATAGGAATAGTTCTAGTCATAGCTTTTTCATCTCTTCTGTATCCAAACATCTGTGAAGCCATTATAATACCTATTCCTCCACCAATAAGAGTTAGTACTATATAAAGAAAATTAAGCATCTGATTGCTCATTTTGAAATTAACTGTAATATCCGCATAAATTATTATCATAGGAATAATATTAATTACTATAAAATATCCAATTAAAAAATTCAACATTTCTTTTTCCTTCCCTACATTTAGAAAATATATCTTTTAAAATAAACTCATCTGATTACTTTCACTCATACCTTTTAAACAACCAGCATTTTGTAAAAGTTCAATACCACTTTTACCAAGTTTAGCCCTTAATTTCAAATCACTTATTGACATAAACTCTCCATCTTTTCTAGCTTCTTCTATGCCTTGTGCCGCAACAGTTCCAAAGCCTGGAATACTATTAAGTGGTGGTCTTATACCTTCATCTTCCATTTTAAATCTAGTTGCTCCAGATTTATACAAATCAATAGGTAAAAATGTAATTCCTCTTTCATACATTTCATTTACAATTTCCAAAGTTTCATACATAGCACCATCTTTTTGAGTTGCATTTTGACCTAAAAGCTCTATTCTCTTCATTTCATTTTTTACTTTTTCTTTTCCGTGACACATAATTTCACTATCAAAAGCATCAGCTCTTATTGAAAAGTATGCACAATAGTAAGCTTTAGGAATATGTACTTTAAACCAAGCTATTCTAAATGCATTTGTAACGTAAGCTGCAGCGTGTGCTTTAGGGAATAAGTATTTAATTTTATTACATGAATCTATGTACCATTTTGGAACATTATTTTCTTCCATAATTTTTTTGTAATTTGCCCATTTTTCTGGCTCTTTTGCAACTTTTCCCTTACGTACAAGCTCCATTATTTTAAATGCTGTATTAGGTTCTAGTCCTTGTTTTATTAAATAAAGCATTATATCATCACGAGTACATATAACTTCACTTAATGATGCTGTTCCATTATTTATTAATTCTTGTGCATTTCCAAGCCAAACATCAGTACCATGAGATAAACCAGAAATTCTAAGTAATTCTTCAAATGTTGTTGGCTTTGTATCTTTAAGCATACCTCTAACAAACTTTGTTCCTGATTCAGGTATACCATAAGTACCAACTTCAGAATGAATTTGCTCTGGAGTAACTCCTAATGCTTCTGTTGATGAATAAATTGACATTGTTGCTTTATCATCAAGAGGAACTTTAGTTGGGTCAAATCCTGTCAAATCATAAAGCATACGAATAACAGTTGGATCATCATGACCTAGTATATCAAGTTTTAGTAAGTTTTGGTCTATTGAGTGGTAATCAAAGTGTGTTGTTATAATATCTGATTCAGGATCATCTGCTGGATGTTGTACAGGTGTAAATTCATATATTTCTCTACCTTTAGGTACAACTATAATTCCACCTGGATGCTGACCTGTAGTTCTTTTTATTCCTGTACATCCCTTTGCTTCCCTTGCAACTTCTGCATTGCTTACTGGTATGCCTCTTTCTTCATAATATTTTTTAACATAGCCAAAAGCAGTTTTATCTGCAACTGTACCTACTGTTCCTGCTTTAAAAGTTGTTCCTTTACCAAATATAACTTCTGTATATTTATGTGCTTTCGCTTGATATTCTCCAGAGAAGTTTAAGTCTATATCTGGCTCTTTATCTCCATTAAATCCAAGGAATGTTTCAAAAGGTATATCCATTCCATCTTTATCTAAAGGATGTCCACATTTAGGACAAACTTTATCAGGTAAGTCAAATCCATTTTTAACCCCATAATCTGTAAAATCAGAATACTTACATTTTGGGCATCTATAATGTGGTGGAAGTGAATTAACTTCAGTTATACCGGTCATGTTAGCAACAAAAGAAGAACCAACAGAACCTCTCGAACCAACTATGTAACCATCCTCATTAGACTTCCAAACTAATTTCTGAGCAATTATATACATAACAGAGAATCCATTTTTTATAATAGAATCCAGCTCTTTATCTAGTCTTGATTGAACTATTTCAGGAAGTGGGTCTCCATACAATTCATGTGCTTTATCATAAGCAATTTGTTTTATAGTTTGTTCACAACCAGGAATATGTGGTGGACATTTTTCTGGTGAAATTGGGCTTATTCTTTCACACATATCTGAAATTTTATTAGTATTAGTTACAACCACTTCATAAGCTTTTTCTTTACCTAAATAAGAAAATTCTTCAAGCATCTCTTCAGTAGTTCTTAGGTACAATGGTGCTTGCATATCTGCATCTTCATATCCTTGGCCGGCTTGCAAAATTCTTCTATATATTTCATCTTGTGGGTCCATAAAGTGTACATCACAAGTTGCACAAACTGGTTTATCCAATTTTTCACCCAAATCAACTATTTTTCTGACAATATTTCTTAAATCTTCATCACTTTGAAGTGTGCCATTTCTAACTAAATATTCATCGTTTCCAATAGGTTGAATTTCTAAGTAATCATAATCTCTAGCGATTTGTTCAATATCTTCATCAGACTTTCCATTAAGTATTGCTTGATATAATTCTCCCTGATCACAAGCAGAACCTAAAATTAAACCTTCAGAATATTTTTTAAATATAGATTTTAATATTAGAGGTCTTTTATAAAAATAATGTAAGTGTGAAATAGATACTAGTCTATATAAATTTCTTAAACCTATGTAATCCTTTGCCAAAATAATAGCATGGTAACTTTTAAGCTTTTTAAAATTAGCTTTGCCCTCTTCTGCTTTATCCATTTCTTCTAAAGTTTTAATGCCTTTGTCCTTTAACATCTTCATCATTACATTAAAAACTTTAACAGTTGTATCAACATCATCCAAAGCTCTATGGGCAACTTCAACTTTAATTCCTAAATTTTCTGCAATAATGCCCAACTTATACTTTTTATAATCTGGGAACAAATCCTTTGCCAAGCGAAGAGTATCTAAATATGTATTATCAAACTTTAATCCCATTTTATCACAATTATATTTTATAAAGCTCGTATCAAAATCAGCATTGTGAGCGACTAATACTGAATCCCCAAAGAACTCTAATACTTTAGGCATAATTTCTTCTATTGTAGGTGCATCTTTAACCATATCATCAGTAATATGAGTAATTTCTTGCACTCTTATAGGAATAGGTTTTTCTGGATTTACAAAAGTTTCAAAACTATCTATAACCTCTCCATTTCTAACCTTCATAATACCTATTTCAGTAATTTTTTCAGTTCTAAAAGATATACCCGTTGTCTCTAAATCAAAAACACAATAAGTAATATCATCTAAAGTCTGCCCTTTACCTCTTGTTACTATTGGATCTTTATCTGGTACTAAATAAGCTTCAACACCATAAATAACCTTAATATCTTTATTATCAAATCCTAACATTTTATGAGCATCAGGAAAAGATTGAACAACACCATGATCAGTAATAGCAATTGATTTCATTCCCCATTTCATAGCTCTTTTTATTAAATCTTTAACAGGTGTAACAGCATCCATTTGACTCATTTGAGTATGCATGTGAAGTTCCACTCTTTTAACATCAGAATTGTCCATTCTAGTAACTTTCTTAAGAGGTTCACCTTCAATAACTGTATTTGCAATAATTGTAATTTCTTTAGCAAAATTATCAAAAGCAGCTCTTCCACCTACTTTTACTCCTTGGCCAACTTTTATTTTACTTGAAACTCTTTTTTTCTTCTCTGGTAACACAAATATTTTACAAGTAATAGTACTAGTGCCATCATAAACATCAAATGAAAATAAAAACTTACCTGATTTTTTAAGTTCTGTTGGATCTGGTACATTTACTATTTCACCAGCTATTTGAACATCAGAAGTATCAACAGAAATATCTTCAACTTTCATTAAAGGTTCCCTTATATTTCCGTTTCTACCATATATTAGTGGAGAATCTTCGTCATCATCAGGTTGAGGTGTAGCATTACCTTGTGGAATAGGTCCTTTAGGAGGAACATTTCCATCAAATCCATTATTTTCTCCATTAGAATTTCCACCATTATCGCCACTATAATTTTTATCACTAAAATTAGACTTTTCCTTAGATTCTTGATTCTTCTTATTTTCAGAACTGTTCTTAATTTCAGATTTATTTTGATTAGTAGCCTTTTTCTCACTGTTTTCAGCTTGAATCAATTTTGTTTCTTCAACATACTTTTTAACCAAATCTTCATTCTTTTCTTGAAAAAGTTTCTCATATTCACTACTATTATCTTCAACAAAATTAACCTTATAGCCGAACGCCGTAAATATCCTTAATAAAATTAGATATTTTTGTACCAATACCTTGTTTATCTAAAATATCTTTTCCCTTAACTTTAATATGAATATTAATATCCTTATTAAAATCTATTTCACTATTTTTAAGAAAAGCCCTAGCAACTGGATTCTTACTTGAAAAATAAGACAAAATATTATTCCACTCTTTAGTAATTGGAGGATTATCTTTATTTTCCTTATCATCAATATCAACTTTAAAATCCACACCAGCAATATTAAATCTTTTAATAGCATATTTTTCAAAACTACTAAATTCATTAATATTTATATAATCATCAGTTTTCAAAAACATTTCAAGCTTATTAGTTTTTCTATGTAAATTCACATTTTCAATTTCAGCATCTGAAAATGCAAAACTATTTGAACTATAATCTACAAAAACATTTTTAATTCTTTTAACTTCTGTATTTATTTGACTCATTTTTTGCCCCCAAAATAAATTCGTCTAAATATTTTCCTTTTGAACGGTTCTAAAAGTAAAATTTTACAAAAAAAGTCCGTCTCCAAAGTAAAAAAATTATACTATCCTTAATATATCATTGTAAGCTACAAAAATTGAAAAAACTATTAATACTAAAAATCCAGCTGATTGCAATTTAAGTTCTGTTTCTTCTTTTAAAGGCTTCTTTCTAATACCTTCTATTATTAATAATAAAGCCCTTCCTCCATCTAGTGGAACAAAAGGTAATAAATTAGTAATTCCAAGTGAAATAGAAATTATAGCCAATAAATAAACAAATTGAAAAATTCCTGAAGTTTGTGAAACCATCTGAGAAATACCAACAGGCCCCATCATATCATTTAAAGAAACATTGCCTGAAAATAATTGTACTATACTTTCAAACATTGCAAAAACTAAATTGCCAGTACTAGATATAGCAAAAGAAAAAGCATTAAAAAAATTAGGCTCTTTAACAATCATATATCTAATAATTATTAAAATCATATAGGCAAGTAGCCCAAAAATAATATTCACTAATGCTCCAGCTACAACAATAGCAAATCTTTTAGGAACACTAGCTTTACTAAAAGAGCCTTCCTTATCAGAATGCTCTTCCTCTCCTTCCATGTTAACAAATCCACCACAAGGAATTAATCTAAGTTCATATTTAGTTTCTTTACCCTGCTTAGACCATATTTTTGGTCCAAAACCAATAGCAAATTCATTAACTCTAACCTTACATAATTTTGCAACTATAAAATGGCCACCTTCATGAATAATAATCAAAAACCCTAATAAAAATATAATTTTTATTGCAGTTAATATAAAGCCCAATTTTTCCTCCAATATAATAAAAAGCTAATTATAATAAATTAAATAATATAAAAGCAAAAGGAAGTACGAATATTATACTATCAATTCTATCTAGCATACCACCATGACCAGGAATAAGCTCGCTAAAATCTTTTATTTCACAAAATCTCTTTATACTTGATGCAGCTAAGTCTCCTATTTGCCCTATAACACTTAATATAGCCATAATAAAACCTATTAATATATAATTTATTCCTACATTCCATAAAGTATTACACAAAACTGCATAAATTATACCTAATATAATAGAACCTACTATACCTGCAACTGAACCTTCAATTGTTTTATTAGGACTAACCTCAGTTAATTTGTGCTTGCCAAAGTGTCTACCTATAAAATATGCGAATATATCACTTCCCCATGAAGCACTTAAAACAAACCAAATTAAAATTTTGCCATTTAGTCCATTTTCTAATTTCATATTTCTAACTAAAGATAAATACAATAACATTAAAGGAATATAACATATACCTAACATAGTAACTGCAATATCTTTAAAAGTCTTTTTCCCTTTTGAAAGAACTAATTCTCCAAATAATATAACTAAAGAAATTGGAATAATAGCAATTATTATACTTGCAAGAAGTCTATTATCCGCAAAATGCATAAAAGCAATTAAAATACAAAATATAAATCCCAAATATTGAGAAGGATTTGCTTTTTTTGTAGACTTAAAGCAATGAAAATACTCATACATACTTATACAAGCAATAATTGCAGTAAAAATATCCATAATAAGTGTATTTGAAAAAATAAGTATAGCTGCAATAACAGGTAATGCAACTACTCCTGTTATAGTTCTTTTAATCGTCTTTGCTCTCTTTTCCTTTTCCATTAAAAAAATTCCTTCCATTCAAGTTCTACTTGCCAACTCTTCTATGTCTTTTTGAATATTCATCTATTGCTAAATCAATATCTTCTGTTGTAAAATCTGGCCAATATTTATCTAAAAACATAAACTCTGAATAAGTAATTTGCCATGGTAAAAAATTACTAGTTCTTAGTTCTCCACTTGTGCGAATTAATAAATCAGGGTCAGGTAAACCTGCTGTATATAAATTATTAGAAATAGTATCCTCATTTATATCCTTAATATCTAATTTTCCTTCTTTAACTTGTTCAGCTATTTTTCTAGTAGCTTTCACAATCTCATCTCTGCCACCATAATTAAAAGCAATATTAAATTTTAAACCAGTATTATTTTTTGTTTTTTCTTCCATTTTAATCATTTTTGCTTTAATTTCTTCAGGCATATTTTTATCTCTATCACCAATTACTCTAAGTTTAATATTTTCTAAATCTGCTGTTTTCAAAAATTTGTCAAGGTACATATTAAGTAATAATAAAATAGCACCTACTTCATCCTTTGTTCTCTTCCAGTTTTCAGTAGAAAAAGCATAAACTGTAAGAGCCTCAAGCCCTATCTTATTACAATACTTAGCAACATTTTCAAGAACTTCTGCTCCTTTTTTGTGTCCTAAACTAGAATCTAATTTATGTTCTTTTGCCCATCTTCTATTACCATCCATTATAATAGCAATATGCCTAGGCATAATTTTCTCCTCCATATAAAAATATTTCCTTTTCTTTAAATTTAATTAAACTGACATTATTTCTTTTTCTTTTTTATCAGCTATTTCATCTATCTTAGCAACATATTTATCTGTTTCTTTTTGAATCTTATCTTCTAAAGACTTCTCTTCATCCTCTGAAATTTCTTTATTTTTTAATTTTGTTTTTGCTTCATCCATTTCATCTCGTCTTACATTTCTTACAGCTACTTTAGCTTCTTCAGCTGTTTTCTTTACATCTTTAACAATTTCTTTTCTTCTCTCCTCCGTTAATTCTGGAAATGATAATCTTATAACATTACCATCACTAACTGGATGAATACCTATATCAGCCTTTTCTATAGCTTTTTCAACTTGAGACAAAATACTTTTATCCCATGGTTGAATAACTATTAATCTAGCCTCTGGTACAGAAATACTAGCTACTTGATTAATAGGTGTTGGTGCACCATAATATTCTACTGATACTCTATTAAGAATAGCTGGATTTGCTCTTCCAGCTCTAATCTCTGAATAATTTAATTCCAGATTATCTATAACTTTTTCCATTCTTTCATTCATATTTTCTAAACTCATAAAATCCTCCTAAAAAATTAATTATATCTATTTAATCTCTTTTGTATCTTATTCATTAACATTATCTACTGCTGTTCCTATATTTTCACCTTTTACAGCACGAATAATATTTTCTGGATCACTCATTGCAAATACTACAAGTGGAATATTATTATCTTTGCAAAGTGAAATAGCTGTTGAATCCATAACTTTTAAATCTTTTTCTAAAATTTCTTGATAAGAAACATGATCTAATTTTTTAGCTGTTTTATCTATTTTTGGATCAGCTGTATATACTCCATCAATCGTTTTTGCTACAAGGATAGCATCAACACCCATCTCTGCAGCTCTTAATGCTGCTGTTGTATCTGTTGAGAAAAATGGATGTCCTGTTCCACAAGCAAAAATTACAACTCTATCTTTATCTAAATGTCTTTCTGCTCTTCTTTGAATAAAAGGTTCAGCTATTTGTCTCATTTCTATTGCAGTTTGAAGTCTTGCTTGAATTCCTCTTTTTTCTATTGCATCTTGAAGTGCTAGTCCATTCATGACTGTTGCCAACATTCCCATATAATCTGCTGTAGTTTTAACCATTCCTTCTCCATATTTACCTCTCCAGAAGTTTCCACCACCAACAACTATTGATATTTTTACTCCCATATCATGAACTTTTTTTATTGCATCACATATTCCATTCATTGTTTCTCTATCAATACCAACTTTTGCATCTCCGGCTAATGCTTCACCACTTAATTTTAATAATATTTTCTTGTATTTTACCTTTTCCAAGATGACATCTCCTTTGCTGTGCTTGTTATAGCACTTATGTAAATTTATTTTTTTATATTTCACGTGTATTCTATCATATAAAGGACAAAACTTAAATAGATTTAAATAAAAAAATTGGGGAAATTTATAAGGATTATAAATTAAACAGATACAAATGTAAAATTAAAATATTATTTTTCGAATGGTAAAATTATTATATTAAATATAAATACAACAATTGTTAAAGTTGAACTAAACCAAAGGCACACAACCAGGAGCAGTAATGTAATTTAAATATAAATATTATTAAAGTTAAACGCAAAACGATTATATTAAACCACTTGAAATAAATTTAAATATAATCAGCATATTTAATCATCATATTCTGGATTGACATCCCAAAAACTAGTATCATATTCTCTATTATTTTTTATACATGAGTTTATTTCTTCTATTAGTTCTTTTTTAGTTCCTTCAAATTGTGCTAGTGGAAATCCTTCTGGAAATATTGTCTCGTATTCTTCTAATTTTCTTTCTACTTTTTCATCTAATACATCATAATACATTTATAATATCCTCCTATTAATCTATCAAAGACTTAAACATTTTTAGTAAATATTTTAATAGTTAAAATACAACTAATATTAAGGCTAAGTTTAATGCTTAGTCATCTAAAAATTCATTATTTAATGCAAGTATTGTTAAAGTTAAACTAATATTTTGAGATTATATATGAAACTTAGTAAAATATTTAAATACAACTATTGTTAAAGTTAAAC
>CALXUS010000029.1 GCA_944391745.1 uncultured Clostridia bacterium
TAAATAAAATAAAAGATGCAGCTTAATAGTAAAATATATATTAGGTTTTTGTTGCAATAGAATTTTGAATGGACAAAAATGCAAAATAAAGAAGAATTTTACATAAAAATATTGACGAAAAAATAAATGCATGGTAAAATTATTAGTACATTTTAAGAGTATACCTAAAAGTAATATCTTGAGCGGTATAGAATAACTAGAAATAAGAGTTATTTACACTTTGTAATAGATTTAAAGTCTTGCAGAGGAGTCTTAAAAAGGCTTCTTGTGCAGGGCTTTTTTATATAAAAGGGGAGAAAAGTTATGAAAGATGAATTAGAATTAGTATTTCCAACAATAGAATATAAAAAACAAGTAGAAGAATATTTGCAGGAATTTTTAGATAATGGAGAAAGTGAGATTGCTGGAGATGGTGGGCTTGATAAAATAAAAGATTTTGATAAATGGTTAAAAAAGATTCAAAACGATTTAGATATAGATACTGTTGAAGAGAATAGAATTCAATCAACAGTATATTTAACAATAAGAAAATCAGATAAAAAAATAGTAGGAAATTTACAAATTAGACATTGTTTAAATCAAAAGCTATTAAATTATGGAGGGCACATAGGAGATAGTATAAGACCATCGGAAAGAAGAAAAGGATATGCTACAGCACAAATAAGATTAGCCTTAAAAGAATGTAAAAAATTAGGTATAGATCGTGTTTTAATGGATTGTGATAAGACTAATATAGGTTCTGCAAAAAGTATTATTGCTAATGGGGGAGTATTGGAAAATGAAATATATGTAAATAATGAATTAATACAAAGATATTGGATTAGTCTGAAAAAAAGATATCCAGATAAAAGCGTGGGAGGAAAGTGTAGCAATACTATTTATAAAATTAAATCTTTTGAAACAGACAAATTCAAAGGAGATGTTGTATTTTACAAATTTATAGATGTTAATGAAAAGATATTAATCTCTAATGGAAAACCTATATTGGATAAAAATTATAAATGGTTAGAGTTTTATGATTATAATGCAAAAATAAAATTAACTGCTATATATAATGAAAATAATGAAATAGTAGAGTGGTATTTTGATATTGCAAAAAAAATAGGAAAAGAAAATGGAATACCCTATGAAGACGATTTATATTTAGACGTTGTTATTACACCAGAAGGAAAAATAATTTTATTAGATGAAAATGAGCTAGAGGCAGCATTTAATAGACTAGAAATAAATAAGGCCGACTTTGATATGGCGTATGAGGAAAGTAATAAACTTTTAAAAATTTTAAAAAATAATATAAATAAATTAAAGGATTTTACAGACAAATATTTTAAAGAAATGATAGGAGATGATAAATAATGCCTAACTTTATACAGATAATAGGTCCACAAGCCGTAGGAAAAATGACTGTAGGACAAGAATTAGAAAAAATAACTGGATATAAATTATTATACAACCACATGACAATTGAAATGGTAAGAAAGATATTTGATTATGACAAAAATGAATTTAGAAAAATTAATAGTATAATAAGATATGATATATTTAAAGAGTTTGCAAAAAGCAATGAAAAAGGAATTATTTTTACAGGATGCTTTGACTTTGGAGATAATTTTGAAAAAGAAAAAGAGGAAACAGATAAATGGATGAGTTTATTTGAAAAAACATATACTATTGAGTTAGAAACATCATTAGAAGAAAGATTACGTAGGAACAAAACAGAAAATAGATTAAAATGCAAAGAGTCAAAGAGAGATTTAGAATGGAGCGAAAAAGACTTATTAAGATCAGTAAAAAAACATAGGTATAATTCTAATCCAGGAGAAGGAGAAAAGATATTTGAAAATTATATGAAAATAGATAATACTAATATTTCCGCTGAAGAAACTGCAAAAATGATAAAGAAAAAATTTAATTTATAAAGGCAAAAGATAGAAAACGAATTTTAGGAGAGATATTAATGAATAAAATTTTAACTTTTATTGTAAATGAATATAATGAAATCTTGCTCTTAAAAGAAAACCCTAGAGATCCACAGTTTAATGAATCATTTTGGTATGTTGTTACAGGTGGATATGAAAAACAAGATAATAATTTAGAAAATACAGTAAAAAGAGAAGTACTTGAAGAAACAGGACTTATAGTTAATAAAAGTAAATTTTTAAATTTAATTTTTAAATATAAATCTTTAGGAAAAGAATGTATTGAATATGTTTATATAAGTTTTGTTAACAAAAATAAAGTTATACTAAACGAAGAAAGTATAGACTACAGATGGTGCAATTTGCAGCAATTTATTGAAAGCGTAAAATGGTATGGGAAAAAGGAAGAATTTAAAAATATTTTAATAGAAGCACTAAAAGGGAAAATGTATTTAAAAAAAGAGAAAATTGAAGAAATAAAATAATTGAAAAAGAATAGTTTTGAAACTATTCTTTTTCAATTTCATCTATAATTTCTTTACCAGTCATTTCGCAAGGAATATTAATTCTTTTTATATAATTCACATCAAAATCAATAAAATTATTTATTCCAATATCATATAACTGCATATCTATTCCATTATTTTTTAAAGCCTTTACAGTTTCATCTGTATAAGAACCATAAGGATAAGCAAAAACTTTTATATCTTTTTTACCTAAATTCTTTTCGATAATTTTATAAGATTCAATAACATCATCACGAACTTCTCTTACGGGCACTTTATCATAAAATATATGCCTTGTACTGTGACTATATATTTCTACAAGACCACTGTTTTGCATTTCAGCACAATCATTCCAACTTAAATATTTAACATTATTTATTTCTTTTTCAATATTGTTTGTGACTATAAAAATAGATGCTTTAACTTTATATTTTTTAAGAATAGGAAATATATACTCATAATTACTATAATAACCATCATCAAAAGTTATTAAAATTGGCTTTTGAGGAAGCTCTGTCTTTAAATTAATAGCATTATAGAGTTCGGTAATGGATATAGGGGTATAGCCATTTTCAATAATTACTTTTATATTTTCTTCAAAGCTATTTGGAGTATTAATATAGTTATAATTATCAGTTTCTGTCTCAGGGACAACTGTAACAAAATTGTGATAAAGTAATATAGGTATTTTTATATCTTCCCTTTTGTTTCTTTGATATTTATTAAAAAATAACAAAATACAGACTATTATAATAATTAATATAAAAATAACTGATAAAATCTTTTTACTCATAATTTTTCACCTCCATATATTATATTCAGTATCAATAATATTGACATTTTTAAACAATATTCACCTTAATATATTGTTTTTCATAAGATATATAGGGGTGAATAATATTGCTTATTTCATTTATACTTGCGATAATTTATTTTATTTTTTCGATATGTATAAGTATTAATTGGATTAACGATATAGCTTGTTACTATGGATATTTTTTAGCAATATACCTTGTAACTTTCATAGCTTTAATACCTGGTTTCAATTATATATTTACTTTTATTAGTTTACTTCAGAATAAAAAGAGCAAAAAAATATGTAATACTAAAAAAGAAGATGTTACCATATTATTACCAGTATATAATTCAAAAAGATGCATAAAAGAAACAATACAATCAATTAAAAATCAAAAATATAATGGAAATATTTATATAAATATGATAGATGATGGTTCAACAGATGGAACTTTAGAGTTATTAAGAAAAATAGCTACAGAAGAGAATATTAAACTTATAGAATCATCACACGTTGGAAAAGCAGCTGCACTAAATAAAGGATTACAATCTGTATTTACGGATTACGTTATTACTGTAGATAGTGATACAGTACTTCATCCGTTAGCAGTTCAAAATATAATAAACAAATTATCAAATTCTGACCAAAAGACAGTAGCAACAGCTGGATGCTTATTTGTAAAAAATGCCAAGAAAAGTTTCATTACTAAATTGCAAGAGTGGGATTATAGTTCAGGAATTTTTGGCGTAAAAATGTTACAAGGAAATTATAATTCTACATTAGTTGCGCAAGGAGCATTTAGCGCATATAAAACAAAAGTAGTAAAAGAAATAGGAGGATGGCAAAACTGTGTTGGAGAAGATATTGTTTTAACTTGGAAATTATTAAGTAAAGGATATACAACAAACTTTGCTTCAGAAGCTATTGCTTTTACAGAAGTTCCAGAAAAATTAAATAAATTAGGTAGACAAAGAAAAAGATGGGCAAGAGGAATGATAGAGGCTTTTAAGAAAGTTAAAATATTAACCGCCAAAAAACTTAATATAAAATCTAAAATATTAATGTTATTAAATATATTCTTTCCTTTTATAGATTTAGCACTTTTAATATTTGTTCCTTTAGGACTAATATTATTGCTTTTAGGTAATCCATTATTAATTAGCTGGATTTCTTTACTTGTAATACCACTAGGACTATTACTTTGCTTATTAATTGAATCAAAAAGAAAAAACATGTTAAAAGAAATTAACTGTAAATTAGAAAAAAGAAGTAAATTTGCATTTATAGTGTATGTATTATTATATGCTTTTATTTTAGCACCATTTTGCCTAATTGGTTATATATCAGAACTAATTAATTTCAAAAAAGAATGGTAAGTTAAATAAAAAATTACTTTATACATTGTATAAAGTAATTTTTACATAATCAATTATATTGACTGATTAGAGAAAAAAAATTATAATGAAAAAAATAATTTAATTAAATTTTAAGATAAGGAGTAAGAGAATGTTAAACATAGAATATAAAGAAAATTTAAATGAAGAGTATTATAAGATATTAGATGAAGAATTTGAAAAATTTGCAATAAAAAATGAAGTTACGTGTAACTATAAAACTTTTGCATTTATTGCTAAAGAAAATAACAAATTTGTTGGAATAATAACGGGAAAATCATATTATAAGGAAATACATATAAGTGATTTAATAGTGTTAGAAGAATACAGGAATAAACATATAGGAAGTAAATTAATAGAAAAAGTAGAAGAATTTTATAAAAATAAAGGTTTTGAAAATATAAATCTAACGACTTATGAATTTCAAGCACCTAATTTTTATAAAAAATGCGGATTTAAAGTAGAGTTTATTAGAGAAAATAAAGAGAATCCAAAATATAATAAATATTATTTAGTTAAATATTTTTAAGTTTGTTAAATTACAGTGAATAAATTAACTAAAAAATAAGTTCCTTTTTATATTGCTATAGAGTTAGCTAATTATGTAACAGATTAGAATATATTTATAGTAGTAGTGCTAATAAACTGAAAACAGCTATTGATAAAGCATCTAAGATAGAATATATAAAATATAAAACCAGGAATTTGTGAGAACTCCTGGTTTTAGTCATTAAAAATATTTTATTAAATTTTATATTTCTCCTTTATCTAAAATCCCATAAACCATTGCTATATCTGTAGGTACAATATATTTCGCTCCTATTTCTTCAGCAACTACTAAAACAAAAGCACACATTGCTCTTGTGGCATACCACCAATCTGGATCATCTGACTTGGCTTTAATTTCATCTAAAGATATTGACTTATAATATCTTTCGGTTTCACTTTTTCTTGTTTCTATATCCATCATAATTGGTGAAGCATTATCATTATATAATATATTTTTTTCATATTTAATTCCAGAGTATCTTGCAAATTTCTCATGCCCTCCACCAGCTAATATTAAAATATCTGATTTCTCTTTTGGCAAATTTAGTTTTTCTTTAATAAATGCTTTTACAGTTTCAATATTAGTTTTTGCAAAATTTTCGGCTAAATCAGGAAATTTTTGCATTACATCAATAACACCAATCTTACTATTTACACTTTCCTTTATTCCGTTATTATATATTGCTATTTCTGTAGAGCCTCCACCACCAATAAATACACAAACTTTACTTTGAACAAATCTAGTTGCACCAAAAACAGTAAGTTCATTTTCTTTTTCTTGGGATATAATGTGAAAATCATAGCCAGTTTCAACTTTAAAATTTTCTAAAAAAACATTTTTTTCTGAATCGCTTAAAGTTCTAAAGATACTTGTACCACATACATATATGTTTTTAGATATATTCTTTAATTCGTTTACGCTTTTAATTAATTCATTGACATCACTTTCTCTTAATTTTTTATCCTCATTAAAATGTTTTTTAAACTGTATTGTTTTTTCTTTTAATCTTTCTATATTTTTTCCATTAAACTTATCTACTTTAGTACAAGTTGAACCAACTTCAACAATTATTTTATCCATTTTTATCACTACCTTTCTTAATCATCTTCATTTTTTAATCTAATTGGTAAATGCTATTTTTTACTTAAATCCAGAGTCATGATTATTGCTCCATTTAAAATTTGAATTTATTTTATCATAAATCGATAAATAATTAAACAAAATTTTATAAGAAATAATCAAACAAATTAGAAAAAAGAGTAAATCAAGCAATATGCCACGAAATCTAATAAAATTCAAGAGAAACAAGACTTCCAAAATAAAATGGTAAACAGGATTAATAACTTCCTTGGTGGAGTTATTGTTATCAGCAATATGTTTTCTAACTTACAAGTAAATCATGACCTAAAAGAAAAATTAGAAGATATCAAAACAAGCTATGAAAGAATAAACAATAAAATAAGTTAATCATAGTGGTTGGGATTGCTTTAAAGAGGAGGAAGAGCCTTAAAAGATATTATAAAATACTTTACACTAAAGCAATTATTATTGTATAATTTTAGAAAAATAGCTACTAATTGGAGTTAGTAATGAATTATATAAAAAGTAATGAACTAAATTGTGAACATACTTTTTTTCATTTCAGTCGAATAGATAATAGAGAGAGCATAGAAAAAAATGGCCTTCAAGCTGTAGCCGGCGGCGAAAACGAGGCCGGAAATGATAAAGAAAATCCAACAATATATTTTTCTTATGGAATAGATGGACTGTTAAAAGCTATAGATGTATGGATAAGATGGGAGTATAATAGGTTAGCTGAAAAAAATCAATCAGAATATATTCCACCAAATAAATTCATTGATAAAAAATTAATGGATAAAACTTATGAGAAAATATATAAAGATTTCAAAGAAAGAATGTATTTTAAAGTTGATTTAAAAGAAGGAGAAGATCCCCAAACAAGTGATTTTTCTTTTAATGGAATTGACCAAAAGAAGGTTGATGAATACGAACGTTATAAAAAAGAGATGAAAAAATACAAAGATGGCCAACAGAAATGGAAACCCGTATATCCAAATAAAGTAATGAAGTGGATGTATGGTCCTTATAGTGATTTCACATCATTTAAACAAGATGATTGGAATATGAATACTCATATAGGAGAAAGAACAATATCTTCTAATAGACTTACGATTATTGAAACTAATAATGGAAGAACTGACGCTTTATCTTTTGCAATTGAAGCTTATAATAATTATAGAGATAAAATGCAAGATGTAGATTTGAGTAGATTAGATGATTTTATGAAATACGCACAAGAATTATATAAAACTGATAAAGATTATGAAGCAGATGCTCCAGATTTAGGTAAACGCACAATAACAAAAGGAGAAGAAGAAAAATATCAGAAAATAAACCATATAAAAACGCATTCTGGTGGTTGTAGAATAAGCTTGCTAGAAAAAAGCACTTTATATATAAAAACAAAATATAGAGAATTACTAGGAAAAGATATAGATACTATGAAAGGATTTGATGTTAGTGGTAGATAAAAATTATGCTATTGCTATGTCAGAGTTACTATATTTTCTTAAAGGTTTTTCTGATGAAGAAAGAAGTAAAATACCAAAAGAACTTATGAATTTTTTAGAAGAAAATGCTGACCAAAATTATAAATGTAACTTTGATTATAAAGCAAATATAGAAGATTTACATTTAAGAGATGAAACTTATGGATTAATTAGTATGATTTGCTATAATTATTGGTGTGAAACTCCAGAAGAGAAAAAGCAATATTTAGATTTATTAAATGAAAGTGAAAAAGAATATCAAAAGCATATTAGCGAAAAATATAAGCCAGACAAATTGTTTGCTAATAAAGTAAGTAGACAAGACGAAAAAACACAGTTGACAATGGTTAAAAATGATAAAGAAAAATGGTATAAAAAAATTTTGATGTTTCTAAAAAGATTCTTACATAAATAATATTATAAAATTTTTAAAGGATTTAATGAATAATTATATGTTAAAACTCGAATTACATTTATTTCTATTTTTGAATGTAATTATGGATGCAATAACACAAATATAGAGAAATTTTGAAAAATGTTGAAAAAAGAAAAAAGGCTTAAAGTAGCCTAAAACAAATTAAGAGACTTTAAAAAAGTCTCTTTTTCTGGTCGAGGTGACTACCTCAAAAAAGCATACATCTATTGCAATTACTGCATTTTAGGCTTTAACCTTATTCTTGAAATTTGACTTTGAAATTTTTTTATTTTTTTATCTTTACAAATTTTAAATTTCTCTTTAAATCTCACTTATTCCATCTGTTACATAATTAATATATTTTTCTTTCTCTTTTCTTTGATAAAAGTTAAATACTTTACCATATTCATTAATGGTAGTTTGAATATCATGATGTCCCATTAAAGTTTGAAGAACAGGAAGAGAAATACCTGCTTCAATACATCTTGTCGCAAATGTATGTCTTAATCTATGAGAACTAAATTGTTTCCAATAGCTTAAACCAATTTCTTTTGCAACTCTTTTTAAATAACTATTTACACTACTTTCTAAAATAAGTGAGCCATTATCTTGACAGAATAATAATTTTTCCTTGTTATCATCGTTTGCTTTAGCTATATCTAGAGCTTCAATGACATTATTTTTAAAAACATCATTAATCTGTACAAGCCTTGCACCATCTTTTGTTTGAGACAAAGAAGAATCATGTATGTAAGGTTTATGATTTTCATCATGTGTTAATATTTTACTAACATGAATTATATTGCTATGTAAATCAACATCAGAGATGTTTAAAGCAATAGTTTCTCCTAATCTCATTCCAGTGTACAATTCAATTAAGACAAGATTTCTATATGGATGAGAGTGATTCATTAAATATTGTTTAAATCTTTTTTCTTCATCAAATGTCATTGGATTTACTTGTTTTGTAGCAATTTTGCTTTGAGTTTTTTCAATTTTATTAAATCCTCTAAAAAAGTTCTTTTTGATATAATCATTTTCTTCAGCATAATCATAAATCCTTGCAAGCATTCCATAATCTTTTTTTATTATAGAATTAGATTTATCACGCTCATCTTCCAAAAAGTCTTCAATATGCTCTCTTTTAACTTTTTCAATAGGAATATTTGAAAATTCATATGCTTTTAATCTTTTTAAAGTACTCATATTAGTTCTGTATGCATTTGTACCAATTTTGCCTCTTGATTTTTTTATTTCTTCCATTTGACAGCCTAAATTATAAATTGTAACCATTGATTTTTCTATAATATTTCTAGGAAGACCATTTCTTTTTACTTCATCTTTAAATTGATAAAGTCTATATAAAGCCTCATCTTCTGTTTTACCAGAAAAAGTTTTTTTAATCTCTTTTCCTGTTTGAGGACTTCTTCCTAAATTTAATATTGCTTTACTACAATAAGAAATATAATAAATATCACAATGTTCACTATCAGTACAATTTTTACATATAGAGCATTTAGTAAGTTTTTTTCGGTTGCTACAAATTGACCTATCTTTGCATTTTTTACAAGTTGGACAGATAGGTAATGAATTTACTTTTTTCTTTGTTTTTACTGGATAAGTTCCAACTGTAATTCCTTTTGAGTGTTGCATTTTTCCTCCTTACTTTAGAAGGAACTCCCTTGCAATAACTCTTGCGTACCTAATAAAATTATATTATTTTATCGTGATATATAAGGGTGTTCCTGTAAATAGTTAGTTCTTAAAAAGTTTTTATTAAAACATTTCTTCACTTTGGTTGTTTAAAGTATGTTTTTCACTTAAAAATTTTTCTAAACAATCAGCTTTTACCCAAAAGGCTCTACCAATTTTTATGCTAGGAAAATCTTTTGAATTGAATAATTCTAAACATTTAGCATTACCTAAATGAAGAAG
>CALXUS010000030.1 GCA_944391745.1 uncultured Clostridia bacterium
CTTAACATTATATATTAGGTTTTTATATGTGTCTATTTTTTTACATATTTTGTTGCATTAATTTTTTGAATTCATAAAAAGTAATCGAGGTATGCTATTAGCTAGCACACCTCATATTACCTTTGTTAATTTCCATTTCCTAGTCTTGTTATGAAGTTTAACATATCGTTATTACTATAGAACTTTATTGGTGCCCACACGCAAGATGGCTTTCCTGATTCTATAGCATCACCATATTCCATCGGGAATCCTCTGTATTTCCGTGCAATTATGATGATCTGAGCTAAGGCTGCAACACAAATCGGGATAAATGAAGCATCATCTAACTCGAATATAATCACAACCATAGTTTTTAACGAATTGATTTTAATCTTCATATCAAAGTACATATAACTCACTCCTATCAAGGAATTATACTGTAAATTATATCACATTTTTTTAAATAATAAAAGAGTTTTTGTCAATTTACATAATTAGAGTAAACTTATTTGCTATCCATTGCTTTCTTTATAGCTTCCTTCTCTTCATAAGATAAGTTATATTTAGAAGTCCCTTTAACAATTGGTTTGGAATATACATTTGAATTATCCTGTCCATATATTGAATTGATTATAATTCCGTTATTTTCCCTATCTAACAAAGCTAAAGCAAAACTTAAATTATTTTTAGTATTTCCAAAAGCATCGTATCTAATTAAGCCAACTTTCTTAATGCATTTTGTAAGTTCTTTATTAATATTATTGCATACTTCAATAATTTGGTCATCTCTTTCATTAAGTTTATTTACTTGTTCAATATACTTGCTAAGCATTTCAGAAAAATCTTTTCCTTCGCCTAATTTACTCATTGTTTTTTCATATTTTTTATATATTTTAAAAGAAATGTATAAGCTTATAATTGCAATTATAAAAGAAATAATTGAAAAGATAATTAAATATATGTCTTGCATGATTTCCATCCTTTATTATTGATTTTTAATCAAATCTAATAGTCTTTCTAATTCATCATTAGAACTATATTGAATTACAATCTTTCCTTTGTTATTTCCTGCATCTAATTTTACCTTTGTTCCAAAGAAATTCTGAAAACTATCCTCAATATCTCTATAAACAGCTTCATATCGTGTATTCTTAGGAGTAATTTTTTTTCTATTTTTTACTGTTCTTTCAATATCTCTAACAGTTTGTCCTTTTTCTATTATTCTTAAAGCTGCAGCATATTGCTTATCAGGATCTGTAATAGCTAATAATGTTCTACAATGACTTTCTGATAATTTTCCTTCAACAGCTAACTCAATAACTCTTTTATCTAGATTCAATATTCTCAATGTATTTGTAACATTTGTTCTGCTAATACCTAATTTATCTGCTAAATCTTGTTGTCTCATATTGTAGTTATCTATTAATTCTTTATATCCTAAAGCTTTTTCTATAGGATTTAAGTTCTCTCTTTGTATATTCTCTATTAAAGAAATTTCTTTAACTCTTTGTTCATCTTCATTTCTAACAATACATGGTACTTCTGTAAGCCCTGCTATTTTTGCAGCTCTCCATCTTCTTTCACCTGCTATTATTCGATAAAAATCATCATTTTTTTCAACTATTAAAGGTTGTATAATTCCATAAGTTTTTATAGATTCAGCTAATTCATTTAATGATTCTTCATTAAATTTCTTCCTTGCCTGAGTCGCATTAGGCTCAATATCTATTACTTTTATTTTCATTATTTTTTCATCATCATTTTCATTCTGCTTCATTTCTTTTAAAACAGAACTTTCTGCAAATAAAGCATCTAAACCTTTTCCTAATCCTGAACTTTTCGTCATTATTTACTTCTCCTTCCTACTGCATAGCTATTACCACTATTTTTCTTTATAATTTCTTTTGCTAATTTCTCGTAACTTCTAGCACCCTTTGACATTGGGTCATATATAACTATTGGTAATCCATAACTAGGAGCCTCACTTAACCTAACATTTCTAGGAATAACCGTCTCAAAAACTCTGTTTTCAAAATATTTGTTTACTTCTTTAACAACTTGATTAGACAATTTTGTTCTAGCATCATACATTGTTAATACAGCACCTTCGATTGTTAAGTTTCTATTATAGTATTTTCTTACTAGTTCTACAGTTTTCAAAAGTTCTCCTACACCTTCTAATGCAAAGTATTCACATTGAACCGGTATAAGAACACTATCTGATGCACTTAATGCATTCAAAGTAATTAATCCAAGAGATGGTGGACAATCAATAAAAATATAGTCATAGTAATCTTTTACTTTGTCTAATTTATCTTTAAATCTATATTCTCTTCCTACTGCTGATACAAGCTCTACCTCTGCTCCAGCCAAACTCATGTTTGCGGGACATACATCTAGGTTTTTTATGTTAACCTTTTGGATTGTATTTGAAACTTCAACATCATTTATTAATACATCATAAGTCGAAAATTCGCAATCCTTTTTAAGACCTAATCCACTAGTTGCATTACCTTGTGGATCTGCATCTACCAACAATACTTTTTTATTTTTTTTTGCTAATATAGCACTAACATTAATTGTAGTTGTAGTTTTACCTACACCACCTTTTTGATTTGCTACAGAAATTATTTTTCCCAAAATTTTGTCCCTCCAATCTACCCAATATAATATAAAAAAAAAGCGAATATGTCAATAAAAAATATTGTATATTTTATCATTTTTTCAAATTTTTTATCAACTATCTATCGTTATTTTTTATAAAAAAAGTAAAGAACCTTATAATGGTTCTTTACTTGGTATACCAGCCTTTCTAGGATACTTGTTTTTTGTATGGTTAACCTTTTTAATTATAATAATATTTCTTTCATTATCATCTTCAGAAAGATAAAAATTATCTACTGTTTCAATCTCTCCCCCTAATTCATTGATAGCCTTTTTTGCTCTATTCATTTCTTCAGTTATATTAGCTCCCTTCATGCAAATACATTTACCACCTACTTTAACATAAGGTAATAAATATTCAGATAATGTACTTAAATTAGCAACTGCTCTTGAAACTGCAACATCATATTGTTCCCTGTATTTGACATTTCTAGCTAACTCTTCTGCTCTACTATGTATTGCTACTATATTTTTTAATTTTAAATCGTTTATAACATTATTTAAAAAATTTATTCTTTTATTTAAAGAATCTAAAAGAGTGATATTTGTATTTTCATACATTATTTTCACTGGTATACCTGGAAATCCTGCTCCAGTGCCTATGTCTATAATTTTATCCTCTTTATTTAAATATTTTAATATAGTAAGTGAATCGGCAAAATGTTTTAAATTAATATCGTCTGGATTTGTTATTGCTGTTAAATTTATTTTTTCATTCCATTCTAATAATAAATTCATGTATCTTTCAAATTCATTTTCTTGCTTTTCATTCAAATCTATATTAAACCTCTTTAATTCTTCTCTTAACTCCATTATTACCTCCTATTAATAGTTTCTAAATAAATTAATAATACTGAAATGTCTGCAGGAGATACTCCTGAAATCCTTGAAGCTTGTCCAACTGATAAAGGCTTTACTTTATTTAGTTTCTGTCTAGCCTCTAATCTAAGGCCTTTAATTTCTTCATAATCAATATTTTCTGGTAATTTTTTACTTTCTAATTTTTTAAATTTTTCTACTTGTTCTTTTTCTAAATTAATATACCCCTCGTATTTTAGTTGAATATTAACTTCATCAGCTTCTTGCTTAGTTAAGATAGGTCTATCATTATCAATTTGACCTAATAATTTATAATTAAGCTCAGGCCTTTTTATTAATTCAGAAAGTCTAACCCCAGTTGTTAAAGCACTTGTCCCATTATCTTTTAAAAAATTATTTACTTCTTCAGTTGGTTTAATGATTTTACTTTTAATACGATTTATTTCATTTTCAATATTTTGTTTCTTTTTTAAGAACCTATTATATCTATCATCAGAAATTAAACCAATCTCATGACCTATATCAGTTAACCTCAAATCAGCATTATCCTGCCTTAAAAGTAATCTATATTCGGCTCTAGAAGTCATCATTCTATATGGCTCATTAGTTCCTTTTGTTACTATATCATCTATTAAAACACCAATATAAGCTTGAGATCTATCTAAAATTAGAGGATCGTTTCCTTTAATTTCTTGAGCTGCATTTATTCCTGCAATAAGGCCCTGTGCTGCTGCTTCTTCATATCCAGATGTACCATTAATTTGACCAGCAAAAAACATTCCTTTAATAGTTTTATGCTCCAATGATAATTTTAATTCCTGTGGATCTATACAATCATATTCTATAGCATAAGCAGGTCTAGTAAATTCAACATTTTCCATTCCAGCAATACTTCTATACATAGCTATTTGTACGTCCTCTGGTAAAGATGAACTCATTCCTTGGATATACATTTCATCTGTTCCTCTTCCCACAGGCTCTATAAATATCTGATGTCTTTCTTTATCAGCAAATCTAACAACTTTATCCTCTATAGAAGGACAATATCTAGGTCCAGTACCATGAATCTTTCCTGAATATAAAGGTGATCTATCAAGATTATTCCTAATAATTTCGTGTGTTTTACTATTAGTATAAGTAAGATAGCAATCCATTTGTTGATCATCATTTTTTAACTCATCATCCATTGAAAATGGCTCAATAACAGCATCTCCATGTTGGACTTCCATCTTTGAAAAATCTAAACTTCTTCTATTAACCCTTGCTGGAGTTCCTGTTTTAAACCTATTAATCTTTATTCCTAATCCTTTCAAAACATCAGATAGCTTATTTGAAGCAGCTACTCCATCAGGTCCACTAGAATAAGAAACTTCTCCTATATGAATTGTTCCCTTAAGATATGTACCAGTTGCTAAAATAATAGCTTTAACATTATAAATAGCTCCAACATTAGTTTCAATCGATTTTACAATATTGTTTTCGACATTAATATTAACAATTTCAGCCTGTTTTAAGAATAAATTTTCTTGTTTTTCAAGAGTATGCTTCATTTCAGCTTGATATTTTTTTCTATCTGCTTGAGCTCTTAAAGAATAGACTGCAGGCCCTTTTGAAGTATTAAGCATTTTTAATTGCACATAAGTTTTATCAATATTTTTTCCCATTTCACCTCCCAAGCAATCAATTTCTCTAACAATATGTCCTTTAGAGCTTCCACCTATATGTGGATTACATGGCATATTAGCAACTGCTTCCAGGCTAATAGAAAAAATCAATGTTTTCATTCCCATTCTTGCACAAGCAAGCCCAGCCTCACAACCTGCATGACCAGCTCCAATAACTGCTACATCATAATCTCCTGCAAAATAACTCATATTTACCTCCATTTATTACAATAATTATCCACACTTTCAACAAAAAATATAAATATAATTAAATATTGAAAAAAGTTTTCCACAATTTATGCACAGCAAAAGTTTGTTATGAAACTCAAACCGGGAAAGATAATTAATTTTAAAAGTTTTCCTCAAATTTGAGTAATTATTTATATCAATTTTTCCAAAATTCAGAAAAAGAGCTCAAATTTTTCAAAACGTTTGCTTAGAAATATCGTCAACTTTTTTATTTTCCTAAGCAAAATTTTGAAAAAATTTCATTTATAATATTTTCAGAAACATTTTCCCCTGTAATTTCACCTAAATCTTGCATTGCTTCATTTATATAAATGCTAATAATATCTACAGGCATATTATTTTTAATTGTATTTATCGCTTCATTTATATGATTTTTAGCTTTTATTATTTGATTTTTATGCCTTTCATTAGTAATTAAAACTTCGTTATTATTAGAAATTTCATTTAACTCAAACATATTTTTAATTTCATTGTATAGATTATTAAATCCTATTTGCTCTTTTGCAGAAATCTTTATAATTGGCTTATTTAAGCCAGATAAGCGTGTTTCAAAATCACTATTTTCATTCTTTATATCAATTTTATTTAATACAATAATGGCTTTTTTATCCTCAATTAATTTCAAAATTTCCATATCATCGGAGTCAAATTTTTCTGAAATATCAAAAATAGCTATAATTAAATCTGCACTATCTATTAGCTTTTTACTTTTTTCAACACCTATTTTTTCAATTTTATTCTCAGTATCTCTAATTCCTGCCGTATCAATCAGTTTAATAGGTATTCCATCAACATTAAGATATTCTTCAATTGTATCTCTAGTAGTTCCAGCAATATCACTAACAATTGCTCTATCTTCTTTTAATAATGCATTTAAAAGTGAAGATTTGCCGGCATTTGGCTTTCCTACTATAACAGTTTTAATTCCATCACGAATAATTTTACCTTTATTAAAGCTTAATTCTAGTTCTTCTAACAAATTTTCTATTTTATTTAAACTTTTTAAGGCATTATCATTAGTAACTTCCTCAACATCATATTCGGGATAATCAATAGTTACTTCAATATTAACGGTTATATCAAGCATTTCCTTTTCTATCTCTTTAATTTTTTTAGATAAATTTCCTTCTAATTGATTAATTGATTCTTTAGCTTCCATATCAGTTCTAGAATTAATTAAATCAATAATACCTTCCGCTTGAGATAAGTCAATTCTTCCATTTAAGAATGCTCTTTTAGTAAATTCCCCTGGCTCAGCTAAGTCTGCACCATTTTGTAGACATAATTCTAATATTCGTTTCTCTACAATCATACCACCATGTGAATTAATTTCACACATATCCTCAGTTGTATAGCTTTTAGGAGAAACAAAATACGAAACCAAAACTTCATCAATAACTTCGTTATTAGTTGGATTAACTATATATCCATATTTAATAGTGTACCCTTTTATAGAATTATTTTTATTTTTTGGTACAAATATTTTTTTAATAATTTCAAAAGTTTGTCTTCCTGACAATCTTATTATTCCTATTCCTCCATTTCCACTTGCAGTAGAAATAGCAGCTATTGTTTTTTCCATTTTTTATACTCCTTATTCAAATTCTTTTTAAATCTGTCTTATTTTAATTTATAGTATGAATATAACAAGTTATATTACTTATGTGCTAAAAACGTCTTATTTTTGATTCTAAGAGGTTATTTTTTATTTAATTCTATTCAAAATTTTAATTCTTCTTAAAATCGTCTTACAAGAAGTTTATTTAATTATACAACAAGTTATATTATTTTTTTATAAAATTGTCTTATTTTTAATTTTAAAAGGTCGTTTTTTTTAAAAGTTTTTCTTTTTTTACAAAATAATTCATTTTTTTATTTATTTGTTTCTTTGTATATTTATCTTTTTATTTTTTGTGTTTCTTTAATTTTTATTTGCTTATCATTTTTTGTCTTGCTTTTATATTTTTTTATTTGTTTTTTCTTTTTTGTCTTATTTTAATTTTGTTTTTGCTTTTTCTTGTTTCGATTTTAATTTTTATATTAGTCTTTAATAAATTTTTATAGTTTCAACTATCTTTTTTCATTTTTTATCATATTTTATTAAATTTTATTTATTTTTTTATTAATTTTTATTGTTTTTTATTAAAATTTATTTATTTTTTATTTTTTTAATTATTTTTATTTATTTTTTTATTTTTTTTTTTTTTTTTTTAGCCCTTCTTACATTGTCTGCACCTCCTTCCTCTCCTCTCTCCC
>CALXUS010000031.1 GCA_944391745.1 uncultured Clostridia bacterium
GAAGACATAAATAATGTTAAGAATTGGGTAGATACAAAAATACTAAACAATTAAAATTTGAAACTATTTAGGTTTTAAGTGGAATTTAAATAGTAAGTTGTAGAAGAGGAGAATTATGAGTGAAAAATATAATACTTTAGGATATTATAATGAAAATGCCAAAAAATATTGTGAGCAAACAATAGTTGGAAATTTACAAGAAAATTATGATAAATTTTTAAAACATTTACCTAAAGGTGCAAATATTTTAGATTTTGGATGTGGCTCGGGAAGAGATAGTAAGTATTTTATAAATAATGGTTATAAAGTTAAAGCAATAGATGGTTCAGCAGAAATGTGTAAGTTTGCTAGTAAATATATAAATCAAGTAGTGGATTGTATGAAATTTGATGAACTAGATGATATAAACACTTATGATGGAATATGGGCGTGTTCTTCGATTTTACATGTAGAGAAAGAAAATTTACCAAACGTTCTTATTAAAATGATAAATGCTTTAAAAGTTAATGGAATAATTTATACTTCTTTTAAAATAGGAACAGGCTATGAAATAAAGGAAGGTAAATATTATAATTATTTAACTGAGGAAGAAATGTTGCAAACATTTAATGAATTAAGTAAAAATGTGTAAGCTTATTGATTATTTTGAAACTCTTCCAAGCACAAAAAGAAATGCACAAAATACAGTTTGGGGTAATTTTATCATTAGAAAATTTGAATAATAACTAAGTAATTTGTCTTAATATGAAGAAAATAACTATAAATAATATTTATAAAATTTAAATAGTAAAAAAATATTGAAATTTTATGAGAGTGGTGAAAATAATGAAGATAGAATATGAAAGAGAATATCAAGTAAATTATACAGAAGTTGACCAAAATTTAAAATTGGCATTAGTTGATTCAATAACTTTACAACAAAATATGGGAACAGAATATTTTGAGAGTTTTAAAAGTGATAATGTTATCTTACGAAATCAAAATAATGCTGCATGGGTTGTATCTAAAACAAAAGTACATTTTTGATTTATAAAATGAAAGGAATGTGATTAATAATGAAAGTTGTAAAGATTGTTTTTAGTCCAACAGGTGGTACAGAAAAAGTGGCTGATATTGTTGCAAATAACATAAGTACAGAAAATACTAATATTGATTTGTGTAATTCAAATATGGATTTTAAAAATGTAGACATTGATAAAAATGACATGGTAGTTATTGCCTTACCATCTTATGGAGGAAGAGCACCAGAAGTTGCAATACATAGACTAAAAGAGATTAAAGGAAATTCAGCAAAATGTATTATTATATGCGTGTATGGTAATCGTGCTTATGAAGATACTCTAGTAGAAATGGAGGATGTTGCAAAAGAATGTGGATTTAATGTTATTGCGGCAATATCTGCCATTGCAGAACACTCTATTATGCATCAATATGCTACAAATAGACCAGATAAAGAAGATGAAAAACAGCTTGCTAATTTTGTAGAAACAATTTTAAATAATAAAGAACATAGTAATTCTATAATTCCAGGAAATAGGCCATATAAGAAAAGTATGTCAGCAATGATAATACCAAAACCAACAAAAGATTGTGTAAAATGCGGTATATGTGCTAAAGAATGTCCGGTAAAGGCAATTAACAATGAAGATTATAAGGCAGATCCTAAAATTTGTATTTCTTGTATGAGATGTGTGAAAGTTTGCCCACATAATGCTAGAAAGGTAAATAAAACTCTTGTTTCGATTGCAGCTAAGGCAATAAAGAAAGAGTGTGAAATAAGAAAAGAAAATGAATTGTTTCTTTTGTCAGGTGAATAAAAAAAGTAAAATACTGGGTTACTGCAAAAAGGAGAATAGTAGTTCTATTCTCCTTTTGCGTATATTAAAAATTTTAAGCAAATTATATAAAATATACAGTCAAATAATAGAAAGATTTAATAATATATGGTATTATATTGCAAGAGTAATTAATGTAGAGATAAGGAAAAATATATGGATTATTAGGTATAAAAGTAGCAGGAAAACAAATAAATAGTAATTTATATGGAGGTTTTAAATCTTGAAAAAGAAGATAATTGTTTCAATTATAGTAATTATATTTTTTATATTAGCAATAGTATTATTAATAAATCAAAATACTAAAATTTTAATTGAAAAAACAACTTATGATTATCCCTATAAGACAGTAATAAAAGTAAATAAAAATGGTGATATTTACGTCAGTAAAATAATTGATGAATTAACTGAAGAAGGACAGCCAAAAGATAATTTTTCCAAAGTTGGAGTTATTTCTAAAGAAGATTTAATTGCAATAGAAAATATTATTAGTGAAATGAAAGAGGAAACAAGGAAAAGTTCAAATTTTTCTGAGAATTATGGGATAGCTATAAATATAGGAGAGAGTTCCTTATGCGGATGTGAATACTTTTCACAAGAGAATGTTGATAAATTGAATAGTATTATGCAAAAATATGAGAAACAACTTTAATATTAAAGCAAAACATTTTTAATTTCTTGTTATAATAAGGTATAAAAGGTTATGAAATGAAATAAGTCAATAGATTTTGAATGATTGGAGAAAAGATGGCAAAACGAATATTTATATTAGTTGTTATAATAATAGTGATAATCTCTTTAATTTCTATACCATATAATTTTATTAGATGGCTTAGGGATAGATATTATTTAAAAGTCGATGAAAGTAATTTTAATGAAATCAATGAGTTATTTGATGATGAAGATAAACTACCAGAAACAGTAGAAAAAATTGGATTTATGGGAGGACTAGGTGATTGGTATTTAATTATAAAATATAAAGGATGTCTAGAAAGTAACACCATATATGATGATAATGAAAATATAGAATTACGAGATTACATTATTCGAAATGGTTATAGCGATGGAGACATTGCTAAAAATGAGTTAATTATAGCACTAATTATACTCGTAATAGCCATAACTTATGGAGTTATAAAATTAATTATTTTTATAAAGAAAATCTTTAAAAACCATGTAAAATAGGCACTTTTTATAAGTACCTATTTTTTATGGAATATATGCCGAAAAAAAGATAAAAACAGAAGGAATGAGCAAACAAAGTAAAGTTAGTGAAGAAATCCATTCACTTATTCGATATTGTTTAGAATTTTTGGCTTTTTCATATTTCAAAATTAATATTATTATAAAATCAATAACTAAATAAAATATCAATAAGAGAATTCGATAGTTAGCATGATTTATAATATAATATCTAATTGGATTGTCAAATCCTCTTTCTAAATTATAAGTACTATGCTCAGTTATAAGATTTATTTTACAAGATTTTGGTCTAAACCAATTTTCTTTTAAAATAGCAATTATAAAAGATGATTTTGGAAAGCCATAATATGTTTTATTCATTAATAATTCATTAAATTCATCATTATTAATAGTAATTAAAATTGGAGGATTAAATATAAATACTATACTTATAAAAAGTATTTGTAAGATAAATAATGTGATTAACGTTTTTTTCAAATATATACCTCTTTCTATAAAAAACATTAATTAAACTTTTCTAAAAAAGTTTTTTTCATTATATTTTAATTAGAAAATTAAGTCAATTATAGTATAGAATATTTTAATTTTCTATGATATTATAAAGTCAAATAGTAATTTATAGAGGAGGATATTTTATGAAAAATAATAAATGGAGGATATTCCAAGTTGTTCAATTTATATTGTTTTTATGTGTTAGCATAATTTTATTTTTTAGAAAAGTTGATGGAAGTGGAGCAGAGAATACAGTAGAGGTAAAATTAATAAGTTTGGCTATATGGCTAGGATTTTATTTGTTTTTATTGGCTCTTGAGTATGGAATACGATTTTTAATAGCGATAAGTAAAAAAATAAGTAAAAAGGAAAAATAAATTACAATTTAGATGAGAGTAGTTATATTGATAATTACTCTCATTTATGATAATATGAAGCAAATATAAATAGTAATTTAAAAGGAAAATTGTTATGAAAAAGAAAATAATAGTAATTACATTTATTAGTTTGTTAATTTTAATTTTTATAATTATTTATTTACTATATAAATCTAACTACATACCACACAAGATGTATAGCAATGAATATTTTAATATAAAAACTTATACAAGCAGTATAGATAAAGATAATGATGGTATTGATGATCAAACTGATATATTGAATAATGTTCGTGAATATATAGGAACAAATCCAAAATATAAAAGTAAATATTATGCAAGTGGTTATCCAGATGATGGATACGGTGTTTGTACTGATTTAGTTGCTTTTGGATTAAAAGGTGCAGGATATGACTTAATGGAATTAGTAAATGAAGATATAAAAAATAATAGAAATAATTATAATATTGATACAATAGATAAAAATATAGATTTTAGAAGAGTTCAAAATTTGAAAATATATTTTGAAAATAATGCTATTTCTCTTACAACTGATGTTTATGATATTGAAAATTGGCAAGGGGGAGATATAGTAATATTTCAAAACCATATTGGAATAGTATCAAATAACAGAAATAAAGATGGAGTTACTTTTATTATTCATCATGCTAATCCATATCAAAAAGATTATGAAGAAGATATTTTAGAGTCAAGAAATGATATTGTCGGACATTACAGAATGAGTTAGACAAATTATAGTAAAGTAATAGGAGGGAAAAATATGTTAGAAGAACAATTAAAAGAATTAATTAAAAAATTTGGATTAAAAGATGAAAAGGCAATCACTTTTGGTCATCCTAAAATGAAAATGAAATGGATTTTACCTTTACCAGGGATAACAGTATATACCTTTGAACAATTCCAACCATTTTTTATATATTTTGATGAAGATGGAATAACATTCTTTCCATTAGATTTAAATAATAAATATAGTGTGATAGGAAAATCATTTGTTGCTTGGAAAGATTTAAAAAGTTTTAATTTTAAAAAAGGTCTAATTATGGAAGATGAAATTCAATTACAATTAGACAATGGAAAAATAGAAATGAAAATTCCAAAGTCAAAAGCGATGAATGAATGGGTAAAAGAAAACAATGCTTATTTAATGGAAAATAATCATTTTTATAATAAATAAAAATAATTTATGGAGGTAAAAATGTTAAGTTTAGAAAAAGTTAAAAGTGAATTGAAAAAATACAACTATACTTATGATAATAATATTCTATGTGGACATACAAAGTCAAAAATTAAATGGGTTTTACCAACAGGAATTGTGAATATATTGGCGTTTGAACAAGCAACATCATATTTATTTGGTTTTAGTAATGAAGGAATTAATTTTTTTCCTGTTCAAGGAGACTGGAATCTAGCTAATAATTTATTTATTTCATGGAACGAAATATCAAATTTTAAAATGAAAAATGGACTGTTAGAAAATGAAATGATAGTTGAAACACAATCTATGAAAATAGAAATGAAAATAAATAAGGTTGTTGCAAATAATAGTTGGGTCAAAAATAATATTAATTATTTAAAAGATAAAAATTATTTTTACAACAAATAGGGGGCTTTTATAGGGGATTTAATAGCATTTGGAATTAGTTGTAATATAACTTACAAATAGTGCAAAATATGGTATAGATTTTGAATATGACTATGAAAATCCATTTAATAGTGAAACATTAGGTGTAAATCGAATGATAATTACTGATGAGAATAGAAATACGATATTATTAGTTGAAAACAAAAGATTAAAAAATGTTATTAGTAAATTTTTTAGTATTAAAAGAATTATAGAAATAGTAATTTATCTTTAAGGTTAAATTATAAAAAGAAAGGTAAAAGGTAGTGTTTATGAAAAAAATTTTAAAAGTAGTTGGACTTATTTTAGTAATATTAATTATTTTAGGTATTATATTTTTTACAATAGATTATAGTAGAGTGAAAAATAATGAAACACCAATATTTTGCATATTAAAAGATGAAGCAAATGATGGAGGAACAAAGATATATTTAGGTCTTGGTTATAAAGTAATAGATTTCCATACATTAGCAGAATATGATGATATAAAGATAGGTAGCTGGTTTATGGATTACAATGACTTTGAAGAAGAAATGAAAGAATATGAGGAAAGATTTGAAAAAGAAATGAAAAACAGTGAATATTCATTTTGTGGCACAATAACACAAGTAGAAGAAAACCTATTTTTTGTTGAGCCAGATGAAAATGAAGAAATAAAAAAATCAGCAGATTTAATAATGGTAGAAAAATTAAAAATTGATACTAATGTAAAATATGAGATTGGAGAAAGAGTAAAAATAACTTATGACGGAAATGTGATGACAACATACCCAGCACAAATTAACGCTGTAAAATATGAGAGAATAAGTGAGGAATAGATAGATATAAATACAATATATAAGGGAGATATAAAAGTTATGAATAAAGAAAAATTAAAGGTAAAAATATTTTTGATTTTAAGTCTTG
>CALXUS010000032.1 GCA_944391745.1 uncultured Clostridia bacterium
AATCCTACTAATGTCATATCTTTTTCATCTTCAACTTTAAATCTTTTATTTTCACTTATATTATTTTTTTTGCAAACTGCAATTATTCTTAATCCTTGTTTATTTAATTTTTTACAAGTATTTTCAATTTTTTCTTTTAATTCTTTTGTTATTAAAAGTGTTTCTCCTCTATATTCAGCTTTTGTGCATATACTAAGAATTTCCTCAACTGCACCTTTCGTGACCATTTCTTCATTCTGCCCATCAGTAACTATAACTGATAGCCTTCTTCTTGAAAAGTCAAATGGAATTTCATCTATTTCTTCATATTTAGTTTCCAATTTATTTTTTTCTTCTTGCATTTTCTTTATAATTGCTTCATCTATATTCCCTTTTAATCCTGTTTGAAAGTATGCATTCAAGAAAGCATATTCTAATGGTTCTATAAAATCATTACCATATATGTCTAACGATTTTTCAAAAACTATTTTATCTTCTGTCAATGTTCCGGTTTTGTCAGTACATAAAATGTTCATTGCTCCAAAGTTTTGTATAGAATCCAGTTTTTTTATTATTGTTTTTTTCTTAGACATCCTTACAGCACCTTTTGATAAGCTAGATGATAATATAACTGGCAACAATAAAGGTGTTATCGCAATAGCTATTGCAACTGCAAAAGTAAATGCGGTAACTATATTATGTTTCCAAGCATTTAGTAAAAATACTAATGGAATCATTGTCAACATAAAATGTATTAGTAATCTACTTATATTCTCTATTCCTTTTTGAAATGCTGTTTTTGGTTTCCCTTTTGTTAGTGTATGTGCAACTTTTCCAAAATAAGTTGAATCACCAATTTTTATTACAATTCCCTTTGCACTTCCAGATATAACATTTGTTCCCATGAAACAAATTGTGTCTAAATCAGTTATATTTTCTATTTCTTCTTTTTTTATATCTGTACTAGAAAGCTTTGGTACACTGTCTGACTCTCCTGTAAGAGATGATTGTCCAACGTATAAATCCTTTGCATCAATTATTCTTAAATCTGCTGGTATCATACTTCCCGCAGATAAAATTACTGAATCTCCTATTGTTACTTGATTAATTGGAATTTGAATTTCTTTATTATCTCTTACTACAGTAGTTGTAGTAGCAACAATTTTTTTTAGTTCCTCAGCAGCTCTGTTAGAGCGGTATTCTTCTATAAAATCAAGCAGTGTACTAGCTGTAACTAATATCGCTATAACGATAATATTTGCATAACTTGGCGTTTCTGGTAAATAAATGTCTGTATAAATTAATATGCAAACAATTCCTAGTAGAATGCAATTAAATGGTGAAAATAGGCTATCTATAAAATAATGATACCACTTTTTAGGCTTTGCCTGTTTTACTTCATTTAATCCATATTTTTTTATTCTTTCATTTGCCTCTCTAGTTGAAAGTCCTTTTCCTTTAATTTTATATTTATTAATAAATTCTGTTTTGCTTATTGTAGCATCTTCTCCGTATATTTTACTAATATCTACTTCTTCTTTTGAGTTTTCCAAAATATTCATCTCCCAATAAATTAGTTTTTTTGTTCTTTAGCTGTTTTTGGAAGGTGTCCCTAAAAACAGCTTCGATTTTTACTTATTTTCTAAACTCTTTTTTTAATTCTTTTTCTTCTTCTAGATTTCTACTTTTTTCATCAACATATTCTAAATAAATTCTATTATTAAAAGAACCTTTTTTATCTACTTTTTTCTTCATTGCAATATTTACATCATCCATTTTGTAGCCCTTTATTTTCATAATCGTATTAATTACTTCCATTAAATCTCCAAGTTCTTCTATACTATTTTCTTCAGCGAACTCATTTGCTTCTTCTATTACTTTCTTATTGAGTTCTTTTAAAAACTCATCATCATTTAATATTTTATATTTACTTTTTCTACCTTTTTCACTATCTATATTTTCTGGAATTTTATCTCTTACTAATTTGTTATAAGTATATCTAAAGTAATTATCTACAAGTTTAATTTTTATGCCCAAAACGCCGTATTTTTTCTCATTTTCAGGAGAATAATATTCATGCATTGCTTTCGCATATTTCTTAGCTAAGTCTTTATCTGAATATATTTTATAGAATAGATTTTCAAATGAGGATTCGTTATACAAGTCTAAAACATCGACTAGTATTTTTTCTTGTAATTCTGGTAGTTTTGAAAATTCTATTTGATCTCCAATTTTTACTTTTTGTCTTTTTTCATCGTTTAGTCTAAATTCAATATCTTTCGTTCCGTTTTTTATTTTTTCAAAAGGTTCCTCATTTAATTTCATTTTATGTATCATAATTATCCTCCAATTAATTCATTAATTTTTCTAGATTATTTTATCATTGTGCAAAATCTCTTTCAACTATTTAATGAAAATATTTTTTTAAATAAAAAATACAATTTCTAATTTTTAAAATATTAAAAATTGTATTTTGTTTCTATTTTATAATTAACTTACTAAATCCTTTTTTGCCTTTTTTCAAAATTACATCTCCTTGGAAATTTGCTTTAACTACTTTGTAATTAAGATCACTTATTTTTTCATCATTAATGCTTATTCCGCCTTGAGAAACTAATGTTCTTGCTTGTCCTTTTGATGGTGCAAAACCTGCTGATATTATAGCATCTAATATTGTGCATCCATCTATAACATCGCAACTAGGCATATTATCAGTATTTTTACCACTTCCAAATAAGCTATTTGATGCTTCTTCTGCTTCTTTTGCTGCTTTTTCTCCATGGACTAATTTGGTTATTTCATAAGCTGCAATCTTTTTTGCTTCATTTATTTTTTCTCCATCAACATTTGTTAATTCATTTATCTTTTCCATTGGTAAAAATGTAAGCATACAAAGAACTGTTTTTACGTCTTTATCGTCAATATTTCTCCAATATTGATAGAATTCATAAGGTGATACCTTATTTTCATCTAACCACAATGCTCCTTTTTCGGTCTTACCCATTTTCTTACCTTCTTTTGTAGTAAGAAGTCTAAATGTTAATGCATAAGCATCATCATGTCCTAATTTTCTAATAAGGTTTGCCCCTCCTATTATGTTAGACCATTGGTCGTTTCCACCTATCTCAAGCTTACAACCATATTCTTGATATAAATGTAAGAAATCATAAGATTGCATAAGCATGTAACTCATTTCAAAAAAAGTCAATCCAGTTTCTAATCTATTTTTATAACATTCTGCAGCTAACATTTTATTAACAGAAAATAAAGAGCCAATTTCTCTCATAAAGTCTACAAATTTTAAGTCTAATAGCCAATCTGCATTATTAACAATAATGGCTCCATTATCACCTTCAAAACTTAAGAATTTACTGATTTGCTTTTTTATACATTCAACATTATGATTTATCTCTTCTCTAGCCATCATTCTTCTCATGTCTGTTTTTCCTGATGGGTCACCGATTGTTGCAGTTCCTCCACCAACCAATATAATAGGCTTATGTCCTGCTTTTTGCATATATGAAGATACCATTAAAGATACAAAATGACCAACATGTAAACTATCTGCAGTTGGATCTATACCAATATAAAAAGGTATATGTTCACTACCTAATAATTTAACCAAATTTTCTTTATCTATTGTTTGTTCAATATATCCTCTTTCTTCTAAAACATCAAAAATATTTCTTTCTTGCATCGATTTAATTCCTTCCTTTTATTTAATTATACCTAATTTTTTAAAAATATCATGCTATATTTTACTAATTGTTTCCTTTTTTAAAAATTTATATTCTTTATATATTTTATTTTCCAAGTAATTTTTGTTTGTTTCCAAATCATTTCTGATTAATGTAGCACTTATTGGAATCTGTTTTGTAACTCTTCTATCTTCTACTTTCAAATCTCGCGCAACATATTTTCCATATTCTTCGCTTGAATAAAATCTAGTTACAGGAATTCCCTTAAATACATTTTTTAAATAATCTGTTTGAATTTTTATAGATTTTTCATCCATACCATATTGCTTTGGTGGATTTTTTCCAAGTATTATATGAGCTTTAGGAAACAGATCTTTTAGCCATTTAGCTCTTGTTTCGAGTGGAATATTAGTAACATCTGTATCATTTATTAAAATGTAAAATTCATCGTTTTCGGCTATACCTCTTTTTATTAGTTCTTCATGCCCTTTGTGTAAAGGTGCAAATTTTCCAATTGTGAAACCAATATTCATAAATTTAACCTCTTTATTGTAATTCATTTTTCTTTTCTATATTTTGTAATTGAAATCTAAACTTTTGCTTTACATTAGGATATTTATTTTTATCTACTTCTGATAGAAACATATCTAACGGCCTTATATATAATTCACCATTACCATATAGTTGTCTATATACTGCATATTTTTCTCCTGTTTCACTATGTGTAGCAACATCTTCTAGTATATAATAATTATTTTTAAAATGTTTATATACGCCCTTTATTTTAAGTTTTTCTTTTTCCATTGTTATCTCCCAAAATTATTTATTACATTATAAATTATAATACAAAAAGCCAGTCTTTTCAACTGGCTTTTAAAATTTTATGAATATTAAGTGATTAACATATTAATAGTTTTCTGCTTTTATTTCAAAGAAAGATTTTGGATGATTGCAAACTGGGCAAACTTCAGGAGCATATTTTCCTATTACTATGTGTCCACAGTTTCTGCATTTCCATATTCTTTCATCATCTCTACTAAATACTAATCCATCTTTTACATTTTCTAATAATTTTAAATATCTAGCTTCATGTTCTTTTTCTATTTTTCCAACTTGTTCGAATAAATAAGCTATTTTATCAAAACCTTCTTCTTTAGCTTCTTTTGCCATTCTGTCATACATATCTGTCCATTCATAGTTTTCACCTTCGGCAGCTGCTTTTAGGTTTTCCTCTGTTGAAGGAATATCTCCTCCATTTAATAATTTAAACCATAATTTTGCATGTTCTTTTTCATTGTTAGCTGTTTCTTCGAATATTTCAGCAATTTGCTCATATCCTTCTTTTCTAGCTTTGCTTGCAAAATATGTATATTTATTTCTTGCTTGTGATTCACCAGCAAATGCATCCATTAGATTTTTCTCTGTTTTTGAACCTTTTAATTCCATATATAATACCTCCATATAATTTTTATTTGCTTTTTAAGCCGTTAATACTATATCATAATTTTCAAATTTATGCAATGGATTTTATAATAGTTTTTTATCTGCATTTTGGGTTATGAATTCAAAAAATTAATGCAACAAAATATGTAAAAAAATAGACACATATAAAAACCTAATATATAATGTTAAG